>NZ_BAABWV010000013.1:0-164751 GCF_040365005.1 Aquicoccus sp. SU-CL01552 | reverse complement strand
GAGACTCTACATCACGGTGAGGGATTTCGCGGGAGGCAGGTCAATGCGGTTGGAGGATTCGGGCGATGGGCGTGGGACGTCGCATTCAAACCGGGTGATGTCCAGGACATCCTCACGAAGCACGCCGGGACGAAAGAGGCGTTGATTTAGCCTGGATATCAATCATTTCTGGGGCGCGCCCCAGATATCGGTAGATCTGAAAACGACGAAGGGCCCCTCGGGGCCCTTGTTTATATGGTCGGAGTGAGAGGATTCGAACCTCCGGCCCCTGCCTCCCGAAGACAGTGCTCTACCAGGCTGAGCTACACTCCGACCGTGCGGGCGGAATTATACGCCTCCTGAAGGTTTTGCAAGGACAATATCGCGACTCGCGCCGCTTGCCTGTCGGGCAGGCGCGGGGCATCCTGTCGATCCGGGGAAGGGCGCATGACAACCGATATTTTTCTCTTGATTGGCGGGGTCGGCATGTTCCTCATGGGGATGGATGCCATGACCCGTGCGCTGAAGGATATCGCCGGGTCGAACCTGCGCGGGATCCTCGCGCGGTTCACCACCACGCCGTTGCGCGGGGTGCTGACCGGGGCGGTGGCGACCGCGCTGATCCAGTCGTCCAGCGCCACCACGGTGATGACCGTGGGGTTTGTCGGGGCCGGATTGATGACCCTGCCCCAGGCGATGGGGATCCTGTTCGGGGCCAATATCGGCACCACGGCGAATGGCTGGCTGGTGTCCCTGCTCGGGCTCAAGCTGCAGCTGGGGTCGCTGGCGATGGTCGGGCTGCTGCCGGCCAGCCTGGCGGTGCTGTTGGGGCGCGGGGCGGTGGCACGGGTGGGACAGGTGCTGGCCGGGCTTTGCCTGCTGTTGACCGGGCTGGAGTTGATGCAGACCGCGATGGAGACCGCCACCGGCCTGCTGAACCCCGAGGCGCTGCCGCAGGGCGGGCTCTGGGGCATGCTGGCGCTGGCGCTTGCCGGGCTGGTGATGACGGTGATCATCCAGTCGTCGGGGGCGATGGTGGCGCTGGCGCTGGTGATGCTCCAGGGCGGGGCCATCGGGTTGATGCAGGCGGCGGCGCTGGTGGTGGGGTTGAACATCGGCACCACGTTCACCGCGCTGCTGGCCTCGGTCGGCGGCGCCCGGGTGATGCGGCAGGCGGCGGTGGCGAACCTCGGTTTCAACATCGTCACGTCGTCGATCGCCTTTCCGCTGCTGCTGGCGCTGGGGCCGGGTCTGGAGCACCTGGCCGAGCTGGTCGATCCGCTGACCGCGCTGCTGATCTTCCACACCGGGTTCAACCTGGCGGGAACCGCGCTGTTCCTGCCGGTGACCCGCCAGTACACCGGGCTGATCGCCCGCCTGGTGCCCGCGCGCGCCGATGAGGGGGTGGCGCTGGGGCTCGACCGGATATTGCTCACCGATGCGCGGGCGGCGCTGATGGCGGCGCGGGGGGGCGCCACGCTGATCGCCGGGCGGGTGTTCGCCGCGCTCTCGGCCGCGCTGCGGGAGACGCCCGACTACCGGCCGCTTGCCGCGCTCAAGCCGGAGATGGGCAAGGCCCTCGATGAGCTGGAGCAGTTCCTCGCCGATATCCGCCTGCCCGCCGATCTGCCGATCGAGGAAGAGGTCTATTCCGCCCTGCTGCACGAGGCCGACCACCTGCGCCGGTTGCTGCACCGGGTCGATCAGACCGACCGGATTGCCACCCTGTCGGAGGATCCCGACCTGCGCCGTCCTGCGCAGCTGTTGGGGGCGATCCTCGCGCGGGCCACTGCCGCCGACGCCCGCGATCTGGAAACGGAGCGGCTGGCGCGGCTACAGGCCCTGGCGGCGCATCGCACCACGCGTCACCGGCGCGGGCTGCTTCTGGGGGAACATGCGGGGCTCTACACCCTGTCGCAGGTGTTCGCCCGAACCGATGCGATGCGCTGGTTCCAGCGCGCGGTGCATCACGCCGAACGCATCGGCCATTATGACCGATGCGCGCGGCAGGGCCTCCAGCAAGAGGCCCCGCCCGAGGGATGAACCGTCAGAGGCTGGCGTCCAGCGCCGCGACGATGGCATCGCCCATCTGGCTGGTCGAGACCGGCTGCACGCCCTCTTCGCCCAGCAGGTCGGCGGTGCGCAGGCCATCGGCCAGCACCTTTTCCACCGCCGCTTCCAGCCGGTCGGCCTCGGCGCCCTGGTCGAAGGAATAGCGCAGCGCCATCGCAAAGCTCAGGATGGTGGCGATCGGGTTTGCCTTGCCCTGACCGGCGATGTCGGGGGCCGAGCCGTGCACCGGCTCGTACATCGCCTTGGGGCGACCATTGGCCATCGGCGCGCCAAGGCTGGCCGACGGCAGCATGCCCAGGGAACCGGTCAGCATCGCCGCGCAATCCGACAGGATATCGCCGAACAGGTTGTCGGTGACGATGACGTCGAACTGCTTGGGCGCGCGCACCAACTGCATGGCGCAGTTGTCGGCATACATGTGGTTCAGCTCGACATCGGGGTAATCCTCGTCACGGATCTTTTGCACCACCTCGCGCCAGAGAATGCCCGATTCCATCACATTGGCCTTTTCGACCGAGGTGACCTTGTTGTCGCGTTTGCGCGCCAGTTCGAAGGCCGAGCGCGCGACGCGGTCGATCTGGCTCTCGGTATAGCGCTGGGTGTTGATGCCGACGCGCTCGTTGCCTTCCTCGAAGATGCCGCGCGGTTCGCCGAAATAGATGCCGCTGGTCAGCTCGCGCACGATCATGATGTCGAGGCCGGCGACCACGTCCGTTTTCAGCGAACTGAAATTGGCCAGCGCGTCAAAGCATTGCGCCGGGCGCAGGTTGGCGAACAGGTCCATTTCCTTGCGCAGGCGCAGCAGCCCGCGCTCGGGCTTCACCGAGAAATCGAGGTCGTCGTACTTCGGCCCGCCGACGGCGCCGAGCAGGACCGCGTCCACCTCCTGCGCCTTTTCCATGGTGGCGTCGGCCAGCGGCACGCCATGCTTGTCATAGGCGCAACCGCCCACGAGATCCTCGGTCACGTCAAAGGCAAGGCCTCCCTTGGCGCCGTACCAGTCGATGATCTTGGTCACTTCGGCCATGACTTCGGGGCCAATCCCGTCGCCGGGCAGGATGAGAAGCGAAGGGTTCGACATGGGGGGACTCCTTTATCTGGTTCCCGCAGGGCCTAGCGCGGGGTGCTGGTACCGTCAATATTGGCGCGGTGCGCGGGGCGGAAAATCCCGCCTTGCCTGTGGCTTGGCGGCATGATCCGCGAGAGGTGACTTGGGGCTGGGCCCGGCCGGTTTGCGGGCGATTTTCACCTTGCTTGACCGGTGCGCCGTTCCGGCCAATACTGGATTTAAGGATTTTTTAACTGTGTTTCGGAGGTTTTACGATGAACTCTGTTGCCCAAACGTCGAAGGCACTTTTGCCCGGGGATCCCGCGCCGAACTTTATTCAACGCAATATTTCAAACCCGCGATATGTTCTTGATGCGGCGGCGGGCCGCTACATCGTCCTGTGTTTCTTCGGCAGTGCCGCCGACCCCCATGCCCGTGCGGCGCTGGACACCGCCCATGGCCAAGCCGGCTTTTTCGACGACGAGACCGCCTGCTTTTTCGGGGTCAGTACCGACCCCGAGGACGAGAGCAGCGGCCGCGTCGCCAACCGTATGCCCGGCTATCGCCATTTCTGGGATTTCGATCTGCTGGCCTCGCGGCTCTACGGTGTCGCGGCGCCGGACGCCGAGCCGGGCGTGGGTGTCGCCGAGCTGTCGCGCAAATGGGTCGTCATTGACCCGACGATGCGCGTGATTGCCGTCATCCCGTTCCGCGAGGACCAGGGAGACCTCGCCGAGGTGGTGTCCGTGCTTGGCGATCTGCCGCCGCCGGCGCGCTTCGCCGGGGTCGAACTGATGGCGCCGATCCTGTTCCTGCCCCGGGTGTTCGAACCCGCGCTCTGCCGTCACCTGATCGGTCTTTACGAGGCCCAGGGCGGCCGGGAGAGCGGCTTCATGCGCGAGGTGGACGGGCGCACCATCGGCATCAAGGACGCGGACTTCAAGCAGCGCAAGGATTACGTCATCGAAGACCGGGAGTTGATCGGGACGCTGCAGGGCCGGTTCCAGCGTCGGATCATCCCCGAGATCGCCAAGGTGCACCAGTTCCACGCCACCCGGATGGAGCGGTACATCGTGTCGTGCTACGCGGCAGAGGATGGCGGGCATTTCTCGGCCCATCGCGACAATACCACCAAGGGCACAGCCCACCGCCGGTTCGCCGTCTCGGTGAACCTCAACGACGATTTCGACGGGGGCGAGGTGTGCTTTCCTGAGTATGGGCCGCGCAGCTTCAAGGCCCCGGCGGGCGGCGCCGTGGTGTTCTCCTGCGCGCTGCTGCACAAGGTCAGCAAGGTGACACGCGGGCGACGGTTCGCCTTTCTGCCGTTTCTCTACGACGATGCCGCTGCCCGGATCCGCGAGGAAAACGCTGGTTTCGTGGGCGAAACGGGCATCCGTTACCGCGCGGCACCCACGGCGAATTAGGCGCCTCGCAGCGCCTCGGCCAGCCGGTTCCAGACCAGCCGGATGCGCGGGTTGTGGCGCAGGGCGGTGGGGGCGGTCAGCCAGACCGGCAGGGTCGGCAGATCCAGCCCGGGCAAGACCCGCTCCACCCCCGGTTCGGCCTCACCTATGATCGCCTGCATGCCGCCGATCCCGCATCCCGCCCGGATCAGGTGCCAATAGGCGGCCTGATCGTCGCATCGCACGCCAAAGAACCCGCGCCCGACCTCCAGCCCGGCGCCGCGCATGAAGCGGATGATCGTGTCGTCGGCGTCGAAACCGACGAAATCGAGGCGCATGGCCTCCTCGACCGTCCGCGGTCGCCCGACCCGGTCGAGGAACCCGGTCGCCGCATAAAGACCCATCTCCAGGTCGGTCACATGGGCGGCCACGAGGTCAAGCTGCGTCGGTCGGTACATCCGCAGGGCGATATCCGCCTCGCGGAACAACAGGTTCTCGGAACTGTCCGAAGGCACCAGCTCGACCTGGATCTCCGAATGCGCGCGGCGCAACGCGGCGATGATCGGCGGCAGGACAAAATGCGACACCACGCTTGACGCGGTCACCCGCACCACCCCGGCAAGGCCGGCCTCCTGTCCCTCGGCGACCAGTTGCAGCCGGGCGGCGGCCGCGCGCATCTGGTCCGCCGGCCCGATCATGTCCCGCGCCGCCTCGGTCGGGATCAGCCCCCTTGGTCCGCGGGTAAACAACTCCATCCCCAGAGCCGCCTCCAGCGCGCGGATATGGCGGCCCAGCGTCGGCTGGCTCTGGCCCAGCTTTCGCGCCGCCGCCGACAGCGATCCGGTCTCCGCCACGGCGGAGAAGCTCTGCAACAGGGTCCAGTCCAGCGCATCCGTCATTCATTAATGAATATCACATCGTCACATTTTGGCAATTTCAAAACGCAGGTGTTCCGCTCATTCTCCTGTCAGACGCACAAGCAACGGAGCGATCCCATGACCAAGACTGTTCTTCTTCTCGGTGCCACCGGCAAGATCGGGCGCCATTCCGCCGCCGCCTTCTGGAATGCTGGCTGGCGGGTCCGCGAGTTCGACCGCGCCCGCGACGACATGATCGAGGCGGCAAAGGGCTGTGACGTGATCGTCAACGGGATGAACCCGCCCAACTACCACGACTGGGCCGGGATCATTCCGCAGATCACCACACAGGTGATCGCCGCCGCCCGGGCCTCGGGCGCGATGGTGGTGATCCCCGGCAATGTGTACAATTTCGGGCATGTTTCGGACGAAATCGACCAAGACACGCCGCAGACCCCCTGTTCGCGCAAGGGCAGCATCCGGGTCGAGATGGAGCGCGCCTATCGCGACAGCGGCGTGCAGACGCTGATCCTGCGGGCCGGCAACTTCATCGACCCCGAGCGCAACGGCGACGTGATGAGCATGCTGATCCTCTCGGCGATCAAGCGCGGTCGCATCACCACCATGGGCGACCCCGATGCGATGCAGCCCTATGCCTATCTGCCCGACTGGGCCCGTGCCGTGGTGTCGCTGGTCGAAATGCGCGACCAGCTGGGCCGGTTCGAGGACGTGCCGTTCCCCGGCCACTGCTTTACCATCAACGAACTCCGCGCCCGGCTCGCGGCCGAGTTGGACCGCCCGCTGCGCCTGTCGCGGTTTCCATGGTGGGCGATGCGCCTCGCGTCGCCGGTCTGGGAACTGGCGCGGGAACTGCGCGAGATGCGCTATCTCTGGGACATGCCGCATCGCCTGTCGGGCGAAAAGTTCGACCGCCTGCTGCCGGGGTTCAAGGCCAGCGATTTGCGCGAGGTGATGCTGGCCGGGCTACCGCCCAAGATCCACCCAGACCAGCCGGTGCCGGCTGGCGCGCAGCGCGGCCTCGCGTCCGGGTTCTCCGGGACCGGGCCAGACCACGCCGGCGCCCTCGACCGTCCAGTCTGAGCTGGGCAGCACGTAATCCACCCGCAGCCGTCCCGGCCCGTCCCAATCCACGGTATCAAGCCGGTCGGGTCCGGCGTGGGTTTGATCCCCGGCCCGCGCCCCGCCTTCACTGGCCGGGCGCGGGTCCGTCAGGCGGGGATCGGTGAGCAGCGCGCGGATCGCCGCGTGCCGCCCGGCCCCGTCGTCGGGATCGAGGTTGGCACCGCCCGCGATCACGAACCGCGCCTGTGGCGGGGGGCCAAACACCCCGTCGAGAAAGTGGCGCCAAAAGGCGATTTCATCGTGATTGCGCCTCCCGTTGCGGTCCTCGGCCCCGTCGAACACCGGTGGCCCGGCCTGGAAGGTCAGCAGCGTCACCACCCCGCCGGGCGCGTCGATCGGTACGATCCAATGCCCGGTGGAGGACAGTCGCTGCGCCGCCAGCGCCTCGGGCGAGGGGAACGGCGATCCGTCCGGGTATTGCGGCAACAGCGCCCCCGGTAGGTCGCGCCAGGGCAGGTCGCTGAAATCCCGCACCCCGTCCCGCAGGATCGGAAAGCGCGACAGCACGGCGATCCCGCCTTGCCCGGTGAAGGCGCCATAGCCCTGCGCATCGCCCGATCCGCCCTGCGCTCCGTCACCGTCCAGGTCCAGCCCCGAGGCCAGCCCGCTGTTGGGCCGCAGGGCCAGCCGATAGGGGTATGTTGCGCCGGCCGCATCCAGTCGGTCGGCCAGGGCCGTCAGTGCACGCCCCTCGTGATCCCAGTCGATGCCTTGCAGCGCCAGGATGTCGGCCCCGGTGCGCGCGATCACCGCGATTACGGCAGCCACCTGCGCATCCTCGCCCCGCTCGATATCGCGCAACAGCAGGCCCGGCCCCTGCCGCTGCAATTCGGTATTGAAGCTCGCAACCCGCAGCGGCTCGGCGCGCAATGGCGCGGCCAGGCAGGACAGGACTGAAAGGATGAGACCGAGAAGGGCGCAGGCCCGGATCATGCGGTCTGAACGGCCTCGGCGTCGGCCTCGGCGTCGGCATAGGACCGGCGCCGCTTTTCCTCGATCAGCGCGGCGATCCGCAGCATCGCCACCCCGCGCATCACCATGCTGGCCGGCAGAAAGGCCCAAGCGGTCATCGCCCAGATCAGGGTCTGCGGGTCGCTCAACACGCCGGGCCGGACCAGGTCCGCCCCCAGCTTGACCAGCGCCGGGATCGCAAAGGGCAAAAGCACCCCGATCACCACGTTGATCTGCCCGTCACGTTGCAGCCGGTGCACCACGTCTCCGCCGGCCGTCGGGTCGAACAGCGGCAGGTTGATCCAGACGTTGAACGATCCGTTTCCGACCGGCCAGCCCAGCACGCGCACGGCAAAGACAAAGGTGACCACGGCGGCCAGCGCGATCACATAGGTCACGCCGGCGGCGATCCGCACGGCGTCCAGCAACTCGGGCGCCGCCGAGGCGGGCAGCATCAGAACCGCCAGCCGCACCGGCGAATAGGGGAAATCGGTCATCTCGCCGATCATCCGGCCCAGCCCCGCGAACAGGGCGGTCAGGTTGGTCGGGTCAACAGCGTGCTTGGCGATCAGCGTCAGCGACAGAACCATCGCCGTCAGGGCGGCAAAGCGCATTCGGTTCAGCGGGGGGGCGTCCCGGAACTCGACGATGCTGGGATAGTTGGAGTTGTATTCGGCAAAGGTCAGCAACCCGGCCACGAGGGCCAGAAGAGTCACGATCTCGGGTCCGCCCGCCACCGATGCAGTCAGCAAAAGTGACGGAATTGCCAAAACCACAGCCACCAGGACTGCCCGGAATGCCGCGCCAGCGAAGCGTGCAAACACTGTTCGATCCCTTCAACCTGGACAGGGCGATACGATGCCGCGCCTTTGTTCCAACTTGATCCCGCCCTTAAGGACGGTTTGCCTCATTTAGGTCACATTTGTGCCGACTTTCAGCCACGGGCTCAAGCTGCCCTCTCACAAAATACTGAATTTGCGGCAAAATCATGGACAAACTGGTGCGCGTTTGCATCAACACGCCCGGAAAATCCGCCCCAAAGGCGGGGCGGACACCATATCTTGTGTCTGTAGCGCGCGGCCCCACAGGGGCCATGGGGGAGGGGTCCGGGCCTGGAGTCCGGGGCGTTCCACCGCCGCCTTCGCCTCGAAGCTCTCGATCGCCGGCGCCTTTTCCTGCGTCAGCGCGCCCCTCCAGCAGGCAGTGTTTCCCGAACGCACCGACGTCGAAATGGAACGCCTCGCCGTCCGAGGTGGCCACCGTCTGCGCCGCGAGGTCCGGGCCTTGACCCGATCGGGGGCGCGGGGCCGGGCGCGTCACGAAAGACGCTTCACGAAGACCCCGATCATCAGCAGGCCGATACCGTTGAAAACAAGCTCGATGCCCAGAAGCACGCCCAGCAACGTCATCGTCGCCATGTCGAAATTCATCCAGATGAAGATCGCGAACAGCAGCGGGACGAGGCCCGACAGCAACATCGGCCCGAAGAGGCCGGTGCCTCGCATCTGGAGAGAAAAGACAATCCGTGTGATGCCGCCGAGGGCGAGCAGGACCGCGATCAGCATGGTCAGAGAGATCATGCCTTCGAGCGGATTGGCCAGAAAGGACCAGCCGAGAAACGCCAGAACCAGACCCAGCAGCAGGGCAAAGACCCTTGACCCCGCGCCGCTGACGGTAAGCCCGGCGGCAAGCTGGAAAATACCTGCGAGCAAAAGCATGGCACCGGTCATCGTCGCGATCGCCATCGAAGCCAGCGCGACATTGCCCAAGGCAAGCCCGCCCAGAACAATCGACAGGATCCCAAGCAAAACCCATTTCAGCCAGTCGCTCATTGATCTGATCCTTTCTGTGCGAAGTCGTTGCTCTTTGCCTACACCACCTCGCACAGATCCGTTAGCCGGCTTGTGATTGATCCCCGTCGGGCTCAGACCCAGGGGCGTTCCACCGCCGCCTTGGCCTCGAAGCTCTCGATCGCCGGCGCCTTTTCCAGTGTCAGCGCGATGTCGTCCAGCCCTTCCAGCAGGCAGTGTTTCTTGAACGCGTCGACCTCGAAATGGAACACTTCGCCGTCCGAGGTGGTCACCGTCTGCGCCTCGAGGTCCACGGTCATGCGGGCGTTCTCGCCCTTTTCCGCGTCCTTCATCAACACGTCGACCTGCTCTTGCGGCAGGGCAATCGGCAGGATGCCGTTCTTGAAGCAGTTGTTGAAGAAGATGTCGGCAAAGCTGGGCGCGATGACGCAGCGGATGCCGAAATCCTTGATCGCCCAGGGCGCGTGTTCGCGCGACGAGCCACAGCCGAAATTGTCGCCCGCGACCAGGACCTCGGCCTTGCGATAGGCCGGCTTGTTCAGCACGAAATCGGGGTTCTCGCTGCCGTCGTCCTGATAGCGCATCTCGTCAAACAGGTTCACCCCCAGCCCCGACCGCTTGATGGTCTTCAGGAACTGCTTGGGGATGATCATGTCGGTATCGACGTTGATCAGGGGCAGGGGGGCGGCAACGCCGGTGATCTTGGTGAATTTGTCCATGGGATGTCCTCGAAACTCAGCCGCGCGGAATGGCGCGGCAATCCTTGTGATGATGGGTTGATTTGTGCCCGGCCATTTCCAAAGGTGCGGCCGGATACAATGAAAGGGATCCTGGATGCCCAACGACACGCCCGCCGACGGGCTTGACCTGCTGACCTGCTCGATGGCGCGCGACATCGAGATCTTCGACGTTCTGGCGCGATCGGTCGACCGCCACGTCGACCCGGACATTCGCCATACCGTCATCGTGCCGGCGGGCGATTGCGCCGCGTTCGAAAAATACGCCTCCGACCGGCGCCGGATCGTCGCGCAGGAGAGCGTGCTGCCGATGCGGCTTTTCGCGCTGCCGCGCCGTCTGTCCGCGCTGTCGGTCCTGAGCGGTGCCTTGCGGCGCCCGCTCTACCTGACGCCCCGATTGTCCCTCGTGCGCGGCTGGATGATCCAGCAGATCCTGAAGATCGAGTTCGCCCGGCGCAGTCCCGCGCGCGCGGTCATGCACGTGGACAGCGACGTGTTCTTTGTGCGCCGCCTGTCGGCCCGCGATGCCGTCGACTCCCAGGGTCGGGTCCGCTTTTTTCACGTGCCGGGCCAGCAGCCGATACCCGCGCACCGCGCCTGGATCGAGGCGGCGGCCGATTGTCTCGGCATTACCGTTCCGGCGGATTTCGCCACCCACTACATCGAGAACTGCGTTCTCTGGAGCGGTGAAACCACGCGTGCAATGGTCGCGCGGATCGAGGCGGCGCACGGCCGCCCCTACCACGAGGTGCTTTTGCGGCACGGGACGATCTCGGAGTATTTCATCTACGGGATCTATGCCGACCTGGTCGCAGGGAACCGGGGGCTGGCCGCCGAGACGGACTCCTACTGCAACTCCTTCTGGCCCGAAACCGAGGGCGCGCCCTTTGATTTCAAGGCCCAGGTCGCCCGCATGACGCCCAAAAACTGCGCCATGGCGGTTCAATCCACCCATGGCTTCCCGGTCGCCGAGCGCGCGCGCAGTTTCGAGGCCGCCACGCGGATGTTCTCCGACGCGGCGACCTGATCCGGGCGCCTTGCGCGCATGATCGGGCGCAGCGGTCCGCATCGCGTCAGGCCGTTTCCGTGTCGGCCATCAGCTCGCGCACATCGGTCAGCCGGCCGGTCAGCGCGGCGGCGGCGGCCATCGCCGGGCTCAGCAGGTGGGTGCGCCCGCCGCGGCCCTGACGACCCTCGAAGTTGCGGTTCGAGGTCGCCGCGCAGCGTTCGCCGGGGGACAGCTGGTCGGGGTTCATCGCCAGGCACATGGAGCAGCCCGCAAGGCGCCATTCGAAACCGGCGTCCTTGAAGATCTCGGCCAGCCCCTCTTCCTCGGCCTGCGCCCGCACGAGACCCGAGCCGGGCACGATCATGGCGCGGATGCCCTCCTTGATCTTCTTGCCCTTCACGATTTCGGCGACGGCACGCAGATCCTCGATCCGGCCGTTGGTGCAGGACCCGATGAAGACGGTGTCGATCTCGATATCGGTCAGCTTCTGGCCCGGGGTCAGCCCCATGTAGTCCAGCGCGCGCTTGACCGCCTCGACCTTGCCGCCCTCGAAATCCTCGGGGTTCGGCACGGTGCCGGTGATCGGCAGCACGTCCTCGGGGCTGGTGCCCCAGGTGACGACCGGGGCAATCTCGTCCGCGTCCAGCGTCACGACCTTGTCCCAATGGGCGTCGTCATCGGAATAGAGCGTCTTCCACCAGGTCAGCGCGGTTTCCCACTGGGCGCCCTTGGGCGCATGGGGGCGGCCCTTGATGTACTCGAAGGTGGTCTCGTCCGGCGCGATCAGACCGGCGCGCGCGCCGCCCTCGATCGCCATGTTGCAGACGGTCATCCGCCCTTCCATGCTCAGCTTGCGGATTGCCTCGCCGCAATACTCGATCACGTGGCCGGTGCCGCCGGCGGTGCCGGTCTTGCCGATCACGCTCAGGGTGATGTCCTTGGCGGTGACGCCCGGGTGCAACTCGCCGGTGATCTCGACCTTCATGTTCTTCGACTTGGTCTGGATCAGGGTCTGGGTGGCCAGCACGTGCTCCACCTCGGAGGTGCCGATGCCATGCGCCAGCGCGCCGAAGGCGCCGTGGGTGGCGGTGTGGCTGTCACCGCAGACCACCGTCATGCCGGGCAGGGTCCAGCCCTGTTCCGGGCCGACGATGTGCACGATGCCCTGGCGGATGTCGTCCACCGGGTAGTAGTTGACGCCGAACTCGCGCGCGTTCTTGTCCAGCGCCTCGACCTGGATGCGGCTTTCTTCGTTCTCGATGCCCTTCTCGCGGTCGGGCGTGGTCGGAACGTTGTGGTCGGGCACCGCGATGGTCTTGTCCGGCGCGTGCACTTCGCGCCCGGTCATGCGCAGCCCCTCGAAGGCCTGCGGGCTGGTCACCTCGTGCACGAGGTGGCGGTCGATATAAAGAAGGCTGGTGCCGTCCTCGGTCGTGTCGACCAGGTGGGCATCCCAGATTTTGTCATAGAGGGTCTTGGGGGACATCTGTCCTCTCCCGTTCTTGCATGGAAATGGCGAGCGTGGGCTGGCGGGGCCGGATTATAGCCGGGCCAGAACGGTGCGGTCAGCCCCGAAGAACCGTTCGCGCAGCCGCGCGTGGTCCTGAAGGTCGAAACAGGGGGCAGATTCCGGTGTCATGCCGTTCCAGATACAGCCGCAACCGGTTTCGATCAAGGTGGGAAACCGGCGGGCGCCGCGCAGCCATCGCTTGTCAGGCTGGCGGATCCGTTCCAACCTGAGGTCAGGGAGGGCACCGCATGGAAGAAAACCCGCCGCCCCCGGGGCTTGCCGAGCACCTCGTGGCTCTGCTGAACGAGGGGCGCGATCTGGTGCAGATGTTCCTGACGCCGGGATGGCGGCAGAACCAGGTCCTGATCGTCCTGGGGCTGATCGCGCTGGCCTGGCTCTTGCGCCTGCTGACCTCGGCCTGGGTGCAGGACTGGACCCGCGACCGTGACGGCTGGCCGAAATGGCGGCTGCGGATGATGGTGCAGATCCGTCACCGGCTGGGGCTGTTCTATTTCGCCGCCGGGGCCTGGGTGGTCTACCTGGTGATGAAGCAGGTGACCTGGCCCTCGCGCAGCTACCTGATCGGAATCGCGGCCACCCTGGCCACCGCCTGGCTGGTCATCGCGATGCTGTCGCGCTTCGTGCAGAACCGCACGCTGCGCCGGCTGCTGACCTGGGGCGCCTGGATCTATGCCACGCTCTATGCGCTGGAGGTGCTGGACAACACGCTGGCCTTTCTCGATTCCCTCGTGCTGGGCGTCGGCAGCCTCAGCCTGTCGCTGCTGACCGTGCTCAAGGCGCTGCTGATGATCGTGGCGCTGCTGATCCTGGCGCGGCTGCTGACCCAGTCCGCCACCCGTGGCCTGCAGGGCAACGAGGACATGTCCCCCTCGATGCGGGTGCTGGCGGTCAAGGCGGTGCAGGTCGCGGTCTACAGCTTTGTCGTGATCACCGGCATTCGCGCGCTGGGTTTCGACCTGACCGGGCTGGCGCTGCTCTCGGGGGCGGTCGGCGTCGGCATCGGTTTCGGGCTGCAAAAGGTGGTGTCGAACCTGGTCTCTGGCATCATCATCCTGCTCGACCGCTCGATCAAGCCGGGCGACGTGATCAGCCTTGGCGATACCTTCGGCTGGATCGATTCGCTGGGCGCGCGCTATGTCTCGGTGGTCACCCGTGACGGCAAGGAGTACCTGATCCCGAACGAGGATCTGATCACCAGTCAGGTGGTCAACTGGTCCTATACCAACAAGTTCGTCCGCCTCGATATCCATTTCGGCGCCTCTTACGGCGACAACCCGCACAAGGTCCGCGCGGTGGCGGTGACGGCGGCGAAAAAGGTCAGCCGCGTCCTCAGCAGCCCGAACCCGCCGGTCTGTCACGTCACCGGGTTCGGCGACAGCAGCATTGACTACATCCTGCGGTTCTGGATCACCGATCCCTCCGACGGGCTGACCAACATCAAGGGCAACGTGTTCCTCGCGCTTTGGGACGCCTTCGAGGAAAACGGCATTTCCATCCCCTTCCCGCAGCGCGAAGTGCGCCACCTCAATGACCCCGCACGCGCCGGTACCGACAGCGCCGAGGGGGGCTGACATGGCGATTTGCCGCGCCCGTTGCCACACCCCCGCGCCCGCGGTTCGCGTTTCATTGAAATTTCATCTCCGGCTTGCTAAATTGATCCTGCCCCGCGCCGGGGGTGATGCCGGCGCTCATGAAGGAGGACTATGTCCTGTCAACCCACGCAGAAGCGGCCATGCCCGCTGATGACCGGGCCGGTATGATGGCGGCCCAGGCTCTGCCGAGCAGCGAAGAGCTGCTGGCGCGCATTCTTACCTCTCTGGACTCCGACAAGGCCGAAGAGGTCGTGCAGGTTGATCTGCGCGGCCGTACCGCCATTGGCGATTACATGGTGATCGCCTCGGGCCGCTCCTCGCGGCAGGTCTCGGCGATGGCCGAGAAACTGGTCGACCGCCTCAAGCAGGAGTTCGGGCTCGTCGCAAAGGTCGAGGGCAAGGATACCGGCGACTGGGTGCTGATCGACACCGGTGACGTGGTCGTGCACCTGTTCCGACCCGAAGTGCGCGAGTTCTACCAGCTCGAGAAGATGTGGCTGCCGCAAGGCGCCGCCAACGCCTGATTCGGCATCGGCCCGCCCGTGCGGGCCGGGAACTGGACCTTGAATGCGCATCCGGATCTGCGCGGTCGGTCGCTTGCGCGCCGGCCCCGAGAAAACCTTGATCGACGATTACCTGAAACGGTTCGGCCGCACCGGTCGCGCGCTGGGCCTCGGCCCGGCCGAGGTGATCGAGGTGGACGACCGCAAGAACGCGGGCATGGCCGCCGAGGGCGCGTTGCTGCGCCGGGCCGTTCCCGACGGTGCGGTGATCTGCACGCTGGACGAACGCGGCAAGCTTTTCTCCTCTCCCGATTTCGCAGGCCGGCTGGCCGATTGGCGCGACCAGGGGCGGGGGGACCTGGCCTTCGTGATCGGCGGCGCCGACGGCATCGACCCGGAGCTGCGCGCGGCGGCGGATGCCAGCCTGTCCTTCGGCAAGATGGTCTGGCCGCACATGCTGGCCCGCGTGATGCTGAGCGAACAGCTCTACCGCGCCGCCACCATCCTGGCCGGCTCGCCCTATCACCGGGCCTGATTTGCCGGGCCTGAGGGCCTCGGATCAGGGCAGCGAGATCACCGTGGTCCCCGCGTTCCATCCGTCCACGAGGCAGCGCGCCTGCACCTGCACCTGCGTGGTCCCCTCCGGAATCGCCACGCCCGAGAGCGACCGGGTAAAGGGCTGTTCGGTCACATGCGGATGCGCCAGCACCCGCAGACCCAATTCATTGCCTGCCATGTCGAGCACCCGCCACCCGTCGGCGTAATGGTCCCAGCCGGTGTCGGGGTGCGACAGGGTGACATCGAATCGCCAGGTCGCGCCGTCGCGCTGGGCGTGGACGGCCTCGATCACCGGCGGCTCGGCGTACAGGGGCAGGGCGGTCAGGGCGCAGAGCGCCAGCGCGGAAAAAATCATCGGTCTCATGAGGTCAGCCTATCCGCCAAACCGGCCGGGCAAAACTCACGTCCGCGTGTCCGGCGGCGCCTTCAGCAGGACCTCGCGCGAGGAGGAGCCGAACTCGCGCCGGTAGATCATCGTCAGCGTCAGCAGCACCGCCGCCATCAGCGCCCCGGCGCCCAGCAGCCAGGCCGCCGAGGCCAGCCCGAAATAGGTCGTCCTGAGCCCGCGGTTGAAACTGCGCGCAGCGGTGATGTTCAGCTCGGCCGCCTGCGCCGCGCGCACCAGCGCCTGTGGGTCCTCGATCTCGTTGGGCACCGCCCCCATCACCACCGAGCAATAGCCGAACAGCCGGTTGGCCCAGACGAATTTCAGAAAGGCGCTGGTCAGGAACAGCAGCACCACCAGCAGTTTGATCTCCCAGACCACATGGGGCTGCGCGCCCAGTGCCAGGTCGCTGGCGAGATTCGCCACCGGGTCTGGATTGCGGATCAGCGCAAGGCCGCCGCCGAGCGCGATCATCGTCGCCGAGGCGAAAAACGCCGTGCTCTGCCGCAGGTTGCCGATCAGGCTGGAATCGAAAATGCGCGGCTGACGTGTCACCATGTGCCGCATCCAGTCGCGGCGATAGTCGTTCATGATCCGCGCGACCGAGGGGCGTCGCTGCGGCGGGTTCTCGACACACCAGCCAATACTGACCCAGCCCATAAGCAGCAGCACCAGCCCGGTGTAATCCAGCGGCGAGAACAGGTACAATCGGTCAATCCAGCTCATGCGCTCACCCTAGGCTCGATCTATTCGCCTTGTCAGTAGGTCAAATTGGTAATATTAAATTACCAAAAGGAGGATCCCCGATGCAGATGCCACAGCCTGACGCCACCGTGCTGGCGCGCAAGTCGCGGCTGGTCACGCGCCTGTCGCAGGTGCTGCCGCCCGAGGCGCTGATCCACGATCCGGCCGAAACCCGCGCCTATGAATGCGACGCGCTGACCGCCTACAAATGCGCGCCGATGCTGGCGGTGCTGCCGAGCTCGACGCAAGAGGTCTCCGAGGTACTGCGGATCTGCCATGAAGAGGGGGTCCCGGTGGTGCCGCGCGGCTCGGGTACCTCGCTCGCCGGGGGGGCGCTGCCCACCGCCGACAGCGTGATCCTGGGCGTGGCGCGGATGAATGACGTGCTCGAGACCGATTACGACAACCGCATCATCCGGGTGCAGACCGGGCGCACCAACCTCTCGGTCACCGGCGCGGTCGAGGAAGAGGGGTTCTTCTATGCCCCCGATCCCTCCAGCCAGCTTGCCTGTGCCATCGCCGGCAACATCGCGATGAATTCCGGCGGCGCCCATTGCCTGAAATACGGGGTGACCACCAACAACCTGATGGGCGTGACGCTGGTGCAGATGGACGGCACCGTGGTCGAGATCGGCGGCGCGCATCTCGAGTCCGGCGGGCTGGACCTGCTCGGGCTGATCTGCGGCTCCGAGGGGCAGTTGGGCGTGGTGACCGAGGCGACGCTGCGCATCCTGCGCAAGCCCGAGGGCGCGCGGCCGGTGCTGATGGGGTTCGACGATTCCGAGGTGGCCGGCGCCTGTGTGTCCGACATCATCAAGGCCGGCGTGCTGCCGGTGGCGATCGAATTCATGGACCGCCCCTGCATCCGCGCGACCGAGGCCTTTGCCCACGCCGGTTATCCCGATTGCGAGGCGCTGCTGATCGTCGAGGTCGAGGGCTCGGATGACGAGATCGACCACCAACTCGGGTTGATCAAGCAGATCGCCGCGCGCCACGACCCGGTGGAACTGCGCGAGGCCGCCGACGAGGACGAGGCCGGCCGCATCTGGCTGGGCCGCAAGTCCGCCTTTGGCGCCATGGGCCAGATCAACGACTACATGTGCCTCGATGGCACCATCCCGGTGTCCTCGTTGCCCCATGTGCTGCGCCGCATCGACGAACTGTCCAAGGACTTCGGGCTGGACGTGGCCAACGTGTTCCACGCCGGCGATGGCAACATGCACCCGCTGATCCTGTTCGATGCCAACAAGCCCGGCGACCTGGAAACCTGCGAGGCGCTGGGGGCCGAGATCCTCAAGCTCTGCGTCGAGGCCGGCGGTTGCCTGACCGGCGAGCACGGGGTGGGGGTCGAGAAACGCGACCTGATGCTGCACCAGTACGACGCCGGCGACCTCGAGGCGCAGCTGGCGGTCAAGGACGTGTTCGATCCCGACTGGCTGCTGAACCCGGCCAAGGTGTTCCCGCTGGCGCTGACCGAGACCCGGCGCGCCCGGCCGATGGCGGCGGCGTGACGGGGGCCTTGCCCCCGGACCCCCAGAGTATTTTTGCAGAGAAGAAGATGATGACACCAACAAGCGAGGCCGAGCTGGGCGAGGCCGTTCGGCAGGCCGACGGGCCGCTGGCGATCCGTGGCGGCGGCACGAGGCTGACCGGGCAGGCGGGCACCCCGCTGAGCCTGGCCGGGCTGCGCGGCATTTCCCTTTACGAGCCCGGCGCGCTGACCATGGTGGCGCAGGCCGGCACGCCGCTGGCCGAGGTCGAGGCGGCGCTGGCCGCCGAGAACCAGCGCCTCGCCTTCGAGCCGATGGATGCGCGCGGGCTGTTGGCCACCGGGGGAGAGCCGACCATCGGCGGGGTCTTTGCCGCCAATACCGCCGGCCCGCGCCGGGTGCAGTCCGGGGCGGCGCGCGACTTCCTGCTCGGCGTGCGTTACATCGACGGCTTGGGCCGGGCGATCAAGAACGGTGGCCGGGTGATGAAGAACGTCACCGGATACGACCTGGTGAAACTGATGGCCGGAAGCTGGGGCACCCTGGGGGTGCTGTCGGAGGTGTCCTTCAAGGTGCTGCCGCGCCCCGAGACCGAGGCGACCCTGCGCATCGCGGTTGCGGATGCCGGGGCGGCGGTGCGCCTTTTGTCCAAAGCGCTGGGCTCACCCTACGAGGTCACCGGCGCGGCCTATGATCCGGTGCAGGGCGCGGCCTTGCTGCGGATCGAGGGGTTCGCCACCTCGGTCGCCTATCGCGCGGGGGAGCTGACCAAACTGCTCGGCGCGGGGGAAGTGGTCGAGGTGGAGGCCTCTGCCGCGCTCTGGGCGGCGATTCGCGATGTCGCCCCGTTCCACGGTGCGCCCGGGGATGTCTGGCGGCTGTCGTGCAAGCCGTCGCAGGCGCCCGCGCTTGCGGCGCGGCTGGAGGCCGAGGCGCTGCTGTTCGACTGGGGCGGCGGGCTGATCTGGGCGCGGGTGCCCGAGGGCACCGATCTGCGTGCGCGAGCGGGCGATTACGATGGCCACGCCACCCTGATGCGCGCCGCGCCGGACACCCGGTCGCGGCTGGGCATGTTTCAGCCGCAGCTGGCGCCGCTGGCGGCGATCGAGGCCGGGCTGCGCGCGAAATTCGATCCAAGGGGCATCTTCAATCCGGGGCTGATGGGCTGATGAAGACGGAATTCACCGAAGCGCAACTGAAAGATCCCGGCACCGCGCGCGCCAACGAGATCCTGCGCGCCTGCGTGCATTGCGGGTTCTGCACCGCGACCTGCCCCACCTACCAGGTGCTGGGCGACGAGCTGGACAGCCCGCGCGGCCGCATCTACCTGATCAAGGACATGCTGGAAAACGCGCGGGTGCCCGACGACAAGACCGTCAAGCACGTGGATCGCTGCCTGTCCTGCCTGGCCTGCATGACGACCTGCCCCTCGGGTGTGCATTACATGCACCTTGTCGATCATGCCCGCGCCTATATCGAGGTACACTATACCCGGCCCTGGCACGACCGCGCCCTGCGTTGGCTGCTGGCGCGCATCCTGCCCCATCCGGGGCGGTTCCGGCTGGCGCTGCTGGGCGCGAAACTGGCAAAGCCCTTTCGCGGGCTGATCCCCGATGCCCGGCTGCGCGCCATGCTCGACATGGCGCCGAAAACCATCCCGCCGGTCAGCCGCAACGACACGCCGCAAAGCTTTGCGCCCAGGGCCGAGAAGAAGATGCGCGTGGCACTGATGACCGGCTGCGCACAAAAGGCGCTGAACACCGACATCAACGACGCCACCATCCGCCTGTTGCGGCGGCTGGGCTGCGAGGTGGTGGTGGCCAAGGGCGCCGGCTGTTGCGGTGCGCTGACCCACCACATGGGCAAATCCGACGACAGCCATGCGAGCGCCGCCCGCAACATCCGTGCCTGGACCGCCGAAATCGAGGGCGAGGGGCTGGATGCCATCGTCATCAACACCTCGGGCTGTGGCACCACGGTCAAGGATTACGGGCATATGTTCGCCAATGATCCGCTGGCCGGAGATGCCGCGCGGGTGGCCGGGCTGGCGATGGATGTCAGCGAGCTGTTGATGAAGCTCGACCTGCCCGAGGGCGGCGACCGGGATCTGACCGTGGCCTATCACGCCGCCTGTTCGCTGCAGCATGGTCAACAGATCAAGACCCACCCCAAGACCCTGCTGAAACGGGCCGGGTTCACCGTGGTGGAACCGGTCGACAGCCACCTGTGCTGCGGCTCGGCGGGCACCTACAACCTGATGCAGCCCGAGATCTCGGCCCAGCTCAAGACCCGCAAGATCCGCACGCTCGAGGCAAAAAGCCCCGACATCATCGCCGCCGGCAACATCGGCTGCATGATGCAGATCGGCTCGGGCACCGGCGTGCCGGTGGTGCATACGGTGGAACTGCTCGACTGGGCCACCGGCGGGCCGCAGCCGCCGGCGCTCTCGGGGCGCGACGCGAATTTGCCCGATCTGCGCGGGTAATTGCCCGCCCTGCGCCCCAATTTCGCCCCAAGCCCCGGCTAGGTTTCAGGGATCGACCGGGATCGACCGGGGATGGGGTATCCGAAGGAGGGGCGCGTGCGACACTGGTTTGCGGCATTGGTGATGGCGGTTCTGCCGGCGCTGGCCCAGGCCGGTGACACGCGCCTCCAACGCCTCGACAGCCTGGACGCGGGCCGCGCCTGGCAGGCGGTCGGGCGGCTCGACATCGGCGGGATCGGGTTCTGCACCGGCACGCTGATCGCCCCCGACCTGGTCCTGACCGCCGCCCATTGCCTTTATGACAAGACCACCAAGATGCGGATCGACCCCACGCGGGTCGAGTTTCTGGCCGGTTGGCGCAACGGCCGGGCCTCGGCCTATCGCCAGGTGCGCCGCGCCGTGGTGCATCCTGACTATGTCTTTGACAGCGATGTCTCGCCCGACCGGGTCCGCCGCGATCTGGCGCTGTTGCAGCTTCAGCACCCGATCCGCAACACCACCGTCATCCCCTTCGACACCGCCACGCGGCCTGCCACCGGCGACGAGGTCGGCGTCGTCTCCTATGCCCGCGACCGCTCAGAGGCGCCGTCGCTGCAAGAGGTCTGTGGCGTCATGGCCCGTCAGCAGGGTATCCTGGTGATGTCCTGCGATGTCGATTTCGGCTCATCCGGGGCGCCGATCTTTTCCTTCGAGGGCGCCGCACCGCGTATCGTCTCGGTGGTCTCGGCCAAGGCCGAGGTGCGCGGTGACCGGGTCGCGCTGGGCACCGAGCTTGGCGAGCCCCTGGCGCTCTTGCGCGCGATCATGAAGGCCGGGCGCGGCTACGGGCTGCCGCCGGCCCCGGGAACCCGCCGCGTCGTCGTCGGCGGCGCCCGGCGCGACACCGGCGCCAAGTTCATCCGCCCCGGCGGCTGAACCGTGCGGCGCGGGGCTTGAAACCCGCCCTCCCGTTTCCCACATTTTCCTTATCCGGATCGCCGTCATGGGGTCCGGGGCCGAATTGCCCGTCCAGACCGGAGGGCATCACGTGAATCGCTCGAAACAAGAGGATGAACACATATGCGTACGTTTGATTTTGCACCGCTGCACCGCGCCACCGTCGGGTTTGACCAGATCGCCGACCTGATGGACCGGGTTCTGGCCAATGACGTGGGCCAGTCCAGCTATCCCCCCTACAACATCGAAAAGACTGCCGAGGATGCCTATCGCATCTCCATCGCGGTGGCCGGCTTCTCCGATTCCGACCTGTCGGTCGAGGTGAAGGACCATCAACTCGTGGTGTCGGCGCGCCGGATCGAGGGCGAGGGCGACCGCACCTATCTGCACCGCGGCATAGCCACCCGCGCGTTCGAGCGCCGCTTTACGCTGGCTGATCATGTGCGCGTCACCGGGGCCAGCCATGAAAACGGCATGCTGCATATCGACCTCAAGCGCGAGGTGCCCGAGGCGCTGAAACCGCGCCGGATCGCGATCGCCTCGACCAAGCCCACCACCGCCGAGGTGCTGGAGGGCGAGGCCGAAACCACGCCGGTGAACTGACCCGCTGACCGGAACCGCGCCGGGCTCCGGCCCGGCGCACCCGTGTTCCCGCCGCCCCCGCCAAGCGGGGGCTTTCTCGTATCCGACCTCGCGCGGCGGAAATCCCTGCGGCCTTTACGATTTGTTATCGTGTTTCTGTCTTGCTGTCTCCGGGGGCGGCAGAGGCGGAGGCACCATGCCGGGAAACGATCTGCGCGGGACCTTGCCGTTGGTCTATCAGAACAAGGCGCGGATCGCCGACAGGTTCTACTTGGCGATGTTCCGGCTGGCACCGGAAACCCGCGCCCATTTCATGGGCGGGTTCGGCAAGCAAAAGGCCGTCTTTGCCACCATGATCGTCCGGATCGCCCAATCCGCCGATGACCCCGACACGCTGGAGCAGATCGCCCGCGACATGGCCACGGTGCACCGCCGCCACGCGGTCAGCGCGGATGAGTTCCGGATCGCCGGCCTCGCCTTGGCCGAGGCACTGGAGATCTGCCTCTCGGACAGTCTCGCGCCCGGGCAGATTGCGCGCTGGACAACGGTGGCGGGCACCCTCGTCCAGCGCATGATCGAGCTGTCGGATTAGACCGCCATGCAGACGTATTTCATCTCGAGGAATTCCTCGATGCCGTGGTGGCTGCCCTCGCGGCCCAGCCCCGATTGCTTGACCCCGCCGAACGGTGCCACCTCGGTCGAGATGATGCCGGTGTTGACGCCGACGATACCGTATTCCAGCGCCTCGGCCACCTTGTAGACACGGCTCAGGTCCTTGGCGTAGAAATAGGCGGCAAGGCCGAAGATGGTGTCATTGGCCATCTCGATCACCTCGTCCACGTCCTCGAACTTGAACAGCGGCGCGAGCGGGCCGAAGGTCTCTTCCTTGGCGACCTTCATCGCCTGGGTCACCCCGGTCACCACAGTCGGCTCGAAGAAATTCGCGCCCAGGTTCGACCGGTGTCCGCCGGTCAGCACCGTGCCGCCCTTCTCGGTGACGTCGCCCAGATGCTCCAGCACCTTGTCGATGGCCTCCGGGTTGATCAGCGGTCCGGTGGTCACGCCCTCGTCCAGACCATCTCCGACCGTCAGCTTTTCCACCGCCGCCTTCAGTTTCTCGGCAAAGGCGTCATAGACCCCGGCCTGCACATAGATCCGGTTGGCACAGACGCAGGTCTGCCCGTTGTTGCGGAACTTGCACATCATCGCGCCCTCGACGGCGGCATCCAGGTCGGCGTCGTCGAACACGATGAAGGGCGCGTTGCCGCCCAGCTCCATCGAGCATTTCATCACTTGGTCGGCGGCCTGCCGCAGCAGGATGCGCCCGACCTCGGTCGAGCCGGTAAAGGTCAGCTTGCGCACCTTCTCGTTCTCGCAGAACTCCTTGCCGATCTCGCTGGCGCGCGACGAGGACAGCACGTTGAACACCCCCGCCGGCAGCCCGGCGCGCTCGGCCAGCACCCCCAGCACCAGCGCCGAGAGCGGCGTCTCCGCCGCCGGTCGCGCGACAAAGGCACAGCCCGCCGCCAGCGCCGGCGCCGCCTTGCGGGTGATCATCGCGTTGGGAAAGTTCCACGGCGTGATCGAGGCGGCCACCCCGATCGGCTGCTTCATCACCGTGATCCGCTTGTCGCGCTGGTGGCCGGGGATGGTCTCGCCATAGATCCGCTTGGCTTCCTCGCCAAAGAACTCGACGAAGGAGGCGCCATAGACGATCTCGCCCTTGGCCTCGGCATGGGGCTTGCCCTGTTCGGCGGTCAGGATGGTGGCCAGATCATCAGCGTTCTCGATCATCAGGTCGAACCACTTGCGCAGCACTGCCGCGCGCTCCTTGCCGGTCCAGCTGGCCCACTCCTTCTGCGCCGCATAGGCGCTGTCGATGGCCTTGGCCACCTGCGCCCGGCTCAGGTCGGCCACCTCGGCGATCACGTCGCCGCGCGCCGGGTTGGTCACCGCGAAGGTGCCGTTCTCGCCCGCCACCCATTGGCCGTCAACATAGGCTTGGGTCGCCAGCAGGCTGGGATCCTTGAGCAGGGATTTCAGGTTCGTGGGGGCGTCAAGCATGGCGGGTCTCCTGCGAATTGGTTTGCTATGTTTGCTAGGCCCGGCGCGCCGGGTTGTCCATCTTTTCCACGTGGTAGAGCACAGCGCGCCGCGCTGCAAAGCCTGCTTCGCGTCCCAACATGTCGCAATTGGGCTTGAGCGCCGCCGCGAACCGCGGCTATCTGCCCTTGGGTCCGGCGATGGCGTCGCCGGCTTCCCCCGTCACGAACGGGGAAGCGCCCGTATCCCCGTCCTGTACGCCGGGACCTTTCTGAAAAGGAGGGTCTGTGATGACCGCACGCCCAGAGCATTTCCGTTTCCACACCGACAAACAGGCGGGCGACAAGGCCCCGCTGCCCTTTGCCGAGACCGAGTACCAGGCCCGCCTGAACGGTCTGCGCGCCGCGATGGACGAGGCCGGGGCGACCGCCGTGGTGCTGACTTCGATGCAGAACGTCGCCTATTACTCGGGCTTCCTCTACTGCGCGTTCGGCCGCCCCTATGCCATGGTGGTGACCGCCGACAGCGCCGTCACCATCTCTGCCGGGATCGACGCCGGTCAGCCCTGGCGGCGCAGCTTCTGCGACAACATCACCTATACCGACTGGGCCCGTGACAATTTCTGGCGCGCGGTGCTCTCGGTCACCGGCCCGAACCGGGTGGTGGGGTACGAGGGCGATCACCTCACCCTGATGCAACGCGACAAGCTCGAGGATTTCCTGTCGCCGGTCACCATGGTCGACCTGGCCCCGGCCACCATGCGCCAGCGGATGCACAAGTCCCCCGCCGAGATCGCGCTGATCCGCGCCGGGGCCCAGGTCGCCGACGTGGGCGGCTATGCCATCCGTGACGCGGTGCGCGAGGGTGTGCGCGAGATCGACGTGGCAATGGCCGGACGCGACGCGATGGAGATCGAGATCGCGCATCGCTTTCCCGATGCCGAGTACCGTGACACATGGGTCTGGTTCCAATCCGGCCTCAACACCGACGGCGCCCACAACCCGGTGACCGCGCGCCGGCTGCAACGCGGCGACATCCTGTCGCTCAATACTTTTCCGATGATCTCGGGCTATTACACCGCGCTGGAGCGCACCATGTTCGTCGGCGAGGTCGATGCGGAGAGCCTGAAGATCTGGGAGGCCAACGTCGCCGCCCATGAATACGGCATGTCGCTGCTGCAACCGGGGATCAGCTGCGCCGAGGTCACCCAGGCGATCAACGCCTTCTTCGCCGAGCGTGACCTGCTGCAATACCGCAGTTTCGGCTACGGCCATTCCTTCGGCGTGCTGTCGCATTACTACGGGCGCGAGGCCGGGCTGGAACTGCGCGAGGATATCGACACCGTTCTGGAACCGGGCATGGTGATCAGCATGGAGCCGATGCTCACCATCCCGCAGGGTCAGCCCGGCGCCGGCGGCTACCGCGAACACGACATCCTTGTGATCACCGAGGACGGCAACGAGAACATCACCGGCTATCCCTACGGCCCGGCGTTCAACGTGGTGGCGTGACACCGGCGAAAGCCCCTCCCTGTCACCCCCGCGAAAGCGGGGGCCTCCCGATCAAGCCACCGGTCCCCCAGGTCCCCGCCTGCGCGGGGATGACAGGGGAGGGGGCACCGCCCATAGGGGCGGTCGGGCGCCGCCCATAGGGGCGGTCGGGCGCCGCCCGGCGGCGCTCCGCGCCTTGTTCCGGGCAAATCGCGTCGCCCTCTGCGTTGTCGGGAAATTTGCGGTGAAGGACGGCTTCGAGCCCAGAGTGCAAAATTTCTGCCGTGCGGCTAAGCTCCGCTATTAAGCATTCTCAGGACAACGCTCGAACTCGAACTGGCGATAAAATCACTCGCCCCAATCTTGTCATTGAGAGCCGTCAAGGCCGCTACGTCTGGGACGGTGCATCTGACCAAAGCATCTAGCTCGCCAGACAAGGAAATCACTTCCTGCACACCTTCAAGAGAAGCCATCCAATTCAGTGCTGGATCGCAAGGCCGGACTGAAATTTTCACGAAAAGAATGGCTCGGATCAGGTCATCCTTTGCCTGCGCCACCTGCACACGATATCCGCGGATCACCCCGCTTGCCTCCAGCTTCGAAAGCCGGTCTTGAACCGCCGTTCGGGACAACCCGATCTGACGCCCTATCTCAGCTGCGCTTGTCCGAGCGTTGCCTTCGAGAACTGCCAGTATTCGTCTATCTGTGTGATCCAAGTCGAATTTCCCCGAAACGCAGGCCAATGACGTCGGTACGCAAGTGTCCGACGCTTCGCGCGTCCTCTAACATCTTAGCCGATACGCAACAGATCAATGAACCGAAGGAGAGTGAGATATGCAGAAGATCACTGCAAAAGAGTTCACGGGACAAAAGGCTTGGGACGCATTGGACATCGAGCGCATCGACGACGCAACAGTACGGCTCCATTGGACCGATGCGCCTTACAAGTGGCACGTGAACGATGGCCCGGAGGTGTTTGTCGTTCTTGACGGCGAAGTCGACATGCATGTTCGCCGGGATGGCACAGAGGACGTCCTGCGATTGCTGCCGGGTGACATCTTCCATGCAGAGAACGGCGACGAGCATGTTGCCCATCCGGATGGGCCAGTCCGCGCGCTCGTCATCGAAAAAGCTGGAAGCGTCTGAAGCGGCCACTCATGAGTGGCGGGGCGAAGGCCGGTTTGTCCGCAGACCCGACCTCCACCCTGAGCCCCCCTCAGGTCAGCTTGCCCAGCAACCGCAGGAACACCGCCCGTTCCCCCGGCTCCAAGGGCGCCAGCGTCTGCGCCGTCACCGCATGGGCCGCCGCCAGCACCGAAGAATACAGCGCGCGCCCCGCTTCGGTCGGGGTCAGGAACACCCGCCGCAGATCACCCGGATCGGGGGCCGAGGCCACCAGGTCTCGCCGCCGCAGCCGGTCGATCACCCCCTTGATCGTCGCCGCGTCCATCGCCGTCGCCCGCCCCAGCGCGTTCTGGCTGGCCTGTCCCAGCTCGCACAGCTTGGCCAGCGCCGCGAACTGGGTCGGTGTCAGCTCGGGGATGGCCTGCGCGAACAGCGCCAGGTGCCGCTGGTTCGCCCGCCGCATCAGGAATCCCACTTGGTCGTCCAGCCGGTAATCGCCGCCGCCGGTTTCCTCGCGCATGGTCCCCTCCCTTTGATCGGACATGTTGACAGGGCCGGGGGCGCTGCCTCACACTCTTGCTTGTATACTAACAATAAACCACCCAACAGCGCGAGGGTCCGGCCATGAGCCTGTATCTCCGCCCCGGCAATCTGCAAGAGGCGCTCGATGGCCTGGCGCGCGCACCCGCCGTGGTCGCCGCCGGCTGCACCGATCTGTTCCCGGCCACCGAGCGTCCCGCGCTCGACGGTCCGGTGCTCGACATCACCGGCATCAAAGACCTGCGCGGCATCACCGAAACCGGCGATGGCTGGCGCATCGGTGCCACCACCACCTGGACCGACATCACCCGCGCCGCCCTGCCGCCGGGGTTCGACATGCTCAAGCAGGCCGCGCGCGAGGTCGGCTCGGCCCAGATCCAGAACGCCGGGACAATCGCCGGCAACCTGTGCAACGCCTCGCCCGCCGCCGACGGGGTGCCGCCGCTGCTGGCGCTCGACGCCACGGTCGAACTGGCCAGCGCCACCGGCACCCGCACATTGCCGCTTTCCGCCTTCATCACCGGTCCCCGCACCACCGCGCGCCGGCCCGACGAGATTCTCACCGCGCTGCACATCCCGCGCGACGCCGGGCAGGGGGCCAGCCGGTTCCTCAAGCTCGGCGCGCGCCGCTACCTGGTGATATCCATCGCCATGGTCGCCGCCCGCATCACCGCTGCGCAAGGCCGGGCGGCCCATGTGGCCCTTGCCATCGGCGCCTGCGGCCCGGTCGCCACGCGGTTGCCCGAGGTGGAACGCGCGCTCACCGGTCTGCCGCTCTCGGATCTGCCCGGTGCCATCGACGCCGGCCAGGTCGGCGCCGCGCTCTCTCCCATCGACGATCTGCGCGGCGATGCCGCCTATCGCCGCCATGCCGCCACCGCGCTCTTGCGCCGCGCGGTCGCCGAAACCGTGGAGGCCCCGGAATGAAGGACATGCCCCCGATCACCCTCACCGTGAACGGCGCAGCAGCGCAGCTTGACGTCGCCCCCGGCTGCCGCCTCTCTGCGGCGCTGCGCGAGGAACTCCACCTCACCGGCACCAAGGTCGGCTGCGACGCCGGCGATTGCGGTGCCTGCACTGTGCTTCTGGATGGCGAACCGGTCTGCGCCTGCCTCACCCCCGTGATCCACGCCGAGGGGGCCGAGATCACCACCGTCGAGGGGCTGGGCGCCCCGATGGAGCGGCTCAGGTCCGCCTTTCTGCGTCACGGCGCGGCGCAATGCGGCATCTGCACCCCCGGCATGCTGGTGGCCGCCTCGGCGCTGCTGGCCCGCCCCGGAACGCCCGACCGCAACACGGTCGAAGAGGCGCTGGGCGGTGTGCTCTGCCGTTGCACCGGCTATGCCAAGATCATCGACGCGGTGCTCGACGCCGCCGGTGCCACGCCGCGGGCCGAACCCGCCGTCGCCCCCGCCAATGGCGTGGCGGTCGGCGCAAGGCTGGAGCGGCTCGACGGTGCCGCCAAGGTCGCCGGAACCGAGGTCTACGGCGCCGATTACGCCCCCGAGGGCGCGCTCTGGGTCCGCGCCATCCGAAGCCCGCATTTCGCCGCCCGCTTCACCCTCGGCGATCTTGATGCCTTCGCGCGCGACACCGGGCTGCGGGTCTTTACCGCTGCCGACATCCCCGGCCAGAACACCTTTGGCACCATCCCGCCCTTTGCCGATCAGCCCGCGCTGGCCGAGGGCGCGGTGCGGATGCGCGGCGAGGCGGTGGCGCTGGTCGCCGGCGACAAGGCGACCGTCGAATCGCTCGATCCCGGCAGCTTCCCCGTCACATGGGAGGCCGCGCCCGAGCTGCTGGATCCCCCCGCCGCCCGCGCCCCCGATGCCCCGCTCGTGCACCAGACGCGCGAGGGCAACATCCTGATCGGCGGGCTGGTGCATTGCGGCGATCCGGAAGGGGGATTTGCCTCTGCCGCCCATGTGGCCGAGGGCGCGGCGCAGACCCCTTACGTCGAACACGCCTATATCGAGCCCGAGGCCGGCGCCGCCTGGCTCGACGGTGACACGCTGGTGATCCAGGCCTGCACCCAGGCCCCGATGATGGACCGCGACGACACTGCCCGCGTTCTCGGCCTGCCGCCCGAACGGGTGCGCATCATTCCCGCCGCCGCCGGTGGTGGCTTCGGCTCGAAACTCGATCTCTCGGTCCAGCCGCTGATCGGGCTGGTGGCGCTGAAGACCGGCCAGCCCGCGCGGATGACCTATTCCCGCCGCGAAAGCATGAGTTCGACCACCAAGAGGCACCCGGCGATCATGCGCGCCCGCATCGCCGCCGATGCCACGGGCCGGCTGACCGCGATGGAGTTCGACGGCGATTTCAACACCGGCGCCTATGCCAGCTGGGGCCCCACCGTGGCGGTGCGTGTCCCGGTCCATGCCTCCGGCCCCTATGCCATCCCGAATTACCACGCCGAGGCCCGCGCCGTGCATACCAATGGCCCGATCTCCGGCGCCTTTCGCGGTTTCGGCGTGCCGCAGGCGGCGATCCTGCAAGAGACCCTGTTCGACGAGCTTGCCCTCAAATCCGGGATCGACCGGCTCGCCTTTCGCCGCCTCAACGCCCTGCCCGAGGGCGGACGCAGCGTCTGCGGGCAAGAGCTGCACGGCGTCGGCATCGGCGAGTGCCTCGACGCGCTGCAAGCCCGTTGGGACGCCGCGGCGCAAGAGGCCGAGGCGTTCAACGCCACCCATCCGGGGCGCAAACGCGGCATCGGCATCGCCTCCTGCTGGTACGGCTGCGGCAACACTGCCCTGCCCAATCCCGCGACCATCCGCGTCGGGATCACGCCGCAGGGGCAACTGAAACTGCACCAGGGTGCCACCGACATCGGTCAGGGCGCCAACACGGTGATCACCCAGATCTGCGCCGACGCGCTGGGCCTGCCCATCGCGACGTTTGAGTTGGTTGGCCCCGACACCGCGCTCACCCCCGATTGCGGCAAGACCTCTGCCTCGCGCCAGACCGTGGTGACCGGTAACGCCGCGCTGATGGCGGGCCGGGCCCTGCGCGCGCGCATCCTTGCCATGACCAACATGGGCGAAGCGGCACGGATCGCGCTGCACCCCGGTGCCGTTTCCGTGAGCGAGGGCGACCAGACCCGGCGCATCGAGCTTGCCGCGCTCAAGGCGGACGCCAACGGCTATGCGCTGGCCGCCGAGGAAACCTATGATCCCCCGACCCATGCGCTGGACGAGAACGGGCAGGGCATCCCCTATGCCGTCTATGGCTATGGCGCGCACCTGGCCGAGGTCGAGGTCGACCTTGCCCTCGGCACCGTCCGGGTTCATCGCCTGACCGCTGCCCATGATCTGGGTCGCGTCATCAACCCGCTTCTGGCCGAGGGCCAGATCGAGGGCGGCATCGCCCAGGGCCTCGGCCTCGCGCTGATGGAGGAATATATCCCCGGTCGCACCGAGAACCTGCACGATTACCTGATCCCCACCACCGGCGACATGCCCCGGATCGACACGATCCTGATCGAGGACCCCGACCCGGAGGGGCCGTTCGGCGCCAAGGGCCTTGGCGAACACGCGCTGATCCCCACCGCGCCCGCGATCCTCAACGCCATCCGCGATGCCTGCGGCGCCAAGGTGACGACGCTGCCGGCCCTGCCGCACCGGGTGCTGGCCGCGATCCGCGACGCGGAGCAAACCCCATGACCGACCGCCCCCCGCGCCCCGAGAAGACCCGGCCCGAAAAGATCCGCTGCGACGCTTGCCCGGTGATGTGCTACATCGCCGAGGGCCGCATCGGCGCCTGCGACCGCTATGCCAACCAGGGCGGTCGCATCATCCGCTGCGACCCGCTCACCGTGCTCGACCGCCGCATCGCCAAGGGAGACGAGGTCAAACCCTTTCTCAAGGCTGACTGGGACGGCACCCTGTCCGGTGACGATCTCTTTGTCACCGCCGTCGGCGCCGGCACCACCTATCCCGATTACAAACCGGCGCCCTTCATCGTCTCGCGCGAGTTGGACGGCGCCGATTTCGTCACCGTGGTAACCGAGGCGATCTTTTCCTACTGCGGCGTCAAGATAAAGATCGACACCGACCGCCACCTCGGCCCCGAGGGCGCGGTGGTGCGCGCCAAGGGCGAGGCGGTGGGGTTGGTGATCACCTCCGAATACGGCTCGCAGATGCTCAGCCTCGGCGGCGTCGACCACCTCACCGGCGGGTCGAAGCCCGAGGGCCGCGTCACCTGCGACACCCTGCTGCGCCTGTGCAACCGCGAGGCGGTGGAGCTTTCCGTCGACGGCGGCGCCAGCGTCATCGTGCAGGCGGGACAGCCCCCCATCGTCGACGGCCAGCGCGAAGAACGGATGCGCGTCGGTTGCGGCTCGGCCACCATCGGCATGTTCGCCAGCCAGTGGCAGGGGCTGGTCGACGAGGTGGTCGTCGTCGACGATCACATCACCGGCGTGGTCAGCGAACACCAGGCGGGCAAGGTGCTGGGCTGGCCCGACACCGGCATTCGCATCAAGGGCCGCCGCTCCACCCCCGGTCGCTATTTCCAGGTGGCCGAGCCGGGTCTCGGCTGGGGCGGCACCGACATCACCGATCCGCTCACCATCCTTGGGGAGTGGAACCCGAAAAAGGGCGCGCGGCCCGGGTTGACCCTGCTGATGGTCTCCACCACCGGCGAACAATTCGCCTATTACACCCTCGACGACGACCTCGTGCCGCAACCGCGCGACCTGCCCGAGGCGCTGCGCGCTTCCGTCGAGCTGATCGCGGAGAACTGCGAACCGGCGCTCTGTACCGTGATGTTCATGGGCGGCGCCGGCGGCTCACTTCGCTCTGGCGTCACCAAGAACCCGGTGCGCCTGACCCGCTCGGTCCAGGACGAGAAAACCCGCGTCACTGTCGGCGGCGCGCCCGCCTATGTCTGGCCCGGCGGCGGTATCACCCTGATGGCCGACGTGACACGGATGCCCGACAACGCCTTTGGCTCGGTGCCCACCCCGGCCATCGTCGCGCCGCTGGAATTCACCCTGCCGCGCGCCGAATACCGCGCGCTGGGCGGGCATGACGACAAGGCCCGCTCGGTGGATGACATCCTTGAACACGGCGGCGACTACGGTGCCGATGTGCGCGCCGTCGGCCCCGTGACCGGCAAGGACGGCGCATGACCGGCCCGCAGATCGCCTTTCTGCCCGACCGCCGCCGCCTGCACCTGCAGCACGGCCCGATCGACCTGATCATTGATGCCGAGGGGCTGGGCCGTGACGCCGCCCTGCGCGCCGCCGCCGCCCGCTTCGACAGCGTGCTCGAGGAACTGGTCGCTGAACTGCCGCTTCTGCGCGCGCCCACCGGTCCCCGCCCCGAGGGCGAAATCGCGCGACACATGCATGCCGCCACGCTGCCCTTTCGTCCGGCCTTCATCACCCCGATGGCCGCCGTCGCCGGCGCCGTGGCCGACAGTGTGCTGTCCGCCATGACCGGGGCCGGGGCGCTCACCCGCGCCTATGTCAACAACGGCGGCGATATCGCCCTGCACCTCGCCCCGGGCGAAAGCTTCACCGCCGCCATCGCCGGCGGCACACCGGGCCGCGCGACCATCGGGGCCGACAGCCCCACGCGCGGCATCGCCACCTCGGGCCGACATGGCCGCAGCCACTCTCTCGGCATCGCCGACAGCGTCACCGTGCTGGCCGCGACTGCCGCGCAGGCGGACGCCGCCGCCACGATGATCGCCAATGCCGTCGACCTGCCGGGCAACCCCAAGATCACCCGAACCCCTGCGCGCGATCTCTCCCCCGACAGCGATCTCGGCGACCGCCTTGTCACCGTCGATCTCGCCCCGCTGATTGGGGCAGAGATCGACACCGCCCTCGCCGGTGGCCTCGCCCTTGCCGAGACCTGCCGCGCACGCGGGTTGATCCACGCCGCGCTGCTGACACTCTCGGGGCAGACCCGAACGCTCGGCGCGCCCGACCTCATAGCTTCCAAGGAGCCGACCCATGCCTGACTTTCCCCTGCGCAAGACCATGATCTTCATCGAGGACATCCACCACGAGGGCGGTCCGCCCCCGGCGCAGCCCCGCCGCCGCGCCGCCATCGTCGCGCTCGTGAAAAACCCTTTCGCCGGCAGCTATACCGAGGACCTGCAACCGGCGATGGAGGATCTCAAGCCGCTCGGGCTGATGATGACCGACCGGCTGATAGAGGCGATGGGCGGCATCGAGGGCATCGACGGCTACGGCAAGGCCGGGCTGGCGGGCGAGGGCGGCGAGTTGGAGCATACCGCGCTCTGGCACGTGCCCGGCGGCTATGCCATGCGCGCGCGGTTGGGCGAGGCCAAGGCGATCGTCCCCTCGGCGATGAAGGTTGGCGGCCCCGGCACCCGCATCGACATCCCGTTGGGCCACATCAACGCCGCTTACGTGCGCAGCCATTTCGACGCGATGGAGGTCGGCCTCCCCGATGGCCCCCGCGCCGATGAACTGCTGTTCGCACTGGCAATGAGCCGCGGCGGCCGCATCCACCACCGCATGGGCGGCCTGCAGGTCGAGGATGTCACCGGCGAGGACGGGTTGCGCTGACGCGCCGTCATCGCGCGCCACTACGCTGTCATCCCCGTGCCTCCACACTGTCATCCCCGCGCAGGCGGGGATCCCCCCCGGCCCCCGGATTGCCGCCTTCGCGGCAATGACAGGGGAACCCGGCCCGCTCACGCCCCCACGTGTCATTATGCGCCGCTACGCTGTCATCCCCGCGAAAGCGGGGACCTCTCAATCCATGTCCCGCTGTGACGATGGTTCGCCGGTCCGCGCGACCGACCCTCCGATCTCCTACCCGCTTGACCCGAACAACCGGTGAAACAGCCCGATCGGCAGGTGCCGGCCAATCGTGAACAGCCAGGAAAACGGTGCCGGGAAACTGGTCGAGAACCGCCCCGAGCGGATCGCGCCGATCACCCGCGCCGCTGCTACCTCCGGCTCCATGATCTGCGGCATGGGAAAATCGTTCTTCTCGGTCAGCCGGGTGCGGATGAAACCGGGATTGGCCAGTTGAACCCGCAGGCCGGTCCCGCGCAGGTCCACCCGAAGGTTCTCGCCCAGATGCATCAGCGCCGCCTTGCTTGCGCCATAGCCGATCGCGCCCGGCAGCCCGCGATGCCCGGCCAGTGACCCGATCAGCACGATCCGCCCCGCGTCCCGTGCCACCATCCCGGGCAGGACCCGGCCCAGCACCCGCAATGCGCCGGTGAAATTGGCCTCGACCATCGCCTCGGGCGCACCGGGTTGCCAGCGGGTCGCCGGCATCGGGTCGTACAGCCCGACGCAATAGATCACCCCGTCGACCGTCCCGACCGCGTCCGCCGCGCGCTGCACCGAGCCCGCATCGCTCACGTCCATCACCACCGCGCGGGCGTCGCGCAGCGGCGCTGCCACCGCCTGCAACCGTTCCGCCCCCCGCGCCGAGAGCACCAACCGCGCACCGTTGGCATCCAGCGCCCCGGCCAGCGCCCGGCCCAGCCCTTCGCTGGCGCCGACGATCCACCATGTCTTGCCGTTGAACGGGTCCATCACGCCACCGCCTCCGCCCGGCAAGGGGCGAAACTTGCCGTCGGATTTGTGACTGTCATCATGGCATGCGGCATCGGGCGGGGCTCCTGTTCCTGCCTTGATTACGCAGCCCGATGGCGTTTGGTTCAGAAATCGCGCCTCAGCCGCGCCAGTCGAAGAACCCCGGTCCGGCCCGCTCCAGCAGCTTCAGCGCCATCTCGCGCCCCAGCGCCGCGCCGTCCTCGACCGGGCAGCTGGCATCCTCGGCAATCGCCTCGGACCCGTCCGGGCGCAGCACCTCGCCGCGCAGCCGCAGCGTGTTGCCGTCCAGTTCCGCCAGCCCGGCAATCGGCGTTTCGCACGACCCGTCCAGCGTGGCGAGAAAGGCGCGCTCGGCCGCCAGCCGCTTGGCGGTCTCGGCGTCGTGGATCGCCGCCAGCATCCCGGCCACGGCGGAATCGCTTTCCCGCCGCTCGATACCGATCGCACCCTGCGCCACGGCGGGCAGCATCGCCTCGGGCGCCACCGGCGTTGCGGGCACGTCGCTGCGCCCCAGCCGGTTCAGCCCCGCCATGGCAAGAAAGGTGCAGTCGGCCACACCGTCCGCCAGCTTTTTCAGCCGGGTCTGCACGTTGCCGCGAAATTCGACCACCTTCAGGTCGGGCCGCCGGTTCAATAGCTGCGCCCGCCGCCGCAGGCTCGAGGTGCCGGCAACCGCCCCCTCGGGCAGTTCGGCCCAGCCCGACAGCGCCGGCGAAACGAAACCGTCGCGCACATCCTCGCGCGGCAGGTAGCAATCCAGGATCAGCCCCCCGGGCTGCTCCACCGGCATGTCCTTCATCGAATGCACCGCGATGTCGATCCCGCCCGAGGAAAGCTGTTCCTCGATCTCCTTGGTGAACAGGCCCTTGCCGCCGATCTCCTTCAGCGGCCGGTCCTTTGCCACCAGCGCCGCATCGTCGCCCGTGGTGTGGATCACCACCACCTCGAAGGCCTCTTGCGGCAGGTCAAAGGCGGCGGCCAGCCGGTCGCGCGTCTCATGCGCCTGCGCCAGCGCCAGGGGCGAGCCACGGGTGCCGATCTTCAGCGGCGAAGCGGGGGAGGGAAGCGATGCTGTCATGGCCTTCCCCTTTAGTGATCGGGTCGGGCGCTGACAACCGCGCGATGGTCGCGGGGCGGTGACAACCGGTCGGTCGGATGGGTGGGGATCGCGAAAAAATTCGCTTTGGGCCTGCGGAAATTTCAGGTGCGTTAACCTGTCTGTCCGCCCGTCGTGCCCACGCCGGGGCGGTTTGTACGAAACGGCGCCGAAACTGCCCGAAACCGGCGCTTGGCGCCGGAGCGGGGCCGGCAGGATCGTACAAAACCGCCGGAAACCCCCCCGATTCCGGGGGGGCGACTCGGGGTCTGCCGGGGCTTTCGATGCCGGTTCACGGCGCGCGCGCCGCCGTCATCATCCGGCCATTCGAATCGAAAAAGCCCGGGCGTTTCCGCCCGGGCCAGTGTTTCAGACTGAGGGGAAGGCGCCTCAGCCCTTCGAGAACTCGGGATAGGCTTCCATGCCCAGCTCGGCCATGTCGAGCCCGTTGATCTCTTCCTCTTCCGAGACCCGGATACCGGTCACGGCCTTGAGGATGAACCAGACCACTGCCGAGGCCACCGAGACGAACACACCGACCACGACGATCGAGTAGAGCTGCGTGCCGAGGCTGGCGGCGTCGTTGGTGAAGACCACCGCAATGGTGCCCCAGATGCCGGCGAACAGGTGCACCGGGATGGCGCCGACCACGTCGTCGATCTTGAGCTTGTCCAGCAGCGGGACCGCGAAGACCACGATTGCGCCACCGACACCACCGATCAGCGTCGAGCCGATCAGCGAAGGCGTCAGGGGTTCGGCGGTGATCGAGACCAGACCGGCCAGCGCGCCGTTCAGGATCATCGTCAGGTCCGGCTTGCCATACAGCGCCTGGGTCAGGAGCATCGCGACAACGGCGCCCGCAGCAGCAGCGGTGTTGGTGTTGGAGAAGATCCGGCTGATGTCAGCAACGTTGCCGGCGGTATCCATGTACAGCTGCGAACCACCGTTGAACCCGAACCAGCCCAGCCACAGGATGAACGTGCCCAGCGTGGCGAGGGTCAGGTTCGAACCCGGGAACGGGTGGACCTTGCCGTCCTTGTACTTGCCAATGCGCGGCCCGAGGATGATGGCGCCCATCAGTGCGGCCCAGCCGCCAACCGAGTGCACGACGGTCGACCCGGCGAAGTCCTGGAACCCGGCCGCATCGAGGAAACCGCCGCCCCACTTCCAGCTTGCCTGCACCGGATAGATCACGGCGGTCAGCACGATCACGAAGACCAGGAAGGGCCACAGCTTGATCCGTTCGGCCAACGCGCCTGACACGATCGAGGCGGTCGCCGCACAGAACATCAGCTGGAAGAAGAAGTCGGAACCGACCGAGGCATAGGTCAGGTCCGGCTCGGCCCCTTCGAGGCCAACCGGCTCAAGCCCGGTGACCGCAAGCGCGCCAAGCACGCCGTCGACCATCCAGCCGTCGCCCGGGTACATCAGGTTGTAGCCGAGGATGTAGTAGAAGATCGAGGCAAGCGCGAACAAGGCCACGTTCTTGGTCAGCTGCATGGTCACGTTCTTGCTGCGCACCAGGCCCGCTTCGAGCATCGCGAAGCCGGCGGCCATGAAGAACACCAGAAAGCCGGCGACCAGGAACATGAAGGTGGTGAAGATGAAGCCGATCTCGCCGTTGGGCGGGGTCATGTCGGCGGTGGCCTCCTGCGCCAGGCCCAGCGAGGGCAGCGCGATCAGCGCCGCCGCGGCGGCAATTGAATTGAGTCTTTTCATAGCTCCGTTTCCCTTGGTTGCGCGGCTTAAAGCGCGTCTTCGTTGGTTTCGCCCGTGCGCACGCGGATCGCCTGGTCCACGTCCAGAACGAAGATCTTGCCGTCGCCGATCTTGCCGGTCTTGGCGGTGTTGGTGATGGTCTCGACCACCTGGTCGGCCATGCCGGCACTCACCACGATCTCCAGTTTGACTTTCGGTACGAAGTTCACGGCGTATTCCGCGCCGCGATAGATTTCGGTGTGGCCGGACTGAGATCCGAACCCCTTGATTTCGGTCACCATCATTCCGCGCACGCCGGCCTCGGTCAGCGCCTCGCGGACCTCCTCCAGCTTGAACGGCTTGATTGTCGCAATGATCAGTTTCACGTTCGTCCCCTTCATTCAGCAGGTCTCCCTGCACTCGCAGTGCAAGCAACGCGGTTCGACCGGTCGAAGGGAACGACAAGGTTCAGAAAACAGGCAGTTTGGCAGGATAGTTTGCACAATTTTTGCACACAGATCCTGAAATGATCAAAAAATAGGCGCAAATGAGTCGGGGAATTCGGGGGAAACGGCCCCTCAACAAATCATTCGCGTCCCTGTATCCTGCGCGCAGAACAAGGATCGGGCAGGATCGGGCATGGCCAAGAGAACAGGTCGCAAGCCACCATTGGTGGCTGACAAGCGCTATCCTACGGGATCGCGATCAAAGGCTTCGGCCAAATCGACGGGGCGCAGCAGCCGCAAGACGGCCGCCAAGGCAAAGCCCAAGAAATCGGGGCGCAAACCCGCACCGCGTCGCAGCGGACGCGGCGGGATCTTCGGCGCGTTGCGGGCGCTGGTGCGCGGCATTTTCCGGCTGGTCTGGGGCTTTTCCTGGCGCATCGGCATGGTGTTCGCGCTGCTGGTCGGCCTCGGTGTCGGCTATCACTACAGCCAGTTGCCCGAGTTGTCCGCGCTGCTTGACGGGCGCGCGCGCGGGTCGGTCACGCTGTTGGACCGCGACGGCAAGGTGTTCGCCTGGCGCGGCGACCAGTTCGGCGGGGTGGTTACCACCGAAACGGTTTCGCCAAACCTCAAGAACGCGATCATCGCCACCGAGGACAAGCGGTTCTATCGCCATTTCGGGATCAGCCCGCGCGGCATCGCCAGTGCCGTGCGAATCAACCTGAGCGAGGGGCGTGGACCGCTGTCCGGGCATGGCGGCTCGACCATCACGCAGCAGACCGCGAAACTGTTGTGTCTGGGCGAACCCTTTGATCCCAAGTCCGGCCAGACCGAGACGGAGTACGAGGCGAACTGTCGCCAGGGCACCTTGTGGCGCAAAGTGAAGGAAGCGATCTACGCCATGGCGATGGAGGCGAAGTACTCCAAGGACGAGATCCTGACCATTTACATGAACCGGGCCTTCCTCGGGGCCGGGGCGCGGGGGTTCGAGGCCGCCAGCCAGCGCTATTTCGGCAAGTCGGCGGCCGAGGTGACCCCCGCGGAGGCGGCGATGCTGGCGGGGCTGCTGGTGGCGCCGACCCGCTTTGCGCCGACCAACAGCCTGAGCCGTGCCCAGAACCGGGCCGAGGTGATCGTCGGGCTGATGGAGGACCAGGGCTATCTTTCGGCGGCCGAGGCGAACCAGGCACGCGCCCACCCGGCCGAGCTTTCCGAGGCGGCGGCGGCCCGTGCCGGCGGCTATTTCGCCGATTGGGTGATGGACGAAACGCCGGAGTTCTTCGGTGACAAGACCACCGAGGACGTGATCATCAAGACGACGCTGGACCAGGACATCCAGGCCGCCGCCGAAGAGGCGATGCAGGTGGTGTACCAGGAAAAGGTGAGCCCGGGTTCCAAGGCGCAGGCGGCGATCGTGGTGATGAGCGCCGATGGCGCGGTGCGCGGCATGGTGGGCGGGCGCAAGACCCGGGTTTCGGGGGTGTTCAACCGCGCCACCCAGGCCAAGCGGCAGACCGGGTCGGCCTTCAAGCCCTTTGTCTATGCCACTGCGCTCGACCTCGGGGCCTCGCCGCTGGACACGGTGGTGGACGAACCCTTCTGCATGACCATTCCCGGCTCAGGACGGTGGTGTCCCGAGAACTATACCCACAAGAACTACGGCGAGGTCACCCTGACCGAGGCGCTGAAAAAGTCGCTGAACATTCCTGCAGTCAAGACCTCGGAGAAATACGGGCGGGACAAGGTGCGCATCGTCGCCAGCGAGTTCGGCATCGACAGCGATCTCGCCGCCGGGCCGGCGCTGGCGCTGGGGGCCTCGGAAAGCACGCTGATCGAGATGACCGGGGCCTATGCGGGCATCCTGAACGGCGGCTCGTCGGTGACGCCCTTCGGCCTGACCGAGCTGACCCTGATGGGCGAGGATACACCCGTCTTTGGCGCTGCCGGCGGGATCGGCGAGCGGGTGATCCGCACCGAGGCGGCTGAGCAGCTGATCTGGATGCTGGAAAAGGTCGTGTCCGAGGGCACCGGTCGGCGGGCGCAACTGCCCGGCTGGCAGGTGGCGGGCAAGACCGGCACCTCGCAACAGGCCCGCGACGCCTGGTTCATCGGGTTCACCGCCGATTACGTGACTGGGGTCTGGATGGGGTATGACGACAATACCCCGCTCAAGGGGGTGTCGGGCAGCGGGCTGCCGGCCGAGATCTGGCACGAAACCATGATGCGGGTGCAGGAGGGGCGCACCCCGAAACCGCTGCCGATGCGCGAACCGATCCCGCCGCACCGGCCCGAACCGGTGCGGTCGGATGATGGCGGCAAAGGGGTCGGCGGCGCGGTCAACCAGATCCTGCGCGATATTTTCGGCAGCAATCGCTGAGGTCTGAATGAAAACGGGCCGCGATGATGCATCGCGGCCCGTTCCGTATCGGATGGTCGGCGGCGGTCAGCCGGCGCGCTTGAGGTCGGCGATCAGCTTGTCGAGATCGCCGCGCCGCGCATCGAGCATGGAACCGATCTCGGTCCGCTCGGTCAGCAGCATGTTCACGCCCTCGATATAGATGTTGAAGAACAACTCGCGCCCGGTGCGGTCGGACACGTGGAAGGACACGTCGAAGGGCGATTCCCCGCGCAGGTAGGCGGTGGTGCGGATCTCGAGGAAATTCTTGATCTTGCGCACCTCCTCGACCACCAGCTTGCCGCCGATGAATTCGCGGAACCGCTTGCCGTACTTGCGCGAGATATAGCCGGTGAAAGCCTGGGTAAAGGCGCGTTTCTGCGCATTGGAGGCACGACGACCATCCACGCCCAGGGCATAGGCGGCGATATAGGAGGTGTCGGAGTAGGCTTTGAAGATGCGTTCGAACTCCCGGTACATCGCCGATTCGGACTTGCCGCTGTCGATCACGCGGTTGATATCGGCCACCAGCTTGTCGACCATGCTGCGGGCCGAAGCCGGGTTCAGCGCCAAAGCCGAACGGGGAAGCGCCGCGATTCCCGCCGCGGCCGACATCGACCCGATCAGGTGTCGCCTGGATACATAAACAGTCATTCAGAAACCCTCGGTGCTGATCTCGTCCGGTGTAATGTAGAGGTCGGTGTTCTCGCCTTCCAGTTCGAAGCGTCGATTCTGGAGGTAAAGCGTGCGCAACTGCGCGTAACTGTCGGCGCTGTCGTAGAGCATCGCGTCGACGGTGTCGGAATAGCGGCCCCGATCCCCCATGCGGCGCACGATCTGGGCATAGGTGCCCAGGTTGTCGGCCGGGCGCGGATCGGTGTAATCGAGCGGGTTGGTGAAAAGGTTGACGACGACGCCGACCGCATCCCGCGCGGTGGAGGGGCCATAAAGCGGCAGTTCGACGTAAGGCCCCTCGTCAAAGCCCCAGACATGCAGCGTTTCGCCGAAATCGGTATCGACCTTCGGGATATTGAATTCAGAGGCCGGATCGGCCAGCCCTGCAAACCCGACGGTGGAGTTGACGAGGAACCGGAACAGGGCCGTTCCGGCCTGCTCGACCTTTCCCTGCAACAGCGAATCCACCATGATCCCCGGCATCGAGAGGTTCTCGGCGAAATAATTGAAGCTGTCGACCATCGGCTCGGGGACGATGGTGACATAGCCCTTGGAGGCCGGTCGGAACAGAGCCTTGTCAACCGCGAGGTTGAAGCCGTGGATGGTCCTGTTGGTGCTCTCGTAGGGATCGAAAATCTCTCCGGATGCCTTTTGTTCGGCTGTTCGTGTCGCGCAGGCGGACAGAAGTCCGGTCATGACAAGCACGGACACAAGGAGGGGAAGGCGCAGAGGGGGCTTCATGATGACATAGGTCCATAGATGCTTGCAGTCGGGCGGCAACTCCTGAAATGTAGGTACATGCGCGTCCGGTCAAAAGTGTCGTTTGTTGCCTTAACGGATGTGTGGCCGTATTGAAACAGAAACGGCGAAATTGTGCGCCGTCGCCTTCGGGTTGAATCTGACCTGGAGCGAAACTTGAGAGTTTGGAGGCCAATGGCACCCCCGTATCGCACCCTCGACCATGGCGAGGACGGTTTCGTGGAACTCGCTGCGGCCCGTCGTCAGAGCCGCGGACTGTTCTGGTTCGTCGGCGTGTTCAGCTTTTTCGCGAATCTCCTGATGCTGACCGGGCCGCTCTACATGCTCCAGGTCTACGACCGCGTGCTCGGCAGCCGGTCCGAGGAAACGCTGGTGGCCTTGTCGCTTTTGGTGGCCTTCCTCTATGGCATGATGGGCATCCTGGATTTCTCTCGCGGCCGAATCATGGCACGCGTCGGCGCCCGGTTTCAGGCGGCGCTGGACCGCCGGGTGTTCGAGGCGATGCTGAAACGGTCGGCGGTGGCCAATGACCCGGTGGCGCAGACCGGGCTGACCGATCTCGAGGCGGTTCAGCGGCTCTGGGCCTCTCCGCCGTTCATGGCGCTGTTCGACCTGCCCTGGACGCCGTTCTTTCTGGCCGGGATCGCGCTGTTCCATCCGTGGCTGGGGATCCTCGCGATTTCGGGGGGCGGGTTGCTGGTGTTGATCACGGTCCTCAACCAGATCTTTTCGCGCAAACCCGTCCAGCAGGCCAACATCACCTCGCACCGGGCCGGGTTGATGGCAGAAGAGATCCGCCATGAGGGCGAGACGATCCAATCGATGGGGATGCGCGGCGCGGCGTTCGACCGCTGGAACCGCACCCGGGAAGAATCGCTGGTGGAATCGGTGGTCGCCAATGATGTCAGCGGCAGCTTTTCGTCCCTGACCAAGACGCTGCGGATGTTCCTGCAATCGGCGATGCTGGGGCTGGGCGCCTATCTGGTGCTGAAGGGCGAGGTGACGGCCGGCGTGATGATCGCCTCATCGATCCTGCTGGGTCGGGCCTTGGCCCCGATCGAACAGCTTGTCGGGCATTGGCCCAACGTCCAGCGCGCACGCAAGGGGTGGCAGCAGGTGGGCGAACTGCTCAGCAAGGTGCCCCCGGATCAGCCGCGAACCGCCCTGCCCAAGCCCAAGGCGCGGCTCGAGGCGCATGCGCTGACCGTGGTGCCGCCGGGCGACAGCCGGGCCAAGCTCAAGACGGTGAGCTTTCGCGTCGATCCCGGTCAGGCGCTGGGCGTGATCGGCCCCTCGGGCTCGGGCAAGACCACCCTGGCGCGCACCTTGACCGGGTTCTGGAGACCGGCGGGCGGGACGGTCCGGCTGGACGGCGCGTCTCTGGATCAATACGCTCCCGACGTTCTGGGTCAGCACATCGGGTACCTTCCGCAGCGGGTGCAGCTGTTCAACGGAACGATCGCCGAGAATATCGCGCGCATGTCGCAAGACCCCGACAGTGAAAAGGTGGTCGCTGCCGCGAGGATGGCGGCGGCGCATGATCTGATCGTGTCGCTGCCGGACGGTTATGACACCCGCGTGACCGCGGGCGGTGGCCGGCTCTCGGGGGGGCAGATGCAGCGCGTGGCATTGGCCCGGGCGCTCTATGGCGATCCGGTGATCCTGATCCTGGACGAACCGAACTCGAACCTCGACAACGAGGGGTCTACCGCGCTCAACAACGCGATCAAGGCGATGAAGGCCGCGGGAAAATCGGTGCTGATCATGGCTCACCGCCCCTCGGCGATCCAGGAATGCGACCTGCTGATGGTGCTGGACGAAGGCCACCGTACGGCCTTTGGTCCAAAGGACCAGGTGCTGCGCGAAATGGTGTCGAACCATGAGCAGTTGCTGAAATCGTCTGGAATGGGCGGCATGAAATGACCGGAACAGAACTGAGTCCGCGGAAAAAGACCGAGATTGGCCGTGCCAAGGTTACCCAGCTTGAAAAACGTCACGCGGGGGCAGCGACGCAGGCAAAGCCCATCGCCAAGCGGGGCTGGTCGGCGCGAAAGCCGGTGGTCATCGGCTTGCTCGGTCTGTTCTTGCTGGTCGGCGGGTTCGGCGGTTGGGCGACCTTTTCGACCATCGCCGGCGCGGTGGTCGTCAGCGGCCGGATCGAAGTGGACCAGAACCGCCAGGTCGTGCAGCATCCCGACGGCGGCGTGGTGGCCGAGATCGACGTGGGCGAAGGCGATCTTGTCAAGCAGGGGCAGGTGCTGCTGCGGCTCGATTCCCGCGATCTGAAATCGCAGCTTCTGATCATCGAGGGGCAATTGTTCGAGCTGATGTCCCGGCGCGGTCGGCTCGAGGCGGAGCGCGACGGCACCGACACGTTGGAGTTCGACCCCGAGTTGCAGGAAGTGGCCGCCGACAGGCCTGATGTCGCCGAACTGGTCGAGGGGCAAAGGCGCCTTTTCTTCGCGCGCCGCGATTCGATCGAACGCGAAATCGATCAGCTGGAGAAACGCCGGGGCCAAATCAGCAGCCAGATCGAGGGGATCGAGGCGCAGCGTGCCTCGCTTCGGGTTCAGCTCGACCTGATCCAGCAGGAACTGGAGAACCAGCAATCGCTGCTGGACCGGGGGCTGGCGCAGGCAGCGACGGTGCTCAACCTGCGGCGCACCGCGGCCAACCTCGATGGGACATTGGGGGAGCTCAAGGCCTCCAAGGCGCAGGCCGAGGGCATGATCACCGAGATCGAAATCGAGATCCTCAAACTGGGCACCAGCCAGCGCGAACAGGCGATCACCCAACTGCGCGACCTGCGCTATCGCGAGTTGGAGATTGCCGAACAACGCCGCGCCCTGCTCGACCGGCTTGATCGGCTGGACATCACCGCGCCGGTCTCGGGCGTGGTCTATGGCATGAGCGTTCATGCGCTGCGCTCGGTGATCCGGCCCGCCGACCCGGTCATGTACCTTGTGCCACAGGATCGCCCGCTGGTGATCGCGACGCAGGTGGACCCGATTCACATCGACGAAATCCACGTGGGCCAGTCGGTCAACCTCCGGATTGCCTCTCTGGATCAACGCCAGACGCCCGAACTGACCGGCAAGGTGATCCAGGTTTCGGCGGACGCGTTCCAGGACGAGGGCACCGGGATGTCATTTTACCGGGCCGAGATCGTTCTCGACGACGGGCAGATGGACAGGCTGCCCGAGGGCACGGTGCTGATCCCGGGCATGCCGGTCCAGGCGTTCGTGCGGACGGCAGACCGGTCGCCGCTGGCCTATCTGGTCAAGCCGCTGGCGGATTATTTCACCAAGGCGTTCCGCGAAACCTGAGGTTTTCGCTTTTCGTGCAAGGCCAACCCGGCTAGCGTCCGCGCGAACTGGCAAAGGAGAGATATCCGATGAGCATTCAAGGCAAACTGGACCAGATGGGCGTGACCCTGCCCAGCGCCCCCGCCCCGGCGGCCAACTATGTTCCCTTCGTGCAGGTGGGAGACATCCTGTACGTTTCGGGCCAGATCTCGATCGACGAGACCGGAGAGCTGATCACCGGCAAGCTGGGTGACACCATGGATGTCGAGGCCGGTGCCGCGGCGGCGAAACGCTGTGCGCTGGGGCTTCTGGCCCAGGTTCGGGCGGCCTGCGGCGGCGATCTGGACCAACTGGTGCGGGTGGTCAAGCTGACCGGCTTCGTCAACTCGACCGGCGATTTCACCCAGCAGCCGCAGGTGGTCAACGGCGCCTCCGATTTCCTTGTCGAGGCCCTGGGCGAGGCCGGTCGGCATTCGCGCTCTGCGGTGTCGGCGGCGTCGCTGCCGCTGGGCGTCGCGGTGGAGATCGAAGGAATCTTTCAGATCCGATGACGACGCTGCCCGTCCTGCCCGATGACCTGCTGCGCCTGCCTGTGGCGCACCGGGCCTATCACGATGTGGAGCGGGGCCGCCCCGAGAACAGCCGCGCCGCGATCCGGGCGGCTGTCGCGGCCGGCTACGGCATCGAGATCGACCTGCAACTGACCGCCGACGGTGCGGCGATGGTGTTCCACGACTACGACCTGGGGCGGTTGACCGGGCAATCCGGGCCGCTGCGCCAGCGCAGCGCGGGCGAGGCGGCGGCGATTCCCCTGCTGCATGGCGATGGCGAGACGATCCCGCGGTTCGAGGAGGTCCTCGACCTGGTCGCGGGGCGGGTGCCGCTGTTGGTCGAGCTCAAGGATCAGGATGGCGCCATGGGGGCCGATGTGGGGGCGCTGGAGGCGGCGGCCGCGCGGGCGCTTTCGGGGTACGCGGGATCGGTGGCGGTGATGTCCTTCAACCCGCACAGCATGGCCGAGATGGCGCGGCTTTTGCCCGATCTGCCGCGCGGGTTGACCACCAGCAGTTATGATCCCGCGGATTGGCCACTGTCGACAGCGACCTGTGATCGCCTGCGCGAGATCCCCGATTTCGGCCGGGTCGGTGCCGGTTTCATCAGCCACGAGGCGGCTGATCTTTCCCGTCCATGGGTGCGCGCATTACACGCTGACGGGGTGCCGGTGCTGTGCTGGACCATCAAATCGCCCGAAGCGGAGGCAGTGGCGCGCAAGCTGGCCGACAATATCACCTTCGAGGGTTATGTCGCTGAATTCCCGGCTTGAACCGCGTCCCGCAGACCACAGATAGTGGGCAGGGCCGGAGGGGCTGATGGACCAGGGGCAGATCGAAATCCAGGTGTGGCCGTCGCTGTCGCGGATCGCGGCGCAAGAATGGGATTCCTGTGCCTGCCCCGAGGCGGCGGAGGGTGGCCGTCCCGATGACCCCTTTACCACGCACCGGTTTCTGCTGGCGCTGGAAGAGAGCGGCTCGGTCGGGCGTGGCACCGGCTGGCAGCCGCAATACCTGACCGCCTATCTCGATGGCATGTTGATCGCGGCGGCGCCGATGTACGCCAAGTCGCACAGCCAGGGTGAGTATATCTTCGACCATAGCTGGGTCCATGCCTATGAGCGCGCCGGCGGGCGATATTACCCCAAACTGCAGATCGCGGTGCCCTTTACCCCGGCGACCGGGCGGCGGTTTCTGGTCAGGCCGGGGTATGAGGGGATCGGCCAGTCGGCGCTGGTCCAGGGCGCGGTGCAACTGGCCGCCGACAACAATATATCGTCGCTGCATGTCACCTTTTGCACCGGGGAAGAGACGGAAGCCGGCGCCGCGATGGGGCTGATGGCGCGAACCAGCCAACAGTTTCACTGGCGCAACGAGGGCTACGCCGATTTCGACGGCTTCCTGGCAAGCCTGTCGTCGCGCAAGCGCAAGAACATCCGCAAGGAACGCGCGCAGGCCAATGCCTTTGGCGGCACCATCCACGCCTTTACCGGCGATGACCTGCGCCCCGAGCATTGGGACGCGTTCTGGGACTTCTACCAGGACACCGGCGCGCGCAAATGGGGCGCCCCCTACCTGACGCGCGGGTTCTTCGACCTGGTGCAGGAGAGGATGCGCGACGATGTCCTGCTGGTTCTGGCCGAACGGGGCGGGCGCTGGATCGCCGGGGCGCTGAACCTGATCGGGCGCGATACGCTTTATGGCCGTTACTGGGGCTGCACCGAGCATCATGCCTGCCTGCATTTCGAACTGTGCTACTATCGCGCCATCGACCATGCCATCGCCCATGGGTTGGGCCGGGTCGAGGCCGGCGCGCAGGGCGAACACAAGCTGGCGCGCGGTTACCTGCCGCGCCAGACGCACAGCCTGCATTGGATTGCCGATCCCGGGTTCTCCGAGGCGGTCGCGCAATTCCTCGAGGCCGAGCGCGCGGCGGTGAGCGAGGAGATCGAGATCCTGACCGAATACGGACCGTTTCGGAGGGTCAGCGTGGAGGAAAAGGAATGAGCGAGAAACTGTCCGACGAAGCCCGTGGCCCGCTGCTGGATCCGCTGCTGCAGAATGGCTGGCAGATGGTCGAGGGGCGCGATGCCATCACCAAGACCTTTGTCTTCGAGAATTTTGTCGATGCCTTCGGCTGGATGACCCGGGTGGCGATCTGGGCCGAGAAATGGAACCACCACCCGGAATGGAGCAATGTCTACAAGACGGTCGAAGTGGTGTTGAGCACCCATGACGTCGGAGGACTGAGCGCACTTGATGCCAAGCTGGCCCGCAAGATGGACGGGTTGCTCTGATCCTCCGGGGACACCGGGCGGCACGGAGCCGCCCGGCGATGTTTCACAGCGCGGCGAGCAGCGTTTCGCCGGTGGTCAGGTCACAGGCACCCGGGGCGACCTCTTCCTGCAGGTGGGTGACCTTGCCATCCTCGGCCACGAGCGCGAACCGCTTGGAGCGCGAGAAAAAGCCGACCGCGGGCACCGTCAGATCCATCCCCAGCCCCTTGGTCAACTCGCTGGCGTGATCGGCCAGCAGGGTGACCCCGGCGTCTCCGGCACCGGTGTCCTTGTCCCAGGCATCCATCACCCAGGCATCGTTCGCGGCGATGCAGATGATCTCGTCAACGCCCTTGTCCCGAAACGCCTGTGCGGTGCGCATGAAACTGGGCAGATGCGAGGTGCTGCAGGTGCCGGTAAAGGCGCCCGGAAGGCCAAAGATGACCACCTTGCGGCCCTTCGTGACCTCGGCAAGGGGGACTTGCTCGGGGCCGTCCGGTCCCAGTCGGCTCAGGGTTGCATCGGGCAGGTGATCGCCGGGTTTGATGGTCATGCGCGGTCCTTTCGCGAGAGATTGTGTTCTTCCCGATCGTGGATGTAGTGTCCTGCCGGAGAATGACCACAGCCAGCGCGAAAGGAATTCGGATGGGCGATATCGTCGTGATCGGGGCCGGGCAGGCGGGGGCCTCGCTGGTGGCCAAACTGCGCAAGGACGGGTTCACCGGCAAGATCACCCTGATCGGCGAGGAACCGGTGGTTCCCTACCAGCGCCCGCCCTTGTCCAAGGCCTATCTGCTTGGCGACATGGCGCTGGAACGGCTGTTTCTGCGGCCCGAGAGTTTCTATGAGGAAAACGATATCGACCTGCTGTTGAGCGCGCCCGTCGATGTCATCGACCGCACCGGAAAGGCGGTGATCGCGGGGGGGCGCAAGATCCCTTACGACCAGCTTGCCCTGACGACCGGATCTGTGCCGCGCCGCCTGCCGGCGGCCATTGGCGGCGACTTGCAGGGCGTCCACGTGGTCCGCACGCTGGCCGATGTCGACCGGATGGCTCCTGCGGTGGTCGAGGGCGCGCGCGCGCTGATCGTCGGCGGCGGCTACATCGGGCTGGAGGCGGCGGCGGTCTGTGCCAAGCGCGGGGTGAAGGTGACGCTGGTCGAGATGTCCGAGCGCATCCTGCAGCGAGTCGCGGCGCCGGAGACCAGCGACTATTTCCGCGCGTTGCATACAGGCCATGGCGTCGATATCCGCGAGGGCATCGGGCTGGAGCGGCTGTTGGGTGAGGAGGGTCGCGTCACCGGTGCGGTCTTGGCGGATGGCAGTACGCTGGACGTGGATTTCGTTGTTGTCGGCGTCGGCATCACGCCCGCGACAGCCCTGGCCGAGGCGGCCGGGCTCGAGATCGAGAACGGCATAAAGGTCGATGCGCGGGGCCGCACCTCGGACCCATCGATCTGGGCGGCGGGCGATTGCGCCAGCTTTCCCCATGCGGACGGGCGTCTTCGGCTCGAGAGCGTGCCGAACGCGATCGACATGGCCGAGTGCGTCGCGGGCAACATGTTGGGCGGTGAAACGGATTACGTGCCAAAGCCTTGGTTCTGGTCCGATCAGTACGACGTGAAACTCCAGATCGCGGGGTTGAACACCGGATATGACCGCATCGTCAGCCGGCCGGGCGAGGGGCAGTCGGCCTCTTTCTGGTACTTCAAGGGCGATCAACTCCTCGCCGTGGACGCGATGAATGATCCGCGCGCCTACATGGTGGGCAAGCGCCTGATAGATGCCGGCAAGACCGCCGATCCCGACCGGGTGGGCGATCCGGCGGTCGATCTCAAGGCGCTGATGCGCGCATGAGGATCGTCGCGGGACGGTTCCGGGGTCACAGGCTTGCCGCCGTGGGCAAGGGGGACGCGGGCGCGCATTTGCGTCCCACCACCGACCGGGTGCGCGAAAGCCTGTTCAACGTGCTGTCCAATACCGGCGCGATCGAGGGCGCGCGGGTGCTCGACCTGTTCGCAGGTACCGGCGCGCTGGGGCTCGAGGCGCTGTCGCGCGGCGCGGTTCAGGTGAGTTTCGTCGAGAGCGGCCGGGTGGCGCAACGCCTGATCGCGCAGAACGTGGAGATCACCCGGAGCCAGGGCGAAACCCGCCTGATCCGGCGCGATGCCACGAAACTGGGGGCCTGCGACGGTGAGCCCTGTGACCTCGTGTTCCTCGACCCCCCCTATGGCAAGGGCATGGGGCAAAAGGCCCTGGCGGCGGCGCTGGCCGGCGGTTGGCTCGCCCCCGGCGCGCTGGTGGTCTGGGAAGAAAACGCGCCGATGGAACCGCCCGAGGGGTTTTCCCTGCTGGACCGCCGCCGTTATGGCGAGACGCATGTGACCCTGCTCGAACTGGACGGCTAGCTGCGGTGTCCTGCCCGGCGCCGCAGGCCGTGTGGCTGTTTCCCGTGTTCACTCTCACCACTCCCGGCAAGGTAACGGTTTCGTGACGTGACGACAGGCAGATTTCCCCGCCGTCACCCCTCGCGCCCGGGACCAAAGATGCCTATTTCAGCGGTCCGGTCAGGAAGTGACCAAAGAACAAAAACAAGACGAGCGAGAATTCGATGACTGGTTTGCGTGTGTCCTTGATGGGGGCGATTGCCCTTTCGGTCCTCTTTGCGGGGACCGTTGCGCTTTATGCGTCGGACTCCGTACAAAAAGCGGAAACCCGGTTCTCTACCGCACCCTACCATGTGCAAAAGGCGATGATGCTGACGATTCAATAGGATGGCCGCGTCATTCATGGTCGGTCGGCTCCATGGTCAGTGGGCGCGCCACGACCATGGATAACCGAACCGGGCCCATGCCCCTCCGCGATTGTCAGAAAATGAAATCGCCTTTGTCGAGGCTGGCGAGGTCCGTGTCGAGCAGCGTCATCGTGTTTCCGTCTGCGTCCGTGATGACAACGTCGTCGCCTTTCGCCTCCATGTGGTTGGTCTTCAGGTCGTAAAAGCCCTTGATTCCCACCGCGTTGCCAAGATCGACCTGATCCTTTCCGCTGAACCCCTTGACCCGGTCCTGCCCGGCGGAAAAGACGAAGTCGTCGGCCCCGAGACCCCCGTTCATGAAATCGTTGCCAGCGCCACCGTCCAGCCGGTCGTTCCCTTTGCCGCCGTACAGCTTGTCGCTGCCACCACCGCCGAACAGCTTGTCGCGACCTTCCTCTCCAAACAGGCTGTCTTTGCCGCCACGTCCGGTCAGCGTATCGGCGCCACCGCGCCCCTCCAGCCGGTTGGCGACCGCGCTCCCGATCAGGGTATCGTTTCCGTCGAGCGAGCCGCGGACATCCTCGATTTTCAACAAGGTGTGGGTAAAGTCTGTGCCGTACCATGTCCCGGTCGCGGTGCCCTTGGTCAGGTTGACGTCGACCGGGCCGACATCAATGCGGTCATAGCGAACGAGGTCCTGCCCACCGAGCCCGTTCGCCACGTCGTCACCTAAAGCCAGGATGAACCGGTTGCTGAACTTGTCACCAACAAGCTTGTCGTCGGAGTTGGAGCCGATCAGTTCGATCTGGCCGCTTTTGTTTTTGTAGAGCACGGAAACGGTTTCCCGATACCCGAAACTATCGTTGGCGATGACGCCGGTCTTCAAATTGACTTTGGCGCCCTGATCTCCTCTAAAGTCCATTCGCAAGATGGAGTTCGCGGAAAGCGCCAGATCATAGCTGTCGCTGCCACCGCCACCGTTCACTTCGGTCCAACTCTTCGATGCGGTCACGATATCGAAATTGTCTCTGAAACCCGAACCGACCACGCCGAAGCCACCGGCGGCTGATGTTCCGCCCGCCTGCATCGGCACCGCGACATCCACGATCGTGTCCGTTCCGAGACCGCCCTTTGTCACTGTGCCGGTATTGGTCCTGCCGTTGACCTGGATGTCGACACCGCGATCCAAGTACCCATAGAATAGCTCCTGATACCCTTGCCCCGAATCCGAGAGGATTATGGTATCGTTGCCAGGCGATCCTGCGGTGGTGTCATAATAGAGGTTGCTACCGGGGTTGAGCACATCGTTCCCCGCGCCCCCATCCAGGAAATCGTTGCCAGAGCCGCCGAACAGGAAATCGTTTCCGCCGTTCCCGATCAGGGTATCGTTCCCACCAAGGCCAAAGATGTGATCCTTCCCCGATGTGCCATACAGGTAGTCGCCTGGCGTCCATTCAGGAGAGTAAGCTGGCTCCAGAAGCCAGCTTATTGTGCTTTCCGTATTGTCGCCCATAATCAGGTTGCCGACCTTCTTGCCGTCGATCCGGATCGTATCGAGCGAAATGGTGTCGGTTGTCCCGAGGTCGCCGACGGTTTTCAGCAGCACCTTGTCGTCCGGGTCGGTGATCTTCACGACGTCGAACGAATACCCGGTGGGCCGGCTGATATCGATCTCCGCCCCGCTGTCCAGCGCTGTGGAAAGCTCCATTAGCAGGGAAAAGGCATCCCCGAGGTTTGTCGGGAAATTGCCCTCGAGGACGAGCGAGTAGCCCATCTGCGACAACGACATTTCGGTTGCGGAAACGTCAAGTTCCAGAATGGTCGTGCCGCTTAGAATGACAGAGAAACCGCTGGAGGAGATCGTGTTCAATTGGGCGATAACATCGGCCTGCTGCGAGGGCGTCAGGCTTGAGTAGTCCGCGATCTGGCCGGCCATTAGCCCGACGTCGAAGATGTCCTGCAGGCTGGAGGGCAGGGTGCCCGGTATCTCGATCCGGAGGTTTCCGGAGGTGATGGTATAGCCGTCGTCGCCGAAATCGAAGTTCAGGAACATCTTGTTCGGGAGCGACTCGCCATCTCCGACCGCTGTCTTGGACCCGGATATCTTGATCTGCGTGAACTCCCCGGTTGCAAACCCGGAATTGATCGCGGCATCAAGATCGTCCAAACTGCTGACAGGGCCGATTCCGGTGCCGAGGATCGTTAACTTAAGCAAAACATGGTGGTACCAAGGACCTTCCACTTCGAGGACGATCTTGCTTGCGGACAGGGTGGTTACCGTCCAGGTTCCAGAACCGTACAAAAGATCGAGCGAGCCCAGGTAGTCTCCGTTTTCAATTCCGTTGAGTGCGACAAAATTGGTCAGCCGCCCGATGTCAAAAAAATCTGCAAAACCGGCGCTTGCCTTGATGTCAACCATGTCAATCCCCTCTCGGAACAAATTCTTGAGTCAGAATAACCATAAACCCGTTTGATGAAAGTTGTTTCTGATCATACAATCTGGGAATGAGGGATGTTTTGCTTCTCCTGAGTGTGTTTTCTTTAATCTCAGGATGCTCCCTGCAGCAGCGACCTGCCCGGGTCGACTATGCCGTTTCGGTGCTCGAAGACGACATGCACATCATCCCGTCATCTCTGGATACCGCAGGCACTCGGTTCCTGTCCGGATCGGGCGGAGCGGGTGCCGCGACGGCCCCTCCCGGCGCATCGGCCCCCATCGGGGTCCTGAACATCGACAAGGATACGCTCAGCTCGACAAGCGGCGTGGCCTACAGGCGTACGAAGAACGCGAAGTTGCAGGCCAGTGTCAGTCTGGAAAAGCCGGTGTCCCGGCATGTCTCGCTCCATGGGCGGGGTTCAATTTTTACGGGAAAAAGCCGGTATGTCCTGCCGGAGGGTGTCGGTATCCTGGTTGACCCGATGACGATCTCTTTCAACACGACGGGTGTCGAGGTCGAGGCCGGCGTGTCCTATCATGCAGGACGAAAGGTGAAATCCGTCATCGAACTGGGGGGCGGGCGAACCTTTACCGATACCCGCACCACTTTGAAATCGGCCCTGATCAGCCTGTCATCGAAAAGCAGCGACCAAAGCGATTATGTCTATACCGCGATCCAGGTCGGCTTGGCCGTGGGACCGGCGCGGGACACGACCCTGGGTCTGCGGACGATCGCGAAATACTATCCCAATCTGGGGGGATCGGTTCAGACCGGTCTGGTCTACGCGTTCTGAGGGCCGGTCCGCGCCTGTGGGTCAGCCGTAGGTCGGGTGGAACGTTCCCGCCGGGGACAGGGTGAAGATGTCGACGCCATCCGCCGTCACGCCCACCGAATGCTCGAACTGCGCCGACAGCGACTTGTCCCGGGTCACCGCGGTCCATTCGTCGGCCAGCGTCTTGGTCTCGGGGCGGCCCAGGTTCACCATCGGCTCGATGGTGAAGAACATGCCCTCTTCCAGAACCGCGCCGGTGCCGGGGCGGCCGTAGTGCAGCACGTTGGGCTTGGCATGAAACACCTGGCCCAGCCCGTGGCCGCAGAAATCGCGCACGACGCTCATCCGCTGGCTTTCCACGTAAACCTGGATCGCGTGGCCGATATCGCCAAAGGTGTTGCCCGGCTTGACCATCTCGATCCCCTTCATCAGGGAGTCATGGGTCACCTGGATCAGCCGCTCGGCCTTGCGCGACAGTTTGCCGGCCACGTACATCCGGCTGGTGTCGCCGTACCAGCCGTCGACGATCACCGTCACGTCGATGTTCAGGATGTCGCCATCCTTCAGCTTCTTGTCGCCGGGGATGCCATGGCAGACCACGTGGTTCACGCTGATGCAGCTTGCGTGCTTGTAACCCCTGTAGCCGATCGTGGCCGAGGTTGCCCCGGCCGCGTTCACCTTGTCCTCGATGAGGCGATCGATCTCTTGCGTGGACTGGCCGGGGAACACGTGCTCGGCCATCTCGTCAAGGATTTGCGCGGCCAGATGCCCGGCCTTGTGCATGCCCGCGAAATCAGCCTGATCATGAATCCGGATGCCGTCCTTGGTCAGGCGGCCACGAAGTGCGTTGTTCAACTGCGGTTCCCTTGTTCTGCTGTCGCGCCGTATTTAATCGTTTTGCGGAAAAGATGCCAGAGGGGGAGGCTAAAGCGCGCAGTCAAGCGTGATTTCCCCGGGGCTGATCCGCGCCCGATAAACCAGGCGTTCGACCCCGGCCGCCTGCGCCCTGTCAAAGGCCGCGCCATAGACCGGGTCGATGTCGCGGGCCAGATCGAAGCGGGTGCAATCGGTGCGCTGGACCAGATAGAGCATCACCGCCCGATGACCGGCGCGCACCATGTCCGACAGTTCGCCCAGATGCTTTGTTCCGCGCGCGGTGCGGCTGTCGGGAAATTCCGCCAGTCCGGGCACGCGCGACAGGGTCACCGATTTAACCTCGACATAGGCATCCGGCAACCCCGGTTCGCTGAGCAGGAAGTCGATGCGGCTCGATTGTCCGTATTTCACCTCCGGTTGCACGGTCCCGTAGCGGGCCAGCGGTTCGATCTGCCCGGCCTCGAGTGCCGCGCGCAGGGCCCGGTTGGGCACCGAGGTGTCGACTCCGGTGAAATGCCCGTTCTCGTGATCGACCAGCCGCCAGCCGAACTTCAGCTTCTTCTTCGGATCGTCGTTCGGCTCCAGCCAGATCCGCGTGCCCGGCTCGGCCAGCCCCAGCATCGAGCCGGGGTTGGCGCAATGGGCGGTCACCTCGCTCCCGTCCTCCAGCGTGCAATCGGCCAGGAACCGCTTGTAGCGTCGGATCAGCCGGGCCGGGACAAGAGGGGTTTGAAAGCGCATGGAACCCGGCCTATACCTGCCGGCGCGGCCCTTCAAGACCGCGACAAGAGGGAACGGGCACCATGACCAATCCAACCGCCGCGATGCTTGTGATCGGGGACGAGATCCTGTCCGGACGCACGCGCGACTCCAACATGTATTACCTTGCCGGCGAACTCGCGAAAGTGGGGATCGACCTGAAGGAGGCGCGTGTCGTCAGCGACGACGCGCAGGCGATCGCAGAGGCGGTGCGCGCGCTTTCGGCGCGCTTTGACCACGTGTTCACCAGTGGCGGCATCGGCCCCACCCATGACGACATCACCGCCGACAGCATCGCCACCGCCTTCGGCGTGCAGATCGACGTGCGCGAGGACGCCCGGGCGATCCTCGAGGCGCATTACAAGACCACAGGGCTGGAGTTGAACGCGGCGCGGTTGCGCATGGCGCGCATCCCCGAGGGGGCGACGCTGATCGAGAACCCGGTCTCTTCCGCGCCCGGTTTCACCATCGAAAACGTGCATGTGATGGCCGGTGTCCCCTCGGTGTTCGAGGCGATGGTGGCGAGTGTCCTGCCCAAGCTGACCGGTGGCGCGCCCTTGCTGTCGCAAAGCCTGCGGGTGATGCGGGGCGAGGGAGAGATTGCCGGCATGCTGGCCGCGGTGGCCGCAGAGTTTTCCGATCTCTCCATCGGTTGCTACCCGTTCCAGAAGGATGGCGCTTTCGGGGCCAGCATCGTTGTGCGTGGTGCGGACGGGGCGCGTGTCGATGCCGCCGTCACCCGCCTGTCGCGGGACCTTGATGCATGAGCGCGACACCGGCCCCCTGGCTGTTCGACGTGATCGACGGCACATGGCCTGCAGCGCGCACTTTCCGGCAGGGGCCCTGGACCCTGCGCGAGGGGCAAGGTGGCGGCAGCCGGGTCTCGGCCGCCTCGGCCGAGGGGCCGGTGGGGCCGGAGGACCTGGTCGCGGCGGAAGAGGCGATGGCCGCCATGGGGCAGACCCCGCTGTTCATGATCCGCCCCGGCGATGAGGACCTCGATACCCTGCTCGAGGGGCGCGGCTATGCGGTGAAGGATCCGGTCGTGGCCTATGCCTGCCCGGTGGAGCATCTCACCGACATCCCGGTGCCCCGCGTCACCGTCCTTGCGGTGTGGGAGCCGCTGGCCATCATGCGCGAGATCTGGGCCGATGCCGGGGTTGGCCCGGAGCGGCTGGCGGTGATGGCGCGGGCGAAGGGGGCGAAAACCGGGTTGCTGGCGCGCTATAACGACAAGCCCGGCGGTGCCGCCTTTGTCGCCGTGCACGCGGGTGTCGCGATGCTGCACGCGCTGGAAATCCTGCCGCACCAGCGTCAGCAGGGATTGGGGAAATGGATGATGCGCGGGGCCGCCCATTGGGCGGCGGCCCAGGGGGCCCATACCCTTGCGGTTGTCTGTACCCGGGAAAACGACGGGGCGAATGCCTTGTATTCCGGGCTCGGCATGTCTGTAGTGGGGCGGTACCACTATCGAATATCTCATGGGGAGGAGACCCGCAGATGACCGACAGCAGACCGACCACCGCCCTCGACCTGCCCATGGTCGACCCTCTGCCCGAGGCGACGCAGAAGTATTTCGACATCTGCACCGAAAAGCTGGGCATGATCCCGAACGTGCTCAAGGCCAATGCCTTTGACATCGACAAGCTCAACGCCTTCACCGGCATCTACAACGACCTGATGCTGGCCGATAGCGGGTTGAGCAAGCTGGAGCGCGAGATGATCGCGGTGGTGGTGTCCTCGATCAACCGCTGTTTCTATTGCATCGTGGCCCATGGCGCGGCGGTGCGGCAGTTGTCGGGCGATCCGATGCTGGGCGAGATGATCGCGATCAACTACCGCGTCGCGGATCTGGAGCCGCGCCAGCGCGCGATGCTGGATTTCGCCGCCAAGATGACGACCGAAAGCTACATGATCGAAGAGGCCGACCGCGAGGCGCTGCGCGAGGTGGGCTTTTGCGACCGTGACATCTGGGACATTGCCAATGTCGCCGGCTTCTTCAACATGACCAATCGCGTGGCCAGCGCCACCTCGATGTGGCCCAATGACGAGTATCACGCTCAGTTCAGATGATCAGGGCCAGTGTCCTCAGCTTTCTGCTCATGGCTTGCCCGGTTGCCGTTGCGGCGCTGGACATGCCGCAGGGCGCGCGACTTTTGTACGAGCGTAACTCGGCCCTCGACAGCTATGCCTTGCCGCGCGCGCCCTTTGACGGCGAAACCGTGCCGTCGCAGGTCTTCGAGGGGGCTGTGGAGCGTCGTACCTGGCGCATCGAAAGCGGGTCGCGCACGCTGTTGCAATTGCTGGCGCCGTTGCGGGATCAACTCGTGACCGGTGGCTTTGACATCCTGTTCGAATGCCGTGCGCGCGCCTGTGGCGGGTTTGATTTCCGCTTCGGGACCGAGGTCGCGCCGGCCCCTCACATGCATGTGGATATCGGCAACTTCCGGTTTCTCTCGGCGGTCCGGAACGGCGGCGAGGCGATCAGCCTCATGGTCAGTCGCGGCGGCAGCGGCGCCTATATCCAGCAGATCCACGTAAGCTCGGGTGACGTCACAGGCGGCGAGGCCGAAGCGACCGACGCCGCGCCCGCGCCGGATCGGCCGACCTCCACGGGGCCGGAGGCGCCGGAACGGGATGGACAGGCGGGGGCGCTGATCAATGCGCTGCTCTCCGATGGTCACGTGATCCTTGACGACCTGAAGTTCGATACCGGCGCCAATGCGCTGGGGCCGGGAGACTATGACTCCTTGTCCGAGATCGCTGCATTCCTGACCGGCCATCCGGCGTATCGGGTCGTCCTTGTCGGTCACACCGACAGCACCGGCGCGCTTGGTCTCAATGTCGCCCTGTCGAAACGCCGGGCCGAAACTGTGCGCAACCGGCTGGTGACCGCATATGGCGTGCCGTCCGGACGCGTGGCGGCCGAGGGGATGGGATACCTCGCGCCGGTGGCCTCGAACCTCACCCCCGAGGGGAGAGAGCGCAACCGCCGCGTCGAGGCGCTGTTGTTGCCGGTCCAGTGAAAAAAGCCCCCGTGCGGAACACGGGGGCAGGGGGGTTGCCAAGGGAAGCAACATGAAACGGGTTACCAGTCGGTCGGGCCCTTGTCGGCAAAGGCCTGGACCAGGAAATCAATGAAGGCGCGCACCTTGGGCTGGGTGAAACGGCCCGGCGGATAGACCGCGTAGACACCCAGTTTCTCGACCGGGAGCGTTGGCATCGCATCCTCGACCAGACCCTCGCTCATGGCCTGCGCGAAAAGGTAGCTGGGCAGATAGGCGATGCCGAGTCCCGAGATCGCGGCGTTGAGCAGCGATTGCCCGTCATTCACGCTCAGCCAGCCGGCGGTGCGCACCTGGCGTTTCTCGCCCGAGGGGGCGGTCAGCTTCCAGACGCTGCCGCTGGACTGGTTGGAATAGTGCAGCAGCTTGTGCTCGTTCAGATCGTCGATCTTCTGCGGGCGACCGAACTGCTGGATGTAACTGGGGCTGGCGACCAGCCGCTTGGTGGTTTCGGTGAGTTTGCGGGCCCGCAGCGAGCTGTCTTCAAGCTCACCGATGCGGATCGCCATGTCGAACCCCTCCGAGATCAACTCGACGTAGCGGTTGTTCAGCACCATGTTCACGGTGATCTCGGGGAAATCGGACAGGAACTCCGACAGGATCGGCGACAGCAGGTTGACGCCGAAATCGGTGGCGACCGAGATCCGCAGCAGCCCCGAGGGCGCCGATTGCATCGAGGTGACCAGCGCATCGGCCTCTCCCGCGTCGTTCAGAACCCGGCGGGCACGGTCGTAATAGGCAAGTCCGATCTCGGTCGGGCTGACGCGGCGCGTGGTCCGGTTCAACAGCCGCGCGCCCAGCCGGGCCTCGAGGCTCGAGACATGCTTGGACACCGCCGACTTGGAAATGCCCATCTTCTTGGCCGCGTCGGTGAATCCCCCTTGGTCCACCACGTTGGCAAAGGCTTCCATTTCGGTCAGTCGGTCCATGCCGTTGTCCTCGGTTATCTGTCTTGTTGCCTCGTTTATCCGGTTCAATCTGGGCAAGATCGGGGCGCCGATTGGATAATATCGCGGTAATGGGGCAAATCGTTCGGTGCCGGGAAACGGCAGGCCAACGGGCAAGGGCGCTGCTGCGGGCGCGGCGCGTGGCGTCGTCATGGAATGGTTCGGCTAAAAAAAGAACGGCCCGACGGCACCTTGCTGGGTGCCATCGGGCCGGGGCCTTGGTGCGGGTCGGTCGCCTACAGAGTCGCGGCCAGCCGTGTGCCCTGGTTGATCGCCCGCTTGGCGTCGAGTTCGGCGGCCACGTCGGCACCGCCGATCACATGGGCGGTGATGCCCTTGGCCTCCAGCGCGTCGGCAAGGCTGCGCTCGGAGAGTTGCCCGGCGCAGAGCACGACGGTCTCGGCGGGGATCACGCTCGGGTTTTCCCGTGCCTCGCCAAAGCTGACGTGCAGCCCGTCGTCATCGATTTTTTCGTAGTTCACACCACCGACAAAAGTGACATCCTTCATCTTCAACGTGGCCCGGTGGATCCAGCCGGTGGTCTTGCCCAACCCCTTGCCATGCGCCTGTTTCTTGCGCTGCAACAGCGTCACCTGCCGCGCCGGGGCCTCCGGTTGCGGGCCTTCGGGGGCAAGGCCCGAGCGGTGCTGTTCGGGGTCCGTCACGCCCCATTCCTTCATCCAGGCGGGCAGGTCGGTGGTCGGGCTGTGTTCCTCCAGCAGGAATTCGGAGACGTCGAAACCGATGCCGCCGGCACCGATCACTGCGACGCTCTTGCCCACGGGGGCCTTGTCGCGCAGCACTTCAATATAACTCAGCACGTTGTCGCGGTCCTCGCCCGGAATGCCGGGGTCGCGGGGGATGACGCCGGTGGCGATCACCACCTCGTCGAAACCGGTCAGATCGTCGGCGGTGACCTCCCGGCCCAGTTCCACGGTCACCCCGGCCTCGTCCAGCATGGTCGCGTACCAGTCGACCAAGCCCCAGAATTCTTCCTTGCCGGGCACCTGCTTGGCCATGTTGAGCTGTCCGCCGACCTCTTTCGCCTTGTCGAACAGCGTGACCTTGTGACCCCGCTCCGCCGCCGCCAGCGCGGTGGAGAGGCCCGCCGGTCCGGCCCCGACGATGGCGACGGCTTTCGGCTTGGCCGCCGTTTCCAGCACCAGTTCGGTCTCATGGCAGGCGCGCGGGTTGACCAGGCAAGAGGTCAGCTTGCCGCCGAAGGTATGGTCCAGGCAGGCCTGGTTGCAGGCGATGCAGGGGGCGGTGGTCGCCGCCCGCCCGGCCTGTGCCTTGGCCACGAAATGCGCATCTGCCAGCATCGGGCGGGCCAGCGAGACCATGTCGGCACAGCCCTCGGCCAGCACCTGTTCGGCCACCTCGGCGGTGTTGATCCGGTTCGAGGTGATCAGCGGGATGCCCACCTTTCCCATCAGCTTTTTCGTCACCCAGGCAAAGGCGCGGCGCGGCACGGAGGTGGCGATGGTGGGCACGCGGGCCTCGTGCCAGCCGATGCCGGTGTTGATGATGGTGGCTCCGGCCTTTTCGATCTCCTGCGCCAGCTGCACGACCTCTTCATGGGTCGAGCCGTCCGGCACCAGGTCGATCATCGATAGCCGGTAGATGATGATGAACTCCGGCCCGACCGCGGCGCGGGTGCGGCGCACCACCTCGATGGGGAGTTTCATGCGGTTTTCGTACGATCCGCCCCAGCCGTCGGTGCGCTTGTTGGTGTGGGTCACCAGGAACTGGTTGAGGAAATACCCCTCCGATCCCATGATCTCGACCCCGTCGTACCCGGCCTGCTGCGCCAGCACGGCGGCATTGACGATGTCGGCGATCTGTTTCTCGATACCCGCCTCGTCCAACTCGTTGGGCGGAAACGGCGAGATCGGGGATTTCACCGGGCTGGGGGCGACGCATTTCGGGCCATAGGAATAGCGCCCCGCATGCAGGATCTGCATGGCGATCTTGCCGCCGGCCTGGTGCACCCGATCGGTGACGACCGAATGGTTGGCCACGTCCTTGTCACTGGTCATCATCGCTGCGCCGGGCAGCACCGATCCCTCGAGATTCGGGCCGATGCCGCCGGTCACCATCAAGGCGACGCCGCCGCGGGCGCGTTCGGCATAGAACTCGGCCACCCGGTTCCAGTCGCCGGTTTCCTCCAGCCCGGTGTGCATGGAGCCCATCAGCACGCGGTTTTTCAATGTGGTGAAGCCCAGATCCAGCGGCGCCAGAAGATTTGGGTACTCGGTCATGTCGCCCTCCCTCTTGTCGGGCGCAGAATTGCCCCATTGCGGCCCCCTGTCACCCCGCAACCTTGCGTCACCCGCTTGCACCGCGCGGCGCAACCGCTAGACAGGAGAAAAACAGGAGCTGCCCCATGACCCCCGAAGAGATTGCCAAGCTGCCCTATCGCCCCTGCGTCGGTGTGATGCTGATGAATGCCGAGGGACATATTTTTGTCGGTCAGCGCCGCGACCGGTTCGAGGAGGCCTGGCAGATGCCCCAGGGCGGGGTCGAGAAGGACGAGGCCCCGCGCGAGGCCGCCCTTCGCGAGTTGTGGGAAGAAACCGGCGTCACCGCCGATCTGGTCGAGATCCTGGCCGAAAGCGCCGCGTGGCTGCCCTATGACCTGCCCGCCGACCTGGTGCCGCAGATCTGGAAGGGCCGCTTTCGCGGGCAGGAGCAGAAATGGTACCTGATGCGGTTCAACGGCACCGACGACCAGGTGAACATCGAGACCGAACACCCGGAGTTCAGTACATGGCGCTGGCAGGATCCGGCGCATCTGGTCGAGCGGATCGTTCCCTTCAAGCGTGCGGTCTACGAAAAGGTGGTCGAGGAATTCACGCCCTATCTGGGGTAGAGCAGGCGTCCCGGAAATCCTCCAGCCGCCGGCTTTGCCGCCACGATGCCTCCGGCGGGAATACCTACAGCCAGAAAAAGACCCGGAGGCCGGGTCCGCTTCTTCTCTTCCCAAATACTCTGGGGGGAGCGCGCAAAGCGCGCGGGGGGCAAAGCCCCCTGATCCCTCTCGAACGCGGTCAGGCCTCGAAGATCGGGATATGCGGCCCGGCGTCCCTTGGCAGGTCGCCGTTCAGGCGCGGGTCGGGGGCGATCTCGACCTGTTGGCGGATCGGGGTGAACCCGCTGCGGCGATAGAACCCCAGCGCACCGGGGTGGTCCAGCGTGCAAGTGTGGACGTGAAAGCGGCTGATCGGGCGCGCCCAGGCGGTGTCGATCGCGGCGTTCATCATGAACCGCCCCGCGCCCGAGCCGATCAATGCCGGTGTCACCCCGAAAAAGGCCAGCTCGCATTCTCCTTCCTGCCGGAAATCGAGTTCCAGCAGCCCCTCGGCGCAGCCGTCCTTTTCCAGCGCCCAGACCTCGACCCCGGGGTCGGAGAGGAGCGCGGACAGCCCGGCGTCATCCAGCCCGAGGCGCGAGAACCACAGCCAGTCCTGCCCGCCGACCCGTTTAAAGAGGTCGCGGTACCAATCCGGCGTGGGCGCATCGGCGCGGCGCAGGGCGCAGCCCTCGGGGGCGGGCACCGGGCGACGCGGGGCGGCGGCGCGCATCTCCAGATGCGTCACCACCGTGGCCACCATGCCGGGCGGCACGTCGTGGAAACCGGCGTCCAGCGTCATCAGAGCAGCCCGGCCTCACGCAGCAGTTCGGTCACGTTGGTTTCCGGGCGCGGGCCGATATGGCTGATCACCTCGCGGGCGCAGACGTTGCCGATCTTCGCGCAGGTCTCCAGGTCGCGGCCGGTGGCCATGCCGTAGAGGAAGCCGGCGGCGAACTGGTCGCCGGCGCCGGTGGCATCGACCGGGGTAATCTTTTCAACCGGCACGTCGATGCGCGAGGTGCCCTCCATCACCGTCACCCCGTCGCCCGAGCGGGTGCAGACCACCAGCGGACAGAGCGCGGCGGTCATCACCAGTGCGTCGTCGAGGTGATCGGTCTGGAACAGCGACTGGATCTCGGCCTCGTTGCCGATGACGAAATCCAGCTCATGCTCGATCAGCGACAGGAAATCGTCGCGGTGCCGGTCGACGCAGAACGGGTCGGAAATGGCGATGCCGATCTTGCCGCCTCCCCTGTGGCAGTCGCGCGCTGCCTCGAGAAACGCCTCTTTCCCCTTGTCCTTGTCGAAGAGGTAGCCTTCGAGGAACATCAGCTCGGCCTTGCCGGCGACCGCGCTGGGCACGTCGTCCGAACCCAGTTCCGAGGAAATCCCCAGGTAGGTGTTCATCGAGCGTTCGCCGTCGGGCGAGACGAAGATCATCGAGCGGGAGGTCGGCAGCTCGCCACCCGCGACCGGCGGGTTGACGAAATCGACCCCGTCCTCGTTCATCGCCTTGGCATAGAACTGGCCCAGTTCGTCGTCGCGCACCCGGCCGATGAAGGCGGCCTGCAGCCCCAGCGCCCCGGCGCCGGCGATGGTGTTGGCGACCGATCCGCCCGGGGTTTGCAGCCGGTCGCCCATCGCGCCGTACAGCTGTTCGGCGCGGTCCTGCTCGATCAGCTGCATGATGCCCTTCTCGATCCCGTTCTCGGCGAGGAAGGCATCTTCGGTCTGGCTGATGACATCGACGACGGCATTGCCGATCCCGACGAGTTGATAGGTCTTCATAAGTTCTTGTCCTCGAATTGGCACAGGTCGCGGATGAGGCAGGTGCCGCACAGCGGTTTGCGCGCCTTGCAATGGTAACGGCCGTGCAGGATCAGCCAGTGATGGGCGTGCTGCTGGAAATCCACCGGCACGTTGTCCTCGATGGCGCGTTCGACCGCATCGACGTCCTTGCCCGGGCAGATGCCGCTGCGATTGCCGACGCGGAAGATGTGGGTATCGACCGCCTGCGCGGGATAGTGCCACCACATGTTCAGCACCACGTTGGCGGTCTTGCGCCCGACGCCGGGCAGCGATTGCAGTGCGGCGCGGGAATTGGGCACCTCGCCGCCGTAGTCCTCGACGAGGATGCGGCTCAGCTTGATGACGTTCTTGGCCTTGTTGCGGTACAGGCCGATGGTCTTGATATGCTCGATCAGCCGCTCTTCGCCGAGATCGAGCATCTTTTGCGGCGTGTCGGCGATCGGAAACAGATCCCGCGTGGCCTTGTTCACGCCCGCGTCGGTGGCCTGCGCGCTGAGCGCCACGGCGACCACCAGCGTATAGGCGTTGACATGCTCCAGCTCGCCCTTGGGTTCGGGCTCACGGGCCTGGAAACGGGTAAAGATCTCGCGGATCGTGTGATAATCGAGCTGTTTTGCCATCCGTGCCTTAATGCCGTGACGCGGCGACCCGTGCAACGCGAAAGCGCGCGCGGGGATCGCGCCCACCGGCGGGCATTGCGCAGCTTTCGGGTCGCGCCGGCGGGGGGGCCGGGGTATGGTTCCCACGTCAAGATGGGAGAGCCGGGATGAATATCGAGACCCGTGAGGGAAGCTATCATTACAACGTCATGCGCCGCGCCATCGACCTGATCGACGCCGCGCAGGAGCCCCTCACGCTCGAGGACCTGGCGTCCCGGATGAACATGAGCCCGGCGCATTTCCAGCGGCTGTTCTCGGCCTGGGTCGGGGTCTCGCCCAAGCGCTATCAGCAATACCTGACACTGGGCCACGCCAAGGCGCTGCTGCGCGAGCGGTTCACCACGCTGGAGGCGGCCCATGCGGCGGGGCTTTCGGGGGGCGGGCGGTTGCACGACCTGTTCCTGCGCTGGGAGGCGATGCGCCCGGGCGAGTTTGCCCGGGGGGGCGCCGGGCTGACCATCTTCTGGGGCTGGTTCGAAAGCCCGTTCGGCCCGGCGCTGGTGATGGGCACCGACAAGGGGATCTGCGGCATCGGTTTTGCCGCCGAGACCGGAGAAGAGGCCGCGATGCAGGATCTGGTGGGGCGCTGGCCCAAGGCCCGCTTCGTCGAGGACCCGGTGCGGTTGCGGCCCTGGGTGCTGGCCGCCTTTGCGGCCGGGGGCGCGGCGTCGGAGCCGACGCCGCTGTACCTGATCGGCGCGCCGTTCCAGATCAAGGTCTGGGAGGCGCTGCTGCGCATCCCCTCGGGCCATGTGACCACCTATTCCGAGATCGCCGGCGCGGTGGGCAATCCGCGCGCCGTGCGCGCAGTGGGCACCGCCGTGGGGCGCAACCCGATCAGTTGGCTGATCCCCTGTCACCGGGCGTTGCGCAAATCCGGCGGGCTGGGCGGCTATCACTGGGGGCTGCCGGTGAAACGCGCGTTGCTGGCCTATGAGGCGGCGCGGCTCGACGGGGGGCTGGAGCAGGCCGCCTCCTGATCGGCGCGCGCGGGCGGGTGCGCGGCAATCCGCCGAATCTAGCGGTTTCGCGCTTGAGTGACGGCGATCCTGTCCCGATATACTATGCCACACTCAAATCGCGCCGAGACGCATACGGCCAGCGCGCGCAGAACGAGAGCATGAGGCAACCCGATGAAGTTTTTGAAAGTTTCCACTGTCACCGCGATCAGCACCGTCTTTCTGCTTGGCGCCTGTACCGATCCGGCCCGGATCGGCACCGATGATCCGCATCAGAAGGCCAAGCAGGGCGCGATACTCGGCGGGATGCTGGGCGCCGGTATCGGTGCGGTCTCCGGCTCCTCGAACAAGGGGGCGGCGGCCTTGGCCGGGGGTGCGCTGGGCGCAATCGTCGGGGGGACCATCGGCGACAGCCTGGACCAGCAGGAGGCCGAGCTGCGCGAGCAACTGTCCAGCGATGGCATCACCATCACGAACACGGGCGACCGGCTGATCGTGTCGCTGCCCAATGACATCACCTTCGCCACCGACAGTTTCGAGGTCCGTCCGGGCCTGCGCGCCGACGTGAGCCGGGTAGCGGCGCATCTCAACCGCTATCCCGACATGACGGTGCAGGTCGTCGGCCATACCGACAGCGACGGCGAGGCTGCCTATAACATCGGGCTGTCCAAGCGTCGCGCCAACGCGGTGGCCGATATCCTGCAGGCCGGGGGTGTCTCCTATTCGCGCATCGTCACCATCGGCCGGGGCGAGGAAGAGCCGATCGCCTCGAACCTGACCGCAGAGGGCAAGGCGCGCAACCGGCGGGTGGAAATCGTGATGATCCCCACCGGGTAAGGGGGCGGCTGGCACCTCTGGCCGGGCTGGTCTAGGTTTCGGAAAAACCGCAAGCCAGAGGTGTCCTCAATGTCCGATCCTGTCCTTCTGGGCCTGTCCGGCTCGCTTCGCCGGGCCTCCGCCAACCGACTGCTGATCCGCGAGGCAGCGCGCCTGTTCGGCCCGGCGGCCTTTGCCGAGGCCGACCTCGCCTTGCCGCTCTATGACGGCGATGTCGAAGAGGGCGAGGGCATTCCTGCGCCGGTGCAACGGCTGGCGGACCAGATCGCTCAGGCCGATGCGGTGGTGATCTCGACCCCGGAATACAACAAGGGCCCCTCGGGTGTGCTGAAGAACGCGCTCGACTGGGTCAGCCGCACCAGCGGAAAACCCTGGGCCGACAAGCCGGTGGCGGTGATGTCGGCGGCGGCAGGGCGCGCGGGGGGCGAGCGGGCGCAGATGGTCCTGCGCGGTTTCATGGTGCCGTTCCAACCGTGCCTGCTGTCGGGGCCGGAACTGCACCTGGCCGATTGCCGCAACCAGTTCGACGCCGAGGGCCGGTTGATCAGCGCGCAGTACAACAAGACGCTGCAGGCGCTGATGGACAAGCTGCGCGCCGAACTCGGGCGCACGGCTGTCCGGTGACGGTTTAACAGGCCGTCACCGCCGGGTCAGAGTGAGGCCTCGGGGCGGAAATCCTCCGGGATTGCATCGCGCCCCTCCAGCACCAGATCGGCCATTACCTCGGCCACCTTGGGCGCCATGCCAAAGCCGATCTTGAAGCCGCCGTTGGCGATGTACTGGCCCGGGTAAAGCGGATGTGCGCCCAGTATCGGCGCCCGCGATTTCGCCCGTGGCCGCAGCCCGGCCCAACGTTCGATCACCGTGGCCCCGTGCAGCACCGGCATCGCCGCCACCGCGCGTTCGATCACCGCGTCAAGCTGGGCGTCGGTGCTCTTGGCGTCGTCGAACTCCCGCTCGCTGGTCGAGCCGATGGCGAGCGTGCCATCCGCATGGGGCACGATATGGACCGCGTCGGCAAAGATCTGCGGCGCCTCGGGGCCGGCGTCAAAGCGCAACAGTGCGCCCTGTCCCTTGACCGCGTTGCCGACAACCTTTCCGAAATGCGCGGTGAGTTCCTCCAACCCCGCCACGCCGGTGGCGTGGATCACCGTGCCCCGGTCCACCCCCTCGGGGGTGATCTCGACTCCGCGCGTGGCCAGCGCGGCGGCCAGCGCGGCGCAGGCCCGGCGCGGGTGCATCCGGGCGCTGAGCGTGTCGTGGATGACATGGCCGGTGGCGCTGGGCGGGGCCCAGGGCCCGAGGTCGAGCCGGGGCCGTACCTGCCAGCGCGCTTTGCCCTGCCACAGTTCGGCCGCCGTCGTCTCTCGCGCGCGGGCCAGGTCCAGCGCGCGGTCGTCGGCGATCGGCTGTAGCCGGCCGGTGCGGCCATAGCCTGGCGAGATGCCACCGGTTTCCTCGACCCCGGCCCAGAAGGATTCGGCAAGGATCAGGCTTTCGAACTGAAAGGCTTTCTTGGCGTTCCAGTTTTCCGGCACATGCGGGGCCAGCGCGCCGACCAGCCCTCCACTTGCCCCCGCGCCGGGGCCGAAGGGGTCGATCACCTGCACCCGGGCGCCGCGCCGGGCGCAGATCCAGGCGATCGAGAGGCCGAAAATCCCCGCCCCGCGCACCGTCACGTCCACCATTGCCATTGCCGCCGCCTTTCTCCAATGTCGCGCCGTTCACCACCTTGTACGGAAAATGACGATGGCCGACCAGCGGGCTGACCTCACTTGGCGCGAAGAGGGCGTACCGGTCTCTTCGCGGTTCGACGATCCCTATTTCTCGCTCCAGAACGGGCTGGAGGAAACCGGGCACGTGTTCCTCGCGGGCAGTGACCTGCCGGCCCGGTTTGCCCCCGGGTTTCACATCGCCGAGCTGGGGTTCGGTACCGGGCTGAACCTGCTGGCCGCCTGGGCCGCGTGGGAGCAGGCGGGGCAGGGTGGCCCGCTGCGGTTTTCCTCGTTCGAGGCCTATCCGATGGAGCCTGCCGACATGGCCCGGGCGCTCAAGGCGTTTCCTGCGCTCGGGCCCTGGGCCGAGCGGTTCCTCGCGATCTGGGCGGGCACGGGTACCTGCACGCTCGATACCTTGCAGTTCGAGATGATCCAGGGCGATGCGCGCGAAACCCTGCCGGACTGGCCGGGGCAGGCCGACGCCTGGTTCCTCGACGGGTTCGCGCCGGCCAAGAATCCCGAGTTATGGGCACCGGAGCTGATGACCGAGGTCGCGCGCCACACCGCGCCGGGCGGCAGCGCGGCCACCTATACCGCCGCCGGTTTCGTGCGGCGGGGGCTGGAGGCGGCGGGGTTTTCCGTCGAACGCATCCCCGGCTATGGCCGCAAGCGTCACATGACCCGCGCGAGGATGCCGCAATGACCGAGCCACAAAGCAACAACGTGCCATTGGGCATCACCCTGATGCTCGCGTCGACCATCGTCTTTGCCTTGCAGGACGGTATCTCGCGCCACCTGGCGGGCACCTACAACACCTGGATGGTGGTGATGATCCGCTATTGGTTCTTTGCCGCCTTCGTGATCGCGCTGGCCGCGCGGGCGCCGGGCGGTCTGGGCCGGGCGGCAAGAACCCGGCAGCCGCTGTTGCAGATCTTTCGCGGGCTGCTGCTGGCGGGCGAGGTCTGTGTCGCGATCTACGGCTTTACCCTGCTGGGCCTGATCCAGAGCCAGGCGGTGTTCATCTGCTATCCGCTGCTGGTCGCGGCGCTCTCCGGGCCGGTGCTGGGCGAACAGGTGGGCTGGCGGCGCTGGGCGGCGATCGGCGTCGGCCTGGTCGGCGTGCTGATCATCCTGCAACCGGGCATGGGCGTGTTCGATCCCGTGGCGGTGATCCCGCTGATTTCGGCGCTGATGTTCGCGCTCTACGGCTTGCTCACCCGCTATGTGGCGCGGCAGGACCGGACCGAGACCAGCTTTTTCTACACCGGCACGGCGGGGGCGGTGATGATGACCGCCATCGGCATCTGGTTCTGGGAGCCGATGACCGGCCCCGACTGGGCCTGGATGGCGGTGCTCTGCGTGACCGGTGCATCGGGCCACTGGTTGCTGATCAAATGCTACGAGGTGGCCGAGGCCGGCGCGGTACAGCCCTTTGCCTATTTCCACCTGATCTGGGCGTCGATCCTGGGGCTTGTGGTGTTTGGCGAGGTGCTGCGCGACAACGTGATCATCGGCGCCGGGCTGATCGTGGCCGCCGGGCTGTTCACCCTATGGCGCGAACGCGCGAAGGGTTGAGCCGGCCAGCTCGCGCGAGAACGGGATCGGCAGCGGCGGCTTGCCCAGCCGCGCGCGGTAGATCGGCAGGCTTTCGGTCACCCGCATGACATAGTTGCGGGTCTCGTTGAACGGGATGTGCTCGATCCAGTCGACGATATCCACCGCGCCCGCGCGTGGATCACCGAACCGCTCGATCCATTGCTGCGGTCGGCGCGGGCCGGCGTTGTAGCCCGCCGCCATCATCACCACGTTGCCGTCGAAGGTGCCCGCCAGCCCGGCGAGGTAATTTGCCCCCAGCTTGGCGTTGTAATCCGGGTCCGAGAGCAGCCGGTCGGTGCTGTGCCCGCCAAGGATGCCCAACTGACCGGCCACCAGCCGCGCGGTCGAGGGCATCACCTGCATCAGCCCACGCGCACCGGCGCCGCTGACCACGCGATGATCGAACTCGCTTTCGCGGCGGGCGATGGCGAGCGTCATCTCCTTGGCCATCGGCAGATCCAGTTCGGACACCTCGTGCAGCGGGTAATAGGCCCCGTTCAGCACAAGGCCCTGCTGCGCCGCGCGCTTGGCGATCATCACCGCCAGGTGCGGGCGCCCCATGTCCACCGCCATCGCGCCCATCTGCAAGGCCTGCGTTTCGTCGCGCGATTCGACCAGATGGGTCAGGAACCGCTCGGCCAGCACTGGTTCGTCCGCCTTGAGCAGCATGAGCCCGGCCTCGGCCACGCTGGAGCGCAGGAACGGCGCGGTGCGCCACGGCGGCGGCGGCGGCGGATCGGCGAGGTCGGGATCAAACGGGCGGCCGATCCGCTCGGCGGCCAGCAGGCCATAGAACGCGGTCTGGTACTCGGCCCCCATCGCATAGGCGGCATGGGCGGCATCGGCATCGCCCAGGGCCTCTTGCGCGCGGCCCAGCCAATAGCCGCCGCGCGCCTTGGAGATCGGCGTCGCCACGGCGGCGTCGAAGCGCTGGAAGTGGCGCAGGGCGGTGGCCGGATCGCCCAGTTTCGTTAGCGCGACATAGCCTGCGATCCATTCCAGGTCGGCATAGGCATAGCCGGCCTCAGGCGTCAGCTGGTGGCTGGCGGCGATGCGATAGGCCAGCGCCGCATCGCCGTCGCGCATCGTTTCACGCGCCAGCGAACGGCGGCGGCTGGCCCAGTGTTGCGGCTCGCTCAGGTCGGCGGCGCTGTCGCTGTGGGCCAGCATCAGCGTGATCGCGTCATCGTCGCGGCCCTTGCGGTGGCGCCAGACGAATCGCGCATGGGCAAGGCCGGGATCGTCGCGCAGCGCCTCCGGCACTCGCGCGATCAGCCCGTCCACCCCCGGCGCGAGATCAAGAAGCGCGATCCGCGCCTCGGCCAGCGCCCGGTCGCTGTCGCCCACCAGCGGCAGCATCGCCCGCGCGCTGGTCAGGTGGCCGTCCCAGATCATCCGGTCGAGCCGGGCGGCATGATGCGGACGCAACAGCTTGCCGTGGCGCGACAGGTAGAGATCCATCAGCCCCTTGCCCATCGGCATGCTGCGCCAGGCCAGCACCAGCCCGGCCTGCGCATCGCCGGGCTGGCCGTTCTGCTCCAGCGCAGTGGCATGGATCAGTGCGCCCTCGGCGGTCTGCGGCGGTTGCTCGGCAAAGAATTTAAGCACCCGGTCGGTGGCCTCGTTCGAGAAGGCCGGCTCGCTCTTGCGGCGCAGCCAGGCCAGCCCAGGCCAGTCCGGCCGCCGTGCCAGGAACACCATCACGTCGCCCGCCGTGCCCTTGCCCGCGCGCAGCCAGTGCCAGACCACCACGTCGCGCGACACCGATCCGCGCGCGCCCGAGACCGCGAGCGCGCGGTCCCAATCGCCGTCGCGCATCGCCGCGAGCCCGCGGGACAGGTCCTCGACCGGTCCGGCAGTGGCCCGCAATGGCAGGACCAGCAGGAGAACGGACAGTACAACGGCTGGAATTCGTGACATCACTTGCATTTCGCCCGCAACCATGGCTACAGCCTGTCACGATAATCCGTGGCCCGCCCGGATCAACACACAATCGTGGCAGATGCCCCGGTTCGGCAGGGGGTCGCCCGCGATACGCACTTGTTAGGGAGCAAACCCATGTTCACAGGCTCGATGCCGGCCCTCGTCACCCCGTTCCGCAACGGCGAGCTGGACCTGGATACGCTCAAACGCCTGGTCGAATGGCATATTGCCGAGGGTTCCACCGGGCTGGTTCCCGTGGGCACCACCGGCGAGAGCCCCACGCTCACCCACGAAGAGCATGAAACCGTGATCGCCGAGGTGGTCAAGGCCGCCGCCGGTCGGGTGCCGGTGATTGCCGGTGCCGGGTCGAACAACACCGTCGAGACGATTCGCTTCGTCGAGTTTGCTGCGCGCATCGGGGCCGATGCGGCGCTGGTGGTGACCCCCTATTACAACAAGCCGACCCAGCGCGGGATGATCGCCCATTTCACCGCCGCGCATGACTGCGCCGAGATCCCGATCATCATCTACAACATCCCCGGCCGCTCGGTGGTCGACATGACGCCGGCCACCATGGGCGAACTCGCCAAGCTGCCCCGCATCGTCGGCGTCAAGGACGCCACCGGCGATCTGGCGCGCGTCAGCCAGCAGCGCATCACCTGCGGGCCGGAGTTCACTCAGCTGTCGGGCGAGGACGCCACCGCGCTGGGCTTCAACGCCCATGGCGGGGTTGGCTGCATCTCGGTCACCGCCAACGTGGCGCCGCAGCTCTGTGCCCAGTTCCAGGCGGCGACGCTGGCCGGCGACTACAAGCTGGCGCTGGAATACCAGGACAAGCTGATGCCGCTGCACCAGGCGATCTTCATCGAGCCGGGGCTTGTCGGCGCCAAATACGCGATGTCCAAACTGGGCCTGTGCAGCGAAGAGGTCCGCTCGCCGCTGACCGGTCTGGAAGACAGCACCAAGGCTGTGATTGACGCGGCGATGAAACACGCCGGGCTGCTCTGACCGCGCCTGTTTCTGGCTGACAGTATTCCGGGAAGGTGCCGCAGGCGACGGGGGCAGCGCCCCCTCGTCGCGACCGGCTCAGCGCTTGCCGTAGTACAGCCCCACCACATGCTCGGCCTCGGCGAAGAACAGCCAGCGCGCGGCCAGAACACCCAGCAGGTGGCTCAGTACGGCCAGCGCGGCGAGGCTGTGCGAGAACGGCAGCGCCAGGCATCCCGCCGGGACCAGCACCATCAGCAGAATCGCGATCACCCGAAGCCGGGTCGCGTGCTTGCGCCCGACCACATGAACCATCTCGTGCAGCAGGTAGTTGGGCCCGGTGTGCGGCGGCTCGAAGGCGCGTACCGGGCCGCCGGTGAGGCCGGTCGCGCTGGCCATCGTTGTGCCCGAGCGCCCCAGCGCCCCGTCGCCGCGCAGCCAATGGGCGATCTGGATCCCCCCGGCCAGCAGCAACAACGGCAGCGCGAAACGCACCTGCCCGGCCAGCAGCCCGCCGCCGGCCAGCGCCAGGCCGAGAAACAGCGCCGGTGTCAGCGCCATGTGCCAGCGCGGCACCGACCTGAGCTGGGTGTAGATCATCGAGGTTGTGAAGACGGTGAGCAGGCTCAGCACGGCGCCGACCCAGCCCAGAACCGACCAGCGGCTCTCGAGAAACACCAACCCGGCGCCGTAAAGGGCCATCACCAGCAGTGTCGCGACCGAACACCAGGCCTCGCGGCTCAGCCAACTGGTGCGCCATTGGGAAAACGCCTTCAGCCCGCGTTCGGGCCGCCCGAGGTGAAAAGTCGAGGCGATCAGCCCTCCCGCCGCCAGCAGGTAGGCGAGGGCGAAAAAGACAAGGGTGGACCAGCCTGTGACCGCCGGCAGGCCCATCCCGAGCCAGGCCAGCAGGCCAAAGCCGAGACCGGAGAGCGTGGTGAACAGGATGACGGATCGGGCGGGATGCATGTCAGTCTCCTCCGCCCGGCAGCCGGTCGAGCGCGCGATCGAGCCAGCCGAGGAAGCCCGTGGCCTTTTCGACCACCGGCTCCAGCGCCTGCGGCGCTGCCGCGATCCGGTCCTTCGGGCGCGGCGGCAGGTACTTGTTGACGGGTCGCGTGCCCTGTTCGGGCATCAGGTCGAAGCCGCCCCGCTCGGCCACCAACTGGCTGACCGCGCTGTCCGGGTCGCCCAGGTCGCCGAAATGCCGCGCGCCCGCCGGGCAGGTGCGTACGCAGGCGGGCAGGCGGTCCTCCTCCGGCAGGTTCTCGTTATAGATGCGGTCGACGCACAGCGTGCATTTCTTCATCACCCCCTCGGCCGCGTCCAACTCGCGCGCGCCATAGGGGCAGGCCCAGGCGCAAAGCCCGCAGCCGATGCAATCGCTCTCGTTGACCAGGACGATGCCGTCCTCGCGCCGCTTGTAGCTGGCCCCGGTGGGGCAGACGGTGACGCAGGGGGCGTCCTCGCAATGCAGGCAGGACTTGGGGAAATGCACCAGCTGCGCCAACCCGTCCTGCGGCTGCACCTCGTAGGAGTGCACGCGGTTGAGGAAGGTGCCGGAAGGGTCGGCGCCATAGGGCGACTGGTCCGACAGCGGCGCGCCGTAATTCTCGGTGTTCCAACCCTTGCAGGAGATCACGCAGGCATGGCAGCCGACGCAGGTATCCAGGTCGATCACCAGCCCCATCTTGCGGTCGGTCTTGTCCGGCAGTTCGGTCATTTGCCCACCTTCCAGCGCAGACCCTTCGGCCCGGTGCCGACCGGCGATTTGATCGGGGGGAAACTCGGCCGGCTCTCGGCCGGGGGCGCCACCTTCTCGATACGGACCTTCAGGTCGAACCAGGCCGCCTGTCCGGTGATCGGGTCCGAATTGGCCCAGCGCAGCCCGTCTCCCTTGGGCGGCAGCAACTCGTGGATCAGGTGGTTCAGCAGGAAGCCGCGCGTCGCCTCGGGCGCATCCTCTTCCAGCGCCCAGGCACCCTTGCGCTTGCCGATGGCGTTCCAGGTCCAGACCGTGTTGTCGTTCAGCGCGGCCATCTCCATCACCGGCACCGTGATCTCTCCATGCGGCGAGGAGACCAGCGCCCAGTCGCCATCGCGCAGCCCATGCTCGCGCATCAGCCGTGTCGGCATGTACAGCGGGTTATGCCCGTGCAACTGCCGCAGCCAGGCGTTCTGGCTGCCCCAGCTGTGGTACATCGCCATCGGCCGCTGGGTCAGCGCGTTGACGGTATAGCCGTCGTTGCCCTGTTGATCGGTCTCGTACCAGATCGGCAGCGGGTCCATGGTGGATTTGATCCGGTCGCGCAGATGGTCGGGCGGCTGGCGATCGCCATGCCCCTCGGCCGCCAATTGGAAGTGCCGCAGCGGCTCGACATAAAGCTGGAACAGGTAGGGCTGCGCGCTGTCGAACAGGCCCATGCTGACCGCCCAGTCCTGATAGGCGGCGTTCCAGGGTTTGTAATAGGCCGCTGCCTCGGGGATATGGGTCTCGAAAAACCCGCCGTTGTCGATATAGCGTTGCATTTGCTCCGGGTTCGGCGCGCCGCGCCCGACCTCGGTCCCGTCGCCGCGCCAGCCGGCCAGCGGGCCGATGCCGGGCTTGCGCTCATGTTTGACGATGTAGTCGGCGTAATCGGCGTAGACCGCCTTTCCGGCCTCATCGATGAACCCCGGCAGCCCCAGCCGGGCCCCGAGGTCGATCAGCACCGATTGAAACCCCCTCACGTCGCGGTCGGGTTCCACCACCGGCCAGCGGATCGCGTCGGCCATGGCATCCGCCTCGCAGATCGGGCGGTCAAGCAGGCTGATGCAGTCGTGCCGTTCCAGGTAGGTGGTGTCGGGCAGCACCAGGTCGGCATAGGCCACCATTTCCGAGCTGTAGGCATCCGAATAGATGATGCGCGGGATGACATAGGCGCCGCTCTCGTCGGTGTCGGTCAGCATCTCCATCACACCCTTGGTGTTCATCGAGGAGTTCCACGCCATGTTCGCCATGTACATGAACAGCGTGTCGATCTTGTAGGGATCGCCCGCGTGCGCGTTGGAAATCACCATGTGCATCAACCCGTGCGCCGACATCGGGTTTTCCCAGGTGAACGCCTTGTCGATGCGGGCCGGGCTGCCGTCCTCCTTCAGCGCGAGGTCCTCGGGCCCGTGCACGAACCCCAGGTGCGGCCCGTCCAGCGGTGCGCCGGGGGTCACGCAGCAATGCGGCTTGGGGTGGATCTCCGAGGGTTTCGGATAGGGCGGTTTGAAGCGGAACCCGCCCGGCACCTCGACCGTGCCCAGCAGGATCTGCAACACGTGCAGCGCGCGGCAGGTCTGGAACCCGTTGGCATGGGCCGAGATGCCGCGCATGGCGTGGAAACTGACCGGGCGGCCCACCATGGTCTTGTGCGTCTCGCCCCGGAAATCGGTCCATTCGCGGTCCAACTCGATGGCCTCGTCAAAGGCGACGCGGGCGATCTCGGCCGCCACCGCGCGGATCCGTTTCGCCGGGATGCCGCAACGCTCGGCCACGGTTTCGGGGGCATATTCCTGCGACAGGTAGCGGTCGGCCATCAGGTGCAGGACCGGGCGATAGGTCACGCCGTCGCGGTCATGGCTGGCGGTGAGGTCGGGGCGCACGCCGGGGCGGTCGAACGGGGTGAGCTTGCCGCTGGCCCGGTCGATCACCAGCGCCTTGCCGTCCTCGTCACGCAGGAGCAGCCCGTGCTGCGCCGTCCCTGGCGCCTCGGCCACCAGGCAGGGGGCGTTGGTGTAGCGCGCCAGGTAATCCAGGTCGATCTTGCCCGCCTTCATCAACTCATGAACCAGCGACAGGATGAACAACCCGTCGGTGCCCGGCGTGATGCCGACCCAGTCATCGGCCACCGCGTTGTAGCCGGTGCGTACCGGGTTCACCCCGATTACCCGTGCCCCGCGCGCCTTGATCTTGCCCAGCCCCATCTTGATCGGGTTGGAGTCGTGATCCTCGGCCACGCCGAACAGCAGGAGCAGCTTGGTCTGGTCCCAGTCGGGCTGGCCGAACTCCCAGAACGACCCGCCCATGGTATAGATGCCGGCGGTGGCCATGTTGACCGAGCAGAACCCGCCATGGGCGGCATAATTCGGGGTGCCGAACTGCTGTGCCCACCAGCCGGTGAAGCTTTGTGATTGATCGCGCCCGGTGAAAAAGGCCAGCTTTTCCGGTGCTTCCTCGCGCAGCGGTTTCAGCCAGCCGGTCGCGATCTCCAGCGCCTCGTCCCAGGAAATTTCCTCGAAGTCGCCGGAGCCGCGCGGACCGACCCGCTTCAGCGGCGCGCGCAGGCGCGACGGGGCGTTGACCTGCATGATCCCGGCGGAGCCCTTGGCGCAGAGCACGCCCTTGTTCACCGGATGGTCGCGGTTGCCCTCGATATAGGCGACCTGCTTTTCGCCGTCGGCGCCGGCCTTCATGTGCACGTTTATGCCGCAACGGCAGGCGCACATGTAACAGGTGGTCTGGCGCACCTCGTCGGACACCTCGGGCGAGGTGTCTAGAACCGGCTGGCGATGGACCATCCGCTCTCCTCCCAGTCGTTTCGGGGCAGGTTAGGATAACCTTGAAAATAATGCGAATATTTTGTTTCGTCGCCGAAACGCCCCGTTTCGCGCCCTGTCACCGGTCGTCCAACGCCACGTATGGGCGCGGCGCGGGTCCGTCGTACAAGGTCAGCGGCCGGATCAGGATGTTGCGCCGCTGCTGTTCGATGCACTGGATGATCCAGCCCGGCATCCGCCCGATCGCGAAGATCGGCACATAGAGGTCCATCGGGATGCCGTGCAACTGGTAGATCACGCCGGAATAGAAATCGACGTTCACGTTCAGCCCGTGGCGCGCATAGGGTTGCATGGCCTCGACCACCGCCTGCAGGATCTCGTACCACTCGGGCGCGCCCATCTCTTCGCCCAGCTTGCGCACCCCCTCGCGCATGTGACGCGCGCGCGGATCCTCCTTGCGATAGACCCGGTGACCAAAGCCCGTCACCGCCTCTTTCGCCGCGCGCTTGGTCTTGACGTAGGCGGCGGCGTTCTCGGGGGTTCCGATCTCCTGTACCATCTTCATCACGTCCTCGGCGGCGCCGCCATGGGCCGGCCCGGCCAGGGTGGAAAGCGCGGTGACGATGCCGCCGTGCAGGTTCGCCTCGGTTCCCACGGTGACGCGCGCGGCAAAGCTCGAGGCGTTGGCGCCATGCTCGGCATGCAGGATGAAATCCACGTCGGCCAGTCGCGCGGCATCCTGCGACGGTTTCTCGCCCTTGAGCATCCACAGCCAGTTGGCGGCATGGCCAAGCGTGGGGTCGGGCGAGACCGGATCGCGCCCGTTGCGGATCGCCTCATGCGCCGCGACGATCATCGGCACCTGGCTGATGAGGCGAATGCCGTTCTCGACAAAAGCCGTTTCGCCCACCACCTGGCTGGCGGGCTCCAGCGCCGCCAGCGCCGAAACGGCGGTGCGCAGCACGTCCATCGGGTGACCGTCCTTGCAGGCGGCGATGATCTCATGGATGGCCTCGGGCAATTGCCGCGCGGATTTCAGCCGGGCGTCGAAGGCCGACAGGTCCGCCGCCGTCGGCAACTCGCCGAATATCAGCAGGTAGCAGACCTCTTCGAAGGTGGATCGCGTCGCCAGATCGTGGATCGAATAGCCACGATAGCTCAACTCGCCCTTGGCGCCGTCGATGTCGCTGACGCCGCAGCGCTCGAAATAGACGCCCTTGAGGCCCCGGTTGATCTTGACGTTCTCACTCATGACTGGCTCCTTCGGGTGGGCAGGGAGGTTGATATGTCGGCACTGGAAAAGGCGTTCGAGGCGGCCCGCACGCGGCGGGCCCGGGTGGTGTTCCCCGAATTGGGGGAGGATCCGCGCATCGACGCGGCCGCCGCGCGGTTGCGCGACGAGGGGCTGGCCGAACCGGTGGCGCTTTCCGAGATTACCGAGGCGCAACTCGCCGCGCTGGTCGCGGCGCGCGGGCTGAAAGAGGCGCTGGCGCGGCGCATGTTGAGCCGGCCGCTGATCCGCGCCGCCGCCATGGTCGCAGCGGGCGAGGTCGACGCCATGGTCGCCGGCGTGGTGGCGCCGACCAAGAAGGTGATCGAGGCCGCCTCTATCGCCATCGGCCCGGCCGAGGGGGGGCAGACCGCCTCGTCGTTCTTCCTGATGCGGTTCCCGGACGGGCGCGAGTTGATCTTTGCCGATTGCGGGCTGAACGTGGACCCGGACGCGGCGCAACTGGCCGATATCGCGCGCGCTTCGGAGGCGACGGGGCACGCCCTGCTGGGGTCGGCGCGGGTGGCGCTGCTGTCCTTCTCGACCGGAAGCAGCGGCAGTGGCGCCAGCGTCGACAAGGTGCGCGCGGCGGCCGAGGCCACCGGGTTCACCGGGCCGCTGCAGGGCGACGCGGCGCTCAATCCGAGGGTGGCCGAGGCCAAGGGGCTGGGGCAGGGCGATGCCAATGTTCTCGTCTTCCCCGATCTGGACGCGGGCAATATTGCCTACAAGCTGGCGCAGGAACTGGCGGGCGCGCAGGCGCTGGGCCCGATTCTGCAGGGGTTCCGCCGCCCCGTCTGCGACCTGAGCCGGGGGGCGACGGTGGATGATATCGTGGCCGCAACCGTGGTGACGCTGGCGCTGGCCTGAGGGGACGAAACTTTCGACAGTTCCGGGCAAGGTCCTGCGAAGGAATTTGCGGTCAACGCCCCCTCTTGGATCAGACCTTCTGCGGCCGCATGTCGGCGGCGTCGATGCCCGCCACCGCCACCGGTTTCTTCATTGCGTCGCGGCGGAACGGCTCACCGAGTTCCTGATTGATCAGGGCCTCGATCAGCGTGGTCTTGCCGTGTTCCATCTGGTCGGTGATGGCCTGGCTCAAGGCCGCCGACAGCTCCTCCATGGTGCGCGCGACGACCCCTTGCAGCCCGCAGGCCTTGGCGATGCCGGCATAGGAGACCTGGGTATCCAGCTCGGTGCCGACGAAATTGTCGTCATACCACAGCGTGGAGTTCCGCTTTTCCGCCCCCCACTGGTAGTTGCGGAACACGACCTGCGTGATCGCGGGCCATTCGCCGCGCCCGATGGCGGTCAGCTCGGTCACCGCGATGCCAAAGGCGCCATCGCCGGAAAAGCCCACCACCGGGACGTCGGGGCAACCGATCTTGGCGCCGACGATCGACGGCAGGCCATAGCCACAGGGGCCGAACAGGCCGGGGGCGAGGTATTTCCGCCCTGCCTCGAAGCTGGGATAGGCGTTGCCGATGGCACAGTTGTTGCCGATGTCGGAACTGATGATCGCCTCACGCGGCAGCGCGCTCTGGATCGCGCGCCAGGCCATGCGGGGGCTCATCCAGTCGGGCTTGTCGTCGCGGGCGCGCTGGTTCCAGGTGGTGCCGGGATCGTCGTCCTCGTGGTCCATGCTGGCCAGTTGCTGTGCCCAGGCCGACTTGGTCTGCGCGATCAGCGCCTTGCGCGCGTCCCGCCCCTCGTCGCCGGCGGTGCCGGACAGCTTGTCGAGGAGCGCAAGCGCCACCTTTTTGGAATCGCCGACGATGCCCACGCTCACGGTCTTGGTCAGACCGATGCGATCAGGGTTGATATCGACCTGGATGATCTTGGCGTTTTGCGGCCAGTAATCGATGCCATAGCCCGGCAGGGTCGAGAACGGGTTGAGCCGGGTGCCGAGGCAGAGCACCACGTCGGCCTTGGAGATCAACTCCATCCCGGCCTTGGACCCGTTATAGCCAAGCGGCCCCGCGAACAGGGGGTGCGAGCCGGGGAAGGCATCGTTGTGCTGATAGCCGACACAGACCGGCGCATCCAGCCGCTCGGCCAGTGCGATGGTCTCCGGGATCGCCCCGCCCAGCACCACGCCGGCCCCGTTCAGGATCACCGGGAACTTGGCGCCCGACAGCAATTCCGCCGCTTTTTCAATGGCCTCTGCGCCGCCGGAGGGGCGTTCGAACTCGACGATCTCGGGCAGGTCGATGTCGATCACCTGAGTCCAGTAGTCGCGGGGTACGTTGATCTGCGCCGGCGCACTGGCGCGCCGGGCCTGGATGATGACCCGGTTCAGCACCTCGGCCACGCGGGAGGGGTCTCGGACCTCTTCCTGATAGGCGACCATGTCCTTGAAGGCGGCCATCTGTTCGACCTCTTGGAAGCCGCCCTGGCCCAGTGTCTTGTTGGCGGCCTGCGGGGTGACCAGCAGCAGCGGCGTATGGTTCCAGTAGGCGGTTTTCACGGCGGTGACGAAATTGGTGATGCCGGGGCCGTTCTGGGCGATCATCATGCTCATCTTGCCGCTGGCGCGGGTATAGCCGTCGGCCATCATGCCGCCGGAGCCCTCGTGCGCGCAGTCCCAGAAGGTGATGCCGGCCTTGGGAAACAGGTCGGATATCGGCATGAAGGCCGAGCCGATGATGCCGAAGGCATCGCGGATGCCATGGCGCTGCAACACTTTCACGAAGGCTTCTTCGGTGGTCATTTTCATGGTCGAACTCTCCCCAGGGCCGTTTTGAAATCTGGCGTTATTGCAATTTTCTTAGGCGGTTGCGGTGCCATCCGTTAGGGCCAATCCGGGGGACGGGATAGGACCACTTGGGTCAGGTCTGCTGATCCGGTTCCAAGGGCAGGTTTTCCAGGGCCGATGCGATGCGGGCGATGCCCGGACCGATCCGTGCCGGCGGGATCGAGGAATAGCCGAGGCGAAAGAACCGCGTCGGTCGGTCCGGGCCGGCGAAAAAGGGGGCGCCCGGCTCGATGAATACGCTGTCGGCCTGCAGCCGCGCGGCCAGCCGCGCGCTGTCGCTGCCCTGCGGTCCCTTCATCCACAGCGACGAGCCGCCATAGACGCCACGCCCTGCGATGGTCAGCCCATGCGCGGCAATCGCCGCCTCCATCGTCTGTCGCCGATCATGCAGCGCGGCGCCCATGCGGCGGATCTGGCTGTCGTAATGGCCCAGCGACAGGAAATAGGCGGCGGTGCGCTGCATGTGGCCGGGCGGGTGGCGCAGCATGGTGGCGCGCAGCGCGCGGGCCTCGCGAATGAAGGGTTCGGAGCCGACTATGTAGCCCAGTCGAAGGCCGGGAAACAGCGACTTGGAGAAGCTGCCGACATAGATCACGCGGCCATCCTCATCCAGCGACTTGAGCGCCGGCGAGGGCGCGGCGAGAAAGGCCATCTCGAATTCATAGTCGTCCTCGACCACCAACGCGTCGAGCTCGCGGGCGCGCGCCAGCAGGGCGCGGCGACGCTCCAGCGGCATGGTGGCGGTGGTCGGGCACTGGTGGCTGGGGGTGGTGAAGATCACGTCGGTGTCCGGCGGGATCGCGTCGGGCGGCAGCCCGTCGGCGTCGACGCGCACCGGGGTCAGCCGGCAGCCCGCATGCGAGAGCAGGTCGCGCTGGGCGTGGTAGCAGGGGTCCTCGATCACCGCGCGGCGGCGCCGGTTGAGCAGCACGCGCGCGGCGATCCACAGCGCGTTTTGCGCCCCGAGAGTGATCAGGATCTCTTCCGGGCGGGCGGAAATCCCCCGGCGCGGCAGGGTGTGGCGGGCGATATACTCGACCAGAAGCGGATCGTCGCGATCATAGTAGTCGTCTGTTAATGCAGCGAAATCTTTCTGTCCAAGGGCGCGCAGGGCGCATTGCCGCCAATTGGCGTGGTCGAAAAGCGTGGGGTCGGCCTGGCCGTAGATGAACGGGTAACGGAAGTCGCGCCAGTCGACGGGTTTGCGGGGGGTGTCGCCGCCGGTAAAGCTTTGGGCGATGGCGCGGGTCCAGTCCACCGTGTCGGCGGCGCGCGGCCGCGGCGAATAGGTTGGCGGCACCGGCGCGTTGTCGGACACGTAATATCCCGAACGCCCGCGCGAGGTGAGATAATCGTTCGCCACCAGTTCGGTATAGGCGATGGTCACTGTGATGCGGCTGATGCCCAGATGCGCGGCCAGCTTGCGCGAGGAGGGCAGTTTCTCGCCGGCGTGGAACCGGCCCGAGAGGATGCCCTCGGCGATCATCTGCTGCACCTGCGCCTGAAGCGTGCCGGAGGCCTCGGGGTTCAGAAAGAAGGTGTCGACGGCAATGGGCATGGCGACAGGATAGGCTGGATATATCGGCGCTGTAAACTGGCCGTATGGCGCGAAACGGCTGGACTGACGGGCGGCGCGTTAACCGGGCGAAATCCCTGCGCGACTCGGCCTGATATCGGTGGCCGGATCGCGCATTTCGGGGTGTTTCCGGCCTGTTTTGTACGGTTTCACCGGGCGCATACGGGGCCGGAAGGGGGATTTGGGGAATTTCGGCGCGGTTTCGTACGAAATGGCAGATCGCCGCGCCGGGGGGCGGCGTAAAGGGTTAATCGGGGTCGGTTTTTCTGCCCTCCCGGGGGGCTGCCGGTCTCTCAGGCCTCGGCCCTCAACCCTCAGCCCCGCGCTTGCGCCAGATATCGCCGGAGCCTCCGGCCGGGGTCAGCGCGGGATAGCCTTCGAGGTTCAGCGACGCCGGCGCGATCAGATAGGCGCCCGGCCGCATGGTTTGCGCGATCAGCGTTTCCAGCCGACCCTGGAACTCGGGGTTGGAGAAGGGGCGAAAGGAATAGATCACGTCCGGGGCGCCATAGTCATACTCCAGCGCGTCGGCCGCCGTCACCGCATCGCCCAGGTCAAAGGCGGCGCGGCCGATCTTGATGGCCTGCGGGTTGATGTCGAAGCCGGTGCAGGCGCTGAAACGGCAGATTTCGGCGGTGCGGGCAAGCTCGAGGTTGTGACCGGGGCCACAGCCGATCTCGAGGAACGAGACCGGGCGGTAGCGCGCACCATCGCAGGCATAGGCCGGGTCATGGGCGAGTTGGACGTCAAGCTGGGCCAGCAGGTCGAGAAACCGGGCGAGACCGATGGAGATGTAATCGTAGGAGCCGTCGGGGACATCGAAACCCGGCGCGTCGGAGGCGGTCGCTGCGGCGCACTGGCGGAAAAACTGGCGTTGCAGCGTGCGGCAGAGCGCGGCGTTCTCGCGGGCGCGGGTTTCCAACCCGCTGCGCAACTCCGTCAGCAGCATCGCGTGTCGGGAAAGCGCATCGCGCCCCCCGGTCAGGGCCGCGTGGTAAGCGGCGCGTTCCTCTGCGAGGGTTCGATGTGTCTTGTCGAGCAGCTTTTCGGTGGCGTGATGGCGCAGGCGCAGGGTTTTCAGCCGCCCCTGCCGGTGCGGCGGCACGGCACCATCGGGCGTGGCGAGCGCGGCGATCCGGGCGGAGAGCGCAGACAGCGTGGCGAGGTGCCGGGCCTGATCCTCGACCGCTTGGTCGAGGCGCGCCAGCGCGTCGTCGAGCGCCAGCGTGCTGCGGAGCGCCGCGAAGGTCTTGGCCGGGCCGGTCGGATCGTCGCGCATCGGTCGGGTCTTTCCGCTGGGTTGAGAGAGTGTGCCCGGATTGGCGGGATTTCTCAACCGTGCGGGGGGAAGGGCGACCCGGGGGCAGGCCCGGAGTGACAGGGAGCGAGGGAGACCCCGGGTCAAGCCCGGGGTGACAGGGGGACGAGGGAGGCCCCGACTTGTCATCCCGGACTCGATCCGGGATCGCGGGGGTGGTCGAGAGACCCCGGATCAGGCCCGGGGTGACAGGGGGGTCGGTTGACAGGTTTGCTTGATTCGATATAACTAGGTTTGTAGTTATATGAGGGCACAGATGTTGGAACAGGCCGCGCAGGGCTTTGCCGCGATGGGGTCGGACTCCCGCCTGAAGGTGCTCAAGACGCTGGTGCGCGCCGGCGAGGCGGGGTTGAGCGTGGGCGAGATCCAGGAACGCACCGGCATCGCGCCCTCGACCCTGGCGCATCATCTGAAATTCCTCGCCGCCGGTGGGCTGGTGGCGCAGGAAAAGGCCGGGCGCACGGTGATCAACCGCGCCCGTTACGATCGGTTGAGGGAATTGGCGGCGTTCATTCTGGATGAATGCTGTGTCGAGACACGGAGAAAGGCGGCGAACGATGGCTGATACGACACAGGTGCAACCCGGCGGCGCCGGACGGGCGTTGAAACAGGCGCTGAAGACCCCTTGGGCGGTGATCGTGGCGATCCTGCTGGCGGTGGCGGTGTTGGATCCGGCCAACCTGCGCGATACGGTGGTGTTCGCCGGACGGGCGCTGGCCCATACCGGGCAATACATCCTGTTCGCGGTATTGCTGCTGGCATATCTCAAGGCCACCGGTGCCGAGGTGATGGTGGCCCGCGCTTTCGAGGGGCGCGAGGTGCGGATGATTTTCCTGGCCGCGCTGTTCGGCGGTTTGGCGCCGTTCTGTTCCTGCGAGGTGATCCCCTTCATCGCCGGGTTGCTGGCGCTGGGCGCGCCGCTGTCGGCGGTGATGGCGTTCTGGCTGTCCTCGCCGCTGATCGACCCGCCGACTTTGCTGATCACCGCCGCTGCGTTGGGCTGGCCCTTTGCGGTCGGCAAGGCGGTGGCGGCGGTGGCGCTGGGGTTGTTCGGCGGTTTCGCCGTCAAGGCGCTGATGCGTGGCGGCGCCTTTGCCAGCCCGCTGCGGCAGGCGCCGAGCGGCGGATGCTGTGGCTGTGGTGGGCCGAAGCTGGACGAAAAGCCGGTCTGGCGGTTCTGGGGCGAGGCGGCGCGGCGGGTCAGGTTCCGCGAGGAGTTCGTGAGCAACGGGCTGTTCCTGCTGAAATGGCTGGCGCTGGCCTATGTGCTGGAGGCGTTGCTGGTGCATTACGTGCCGGCGGACCTGATCGCGCAGGTCGTGGGCGGCGACGGGATCGGCGCGATCGGGATCGCGGCGCTGGTGGGGATGCCGGCCTATCTGAATTCCTATGTCGCGCCGCCGCTGCTGGCCGGGCTGATGGAGAGCGGCATGAGCGCGGGGGCGGCGATGGCCTTCATGATCGCCGGTGCGGTCAGCTCGATCCCGGCAATGGCGGCGGTCTGGTCGCTGGTCAAGCCACGGGTCTTCGCGGTGTACCTCGGGCTGGGGGTGCTGGGCGCGGTGATCGCCGGAGTGCTGTTCCAGCTGGCGGCGTGAGCCGGTGACGGGAGGGAGGGGGCCTGCAGGCCCTCACCCCCGGAGTACTTGGAAAGAGAAGAAGCGGCGGGGCGCGTTTCGGGGCGCTCCGCCTTTTGCTGTCAGCCGAAGACCTTGGTCAGGGCGGCGTCGACGGTGTCGGTGATCTGGTCGATGTCGTCGGCGGTGGCGATCAGCGCCGGCGAGAAGCACAGCACGTTGTTCAGCCCCGGCACCGAGCGGTTGGACATGCCGATGATCACCCCCTGCGCGCCGCATTCGGCCGAGACCTGGGCCATCTGCTTTTCGCTGACAGGCTCCTTGGTCTTGCGGTCCGCGACCAGTTCGGCGCCGCAGAACAGACCCTTGCCGCGCACGTCGCCGACGACCTTGTGCTTTTCCATCAGAGCCTGGAGGTTGTCCATCATCCGCGCGCCCATGGTGGTGCAGTTGTCGAGCAGGTTCTCGTCCTCGATGATGCGCATGTTCTCCAGCGCCGCCGCCGGGCCGGCGGTGCAGCCGCCGAAGGTGGAGATGTCGCGGAAGTAGTTCATCGGATCCGCCGCATCGTCCTTGAACATCTCGAACACCTCTTCGGTGGTGACGCAGCAGGCGATCGCGGCGTAGCCCGAGGCGACGCCCTTGGCCATGGTCACGAAGTCGGGCTTGATGCCGTAGTGCTGGTAGCCGAACCAGGTGCCGGTGCGGCCGATGCCGCAGACGACCTCGTCGATATGCAGCAGCACGTCGTATTTCTTGCAGATCTCCTGCACCCGTTCCCAGTAGCCGGGCGGCGGGGTGATGACGCCGCCGCCGGCGGTCACCGGTTCAAGGCAGAGCCCGCCGACGGTGTCGGGGCCCTCGGCGAGGATCACCTCTTCGATGGCATCGGCGGCGCGCTGGCCGTATTCCTCGCCCGAGAGGTCCCACTGGGGGCGGTATTCCATGCAGTGCGGCACCCGCACGAAGCCCGGCGCCAGCGGCCCGTATTGCATCACCCGTTCGTCCTGGCCGCCGGCGGACATGGTGGCCAGCGTGCCGCCGTGATAGTCGCGGTCGCGGTACAGGATCTTGTGTTTCTTGCCGCCGTATTTCTTGTGCGCGATCTGGCGGATCATCTTGAACGCCTTCTCGTTCGCCTCGGAGCCGGCGTTGCAGTAGTAGACCCGGCTCATCCCCGGCATTTTCGAGATCAGCTTCTCGGAGAACTGCGAGCCGGGGATCGAGCCCGCCGACTGGGCGAAGTAGCACAGTTTCATCAACTGGTCATAGACCGCCTTGGCGATGCTTTCGCGGCCATAGCCCACGTTCACCGTCCAGACGCCGCCGGAAACGGCATCGAGGTATTCCTTGCCGTTCTGGTCCCAGACGCGCATGCCCTTGCCCTCGAGGATGATGCGGGGGTCTGCGGTTTCGAACTGCTTGTGCTGGATCAGGTGATGCCAGACGTGGGCCTTGTCGGCCTCGATGATGCGGCTGATGTCGTTTTCATTGAACGTGCCGTCCATGGCCTGTCCTTTCGATGTTCTCGTGAATGGGGAGCGTGCCGAAGGCCCCTTTGACGGGGCAACGCTGCTGATTCCAGAAACGCCAATTCCCGCGGATACCGTAGGTCCAGATGCCCTGATCGCGTGAGTCCAAAGGCGGGGGCAGAGGGCGCGCTGTGGGGTGTGCCTATGGAGCAGGCACCCGGAATCGCGTTGAAAACCACAGATTAACGAAAGCGGAAGTCGGATTTCGGATTCCGCAACAGTCAGCCCCACCGGGGAAAAAATAATTGATCGGGTGCCTGTTTTGCGGTCGGATCGGGTTGGGCGGGCCTCGGTCGGACCGGCGCCCTGACCCGGTGTGTGAAATTGAAACGACGTGGCGGCGAACCGCCCGCAGGAACAGCGGTCCGCAGACGGGCGGACGAACAGGGAGAATACGATGACAGCGAGAACCAAGCTTATGGGCGCCGTGGCGGGGCTGGCCGTGATGGCCGGGGCAACCGCCGCCAGCGCCGAGGAGATCACCGTGGGCTATTTCCTGGAGTGGCCGATGCCGTTCCAGTACGCCAAGGCCATGGGCACCTATGACGAGGAAATGGGCGTGACCGTGAACTGGGTCAGCTTCGATACCGGCACCGCGATGAGCGCGGCGATGGCGTCGGGCGACGTGCAGCTTTCGGTCAGCCAGGGCGTGCCGCCCTTCGTGGTGGCGACCAGTGCCGGGCAGGATCTGCAGATCCTCGACGTGGCGGTGAGCTATTCCGACAACGACAACTGCGTGGTGAAGGCCGACCTGGAGATCGACAAGATGTCCGCCGGCGAGTTGGCGGGCAAGAAGGTCGCCGTGCCGCTGGGCACCGCGGCGCATTACAACTTTCTCAAGCAGATGAGTCATTTCGGCGTCGAGCTGGGCAGCATGGAGATCGTCGACATGGCGCCGCCCGATGGTGCGGCGGCTTTGGCGCAGGGCGCGGTGGACATGGCCTGTGGCTGGGGCGGCAGCCTGCGCCGCATGCTGGAGCACGGCAACGTGCTGCTGAGCGGGGCGGAAAAGGAAGACCTGGGCATTCTCGTTTTCGACGTGACCTCGGGCCCGGCCGGCTGGGTCGCCGAGAACAGCGACCTTGTAGCCAAGTTCCTCAAGGTGACCGGGGACGCCAACGCGATGTGGAACTCGGGTGAGCATAGCGCCGAAATGCTGCCGGTGATCGCCAAGGATGCCGGCATGGATGTCGATGCCACCGAGGCCACGATCAGCACCTTCGTCTTTCCCTCGGTCGAGGACCAGCTCGGGCCGAAATGGCTGGGTGGCGGCGCGCAGACCTTCATGAAGGGGGTCGCCGACGTGTTCGTCCAGGCCGGCAGCATCGACGCGGCGCTGGACAGTTACGAGAACGCGGTGAACATCGCGCCGCTGCAGGCCGCAAGCGGCATGTGAGCGGGGTTGGGGCCGGGCGGGGTTTCGCCCGGTTCCTGCCTGCGGATGCGGGACCGTGTGTGCGCCGGGTCGGACCGGCGGCGACGGTCCCGCCGCGTATCTCGATCCTGGGGGAAATCCATGTCCGGACTGGCGATTGAAAACCTCTCGATGCGGTTCGACCTGCCCAACGGCACGTCGGTGCAGGCGTTGCAGGACGTCTCGCTGCATCTGAAAGAGGGCGAGTTGATGAGCGTGCTGGGCCCGTCGGGCTGCGGCAAGACCACGCTGTTGAACATCGTGGCGGGGTTCCTGGCCCCGACCGCGGGACAGGTGGTGATGAACGGGCACCGGGTGAGCGGGCCGGACGCCGAGCGCGGCATGGTGTTCCAGCAGGGCGCGCTGTTCGAGTGGATGAGCGTGCGCGACAACGTCAGTTTCGGACCGCGCATGAAGGGCATGCCAAAGCTGGACATGGCCGAGGTGGTCGATCACCTGCTTGAGGTGGTGGGGCTTCAGGACTTCAAGGACAAGGCGGTTTACGAACTGTCGGGGGGGATGCAGCAGCGGGTGGCGCTGGCGCGTTGCCTGGCCAATGACCCGGACGTGATCCTGATGGACGAGCCGCTGGGTGCGCTGGACGCGCTGACGCGGGAGAAGATGCAATCGCTGGTGCTCAAGCTCTGGAAGGAGACCGGCAAGACCATCATCCTGATCACCCACTCGGTCGAGGAGGCGCTGCTTCTGGGCGAGCGCCTGTTGGTGATGGCGCCGCGACCGGGACGGATTCACAAGGAATACCGGCTGCCCTTCGCCGACATGGGCGTGGGGGCCGACCTGCGCGAGGTCAAGAAACACCCCGAGTACGCGCCGACGCGCGAGGAGATCCTGAACATGATCTGGAACATGGAAGAGGAGATCATGGGCCGGGTGGAGGAAAGCGCATGATCCCGTTCCTGATCTATGCCGCGATCTTCATCGGGTCCTTCATGATCGTCACCCGGGTGGTGCGGCGCGCGGCGCGCAGTGATTTCACCGCGCTCAAGACCGTGACCTTCGGCGACGAGAGCGCGGTGGTGTCCGACCGCTGGGCCAGCGTGATCTCGGTGGTGTCGATCTTCTTCCTGTGGGGGGTGTTCACCGGCTCGGCGCTGTTGCCGTCGTTCCTGCACGCGCCGGGGCCGTTCCGGGGCGAGGCCAGCTTTGACTATACCGCGCAACTGCCGGACGGCACGCGCGACGATGCCACGGTGACGGTGCTGGTGCATCCGGTCGACCAGACCGTCGCGGCGCCCGAGGTGGAACCGGGCGAGGGCTGGGCCAGGAACGACAGTGCGACAGTGGGCATGTGGCGCAGCGGGTTGATCCGGGTCGACCGCAACGACGAGTTCGGGCGCGACGCGGGCGCGAAGGTCGTGGCGGTGAACGGTGAACCGATTGGCCCGGGCAAGAGTGTCGAGACCCGGTTCGGCCGGGTCGGCATGAGCCCCAAGGGCACGCTGAATTTCGAGCCCGCGAAGGGCTGGCAGATGGAGCCGATCTGGCTGCCCTCGCCGGAGGCGGTGGTGGTCCGGCTGGGCGAGATTGCCAACGCGGGCTTTCGCGGATCGACCCTGTGGGAGCATCTGGGCTATTCGCTGTTCCGGGTGGTGGTCGGGTTCTTTTTCGGGGCGCTGGTCGGCATCCCTCTGGGCTATGCGATGGGGCTGAGCAACTGGTTCCGGGGCTGGTTCGACCCGATCGTCGAGTTCATGCGCCCGGTGCCGCCGCTGGCGCTGATCCCGCTGGTGATCATCTGGGCCGGGATCGGCGAGACCGGCAAGATCATCCTGCTGTTCCTGGCCGCCCTGTGGATCATGGCGATCGCGGCGCGCTCGGGGGTGTCCGGCGTGGCGATCTCCAAGGTGCACGCGGCCTATTCGCTGGGCGCGAGCAAGTGGCAGATCATGCGTCACGTGATCATGCCCAATTCCCTGCCCGAGATCTTTACCGGTGCACGGGTGGCGATGGGGGTCTGCTGGGGTACGGTGGTGGCCGCCGAACTGGTCGCCGCCGAGAAGGGGGCGGGGATGATGATCATGGTCGCCTCGAAGTTCCAGAACACCGATATCGTGATCATGGGGATCATCCTGATCGGGGTGATCGGGTTCGGCATCGACATGCTGATGCGCTGGGCCGAGCGGATCCTGGTGCCGTGGAAGGGCAAGGTCTAACCTGGGTTGCTTGCCGATCACGGGGTGCGTTTTCGCGGCAGGGCGGGGCGCAGAGCTTGCACCTTGTCGCCCGGCTGCCGTACTCCTGCGCGGGTGCAGGAGGGAGCCGCCGAATGAATGCCAATGCACCGCAAACGGGGTCCGGGTTTCCGGTCGTGCGTCCGGTCGGGCTGACTGGGATGCTGGTGAGCTTTTCCGACCGGCTGGAGGAGCGGGCCAATCGCGCCGCGCTGGCCTTTCGTGCCGCCGTCGAGGCGGAGTGCAAGGCGGGGGTGGCCGAAACTGCCACCTCGCTGGCCTCGGTGTTCCTGCGGTTCGATCCGGATACCCTGTCGCATGACGCGCTGGGCGACTGGCTGCGGGGGCTTCTGGCGGTGCGCGACTGGTTCGCGGCCCCGCTGCCGCAGGGGCGGCGGCTGATCCGGGTGCCGACCGTCTATGGCACCGCGCTGGCGCCGCAGCTGGAGGAGGCGGCGGCGGAGGCGGGGATGAGCCCCGAGGCGGCGATCGCGGACCTGGGGGCGGCGCGGGTGCGGGTGCTGACCATCGGTTTCGCGCCCGGCCAGCCCTATCTCGGGCCGCTGGGCGAGGCTTGGGACCTGCCGCGGCAGACCGCGCTGACGGCGCAGGTGCCGGTCGGGGCGCTGGTGCTGGCGGTGCGCCAGTTTGTCCTGTTCGCCGCGCCGGCGCCGACCGGCTGGCGCCACGTGGGGCAGACCGCGTTTCGCTGTTTCCGGCCCGAGGCACCGGCGCCCTTTGCCCTGCGGGCGGGGGACGAGATGGTGTTCGAGCCGGTGTCGGATGCCGCGTTCCGACGCATCGCGGCTCAGGCCACGGATGGTGCCGGCGGTGCGGTGATCGAGGAGATCGCGGAATGAGCGGGCTGCTGGTGCACCAGGCCGGGCCGGCCTGCACGGTGCAGGACCTGGGGCGGCCCGGGTTCCTGGGCCAGGGGCTGTCGCGGGGCGGGGCGGCCGATCGGCTGGCGCTGGCCGAGGGCGCGGCGCTGCTGGGGCAGGAACCCGGGCTGGCGGCGCTGGAGATCGCCGGGTTTGGCGGGGTGTTCGAGGCCGCGTGCGACCTGCGCATCGCGCTGACCGGGGCGCCGATGGCGGCCGAGATCGACGGTGCCCGCGTGGCCTGGAACGCCAGCCATGCGCTGAGGGCCGGGCAGCGCCTGAGCCTCGGAGCTGTGCGCGCGGGCTGTTACGGTTACCTGCACCTGGGCGGCGGCATTGCCACGCCCGAGGTGCTGGGCGCGCGGGCGGTGCACCTGGCCGCCGGGCTGGGCCGGGCGGTGGTGGCGGGCGACCTGTTGCCGGTCGGGCCGGACCGGGGCGGCGAGACCGGGCTGTGCCTGGAGGTCGAGGACCGGTTCTCGGGCGGGGTGCTGCGTGTGGTCGAGGGGATGCAGACGCCGCTGTTCGCGCCACAGGTGCGGGCGCGGTTCGAGGCGACCGGGTTCACCCGTGGCGCGCGGGCCAACCGCATGGGGGTCGCGCTGGACTGTCCCGGCGCGGGGTTCGCTGCCGAGGGGCAATTGGCGATCCTGTCCGAGGTGATCGTGCCGGGCGACATCCAGATGACCGGCGACGGGCGGCCCTTTGTCCTGTTGCCCGAATGCCAGACCACGGGCGGCTATCCGCGCATCGGCACGGTGATCCCCTGCGATCTGCCGCGCGTGGCGCAGGCGCCGGCGGGGGCGCCGCTGCGGTTCCGTTTTGTCAGTCGCGCGGTGGCGCTGGAGGCCGAGGCACGGCAGGCCCGGCACCTGGCCGAGTTGCCGCGCGCGCCGCGCCCGCTGGTGCGCCACCCCGGCGACATTCCCGACCTGCTGGGGTATCAGTTGATCAGCGGGGCGATCTCGGCCCATCACGACCAGCAAGGAGACAGCGAATGACGCGATCCGTCGATCTGAATGCCGACATGGGCGAAAGCTTTGGCGCCTGGGCTCTGGGCGATGACGCGGCCTTGCTGGAGGTGATCAGCTCGGCCAATATCGCCTGCGGCTTTCACGCCGGCGACCCGGACGTGATGGCCGGCACGATGCGGGCGGCGGCCTCGGGCGGGGTCGGCATCGGCGCGCATCCGGGGTTCGACGACCTGCAAGGGTTCGGGCGGCGGCGGATGCAGGTGCCGCGCGAGACGCTGGAGAACATGATCCGCTATCAGCTGGGCGCGGCGAAGGGGATGGCGCAGGCGCTGGGGGTGAAGGTGCGGCACCTCAAGCTGCACGGGGCGCTGGCGAACATGGCTTCGGAGGACGAGGAACTGGCGCGGGCCTGCTACGCGGCGGCGCTGTCGGTGGACCCCGAGATCATCGTGATGGTGCTGACCGCCACCGCGCAGGAGCGTGCGGTGCGCGAGTTGGGCTGTCGCTGGGCGGGCGAGATCTTTGCCGACCGGGCCTATAACGACGACGGCACGCTGGTTGACCGCAGCAAGCCCGGCGCGGTGCTGCACGACCCGGAGGTGGTCGGCCCGCGCATGCGTCAAATGGTCGAGGAGGGCGCGATCATCACCGCGAGCGGCAAGCGCATCCCGGCGGCGATCGACACCATTTGCTTGCACGGGGACACGTCGACGGCGGTGGCGCTGTCCCGGGCGGTGCGCGCCAGCCTGGAGCAGGGCGGCATCGCGATCCGCCAGTTTGCCGGGCGCGAGGGGGGCTGAGCCCCGGTCTTGTCATCCCCGCGCAAGCGGGGCGTTTGGTGTTGATGGGGCTGCGTCGAAGATCCCCGCCTTCGCGGGGATGACAGGGATGTAGTGGGGGCGGCGTGGCCCCGCTTGGCGGGGATGACTGGGCGCGGACCCTTGGGGCGCCTTTGCGGGCGGGACGGTCGGGCCGCGAGAGACCCCGCGCGCCCTTGCATCGCCGCCTTCATCCGTCTATACGCCCCCGGTGGTCCGCATGGGCCCGACTCACAACCAAGAAACGCCGTGGTCGTCCTGTTCGCTTCGGGGGCGCATCCGGCAATGGAGAAGCGATATGAAACTGCACGAACTGCGCGACAATCCCGGTGCAACGAAATCCCGCAAACGCGTTGGCCGCGGCCCCGGCTCGGGCACCGGCAAGACCGCCGGTCGCGGTATCAAGGGTCAGAAATCCCGCTCGGGCGTGGCCATCAACGGCTATGAGGGCGGCCAGATGCCGCTCTATCAACGTCTGCCCAAGCGCGGCTTCAACAAGCCGAACCGCAAGGCTTTTGCGGTGGTGAACCTCGGGCTGATCCAGAAATTCATCGACGCCGGCAAGATCGACGCCGGCCAGGCCATCACCGAGGACGCGCTGATCGCCTCGGGCCTGGTGCGCCGCAAGCTGGATGGTATCCGCGTTCTGGCCAAGGGTGAGTTCAGCGCCAAGGCGACGATCGAAGTCACCGGCGCCTCGAAGTCGGCAATCGCCGCGGTCGAGGCTGCAGGCGGCGCGCTGAAGGTCACAACTGCCGGCGCTGCCGAGTAAGCGGTTGTGGGCGGCGCGCCAGCCGCCTAAATAGACTTCAGTTTTCCATGACGCCGCCCGAGCCGGAAAAGGGCTTTGGGCGGCGCAATCATAAGAGAGACCTCTTTCATGGTATCAGCAGCAGAACAAATGGCGGCGAACACCAGCTGGTCCGCCCTTGGCAAGGCCACTGACCTGCGCAACCGCATCCTGTTCACCCTTGGCCTGCTGATCGTCTATCGGCTGGGCACCTTCATCCCGGTTCCGGGCATCGACGGTGCGGCGCTGCGTGAGTTCATGGAGGGCGCGGGCCAGGGCATCGGCGGCATGGTGTCGATGTTCACCGGCGGCGCGCTGGGGCGGATGGGCATCTTTGCGCTGGGCATCATGCCCTATATCTCGGCCTCGATCATCGTGCAGCTTCTGACCTCGCTGGTTCCGTCACTGGAGCAGCTGAAGAAAGAGGGCGAGCAGGGCCGCAAGAAGATCAACCAGTACACCCGCTACGGCACGGTGGCGCTGGCCACGGTGCAGGCCTATGGCCTCGCGGTGTCGCTGGAGACCGGCGACCTGGCCACCGATCCGGGGCTCTACTTCCGCTTCTCGACCATGATCACGCTGGTCGGCGGCACCATGTTCCTGATGTGGCTGGGCGAACAGATCACCTCGCGCGGGCTGGGCAACGGCATCTCGCTGATCATCTTCGTCGGCATCATCGCCGAGGTGCCCGCCGCGATCGCGCAGTTCTTTGCCAGCGGTCGTTCGGGCGCGCTGAGCCCGGCGGTGATCATCGGGGTGATCCTGATGGTGATCGCGGTGATCACCTTCGTGGTGTTCATGGAACGGGCGCTGCGCAAGATCCACATCCAGTATCCGCGCCGCCAGGTGGGGATGAAGGTCTATGACGGCGGCTCGTCGCACCTGCCGGTCAAGGTGAACCCGGCGGGGGTGATCCCGGCGATCTTCGCCTCGTCGCTGCTGCTGCTGCCGGTGACGATCTCGACCTTCTCGGCGAATGCCGCGAGCGGTCCGGTGATGTCCTGGCTGCTGGCCAACTTCGGCCCCGGTCAGCCGCTGTACCTGCTGTTCTTCGTCTCGATGATCGTGTTCTTCGCGTATTTCTATACGTTCAACGTGTCGTTCAAGCCCGATGACGTGGCCGACAACCTGAAGAACCAGAACGGGTTCGTGCCCGGCATCCGCCCCGGCAAGAAGACGGCGGAGTACCTGGAATACGTGGTCAATCGCATCCTGGTCCTGGGCGCGGCCTATCTGGCGCTGGTCTGCGTGTTGCCGGAAATCCTGCGCGGGCAGTTCGCGATCCCGTTCTACTTCGGCGGCACCTCGGTCCTGATCATCGTGTCGGTGACCATGGACACCATCCAGCAGGCCCAGAGCCATCTGCTGGCGCACCAGTACGAGGGGCTGATCGAGAAGTCGCAGCTGCGCGGACGCGGCAAGGGGGCGACCAAGAAACGTACCAAACGGGGGCCGGCACGGCGATGAACATCATTCTTCTGGGACCGCCCGGAGCGGGCAAGGGAACGCAGGCACGGTATCTGGTGGAAGACCGCGGCATGGTGCAGCTGAGCACCGGCGACATGCTGCGCGAGGCCAAGGACAGCGGCACCGAGATGGGCAAAGTCGTGGCCGACGTGATGGCCAAGGGCCAGCTGGTGACCGACGAGATCGTGATCGGGCTGATCCGCGAGAAGCTGGAAACGGTCAAAGCCAACGGCTTCATCTTCGACGGCTTTCCGCGCACGCTGGCCCAGGCCGATGCGCTGGGCGAGTTGCTGGCGGCGGAGGGTCAGACCCTTGACGCGGTGATCGAGATGGAGGTCGACGACGAGGCGCTGGTGCAACGCATCACCGCGCGGTCGACCTGCGGCAGCTGCGGCGAGGTCTATAACGACATCACCAAGCCGATCCCGGCCGATGGCAAGTGCTCGAACTGCGGCAGCACCGAGTTCAAGCGCCGCGCCGACGACAACGAGGACAGCCTCCGTACCCGGCTGATGGAATACTACAAGAAGACCTCGCCGCTGATCGGCTACTATTACGCCAAGGGCAATCTGACCCGGATTGACGGGCTGGGCGAGATCGACGCCGTGCGCGGTGCCATCGCGGCGGCGCTGGACAAGTGACCACCGGGGGTTGACCCCGAGGTCAAAACCCCATATCGACCCGCATCCCGCAAGGGAATCAACCGTGCGGCGCGGGATTCGCCCGCCCTGCGGATCACCTCATGAACGGCTGGCCTGCTGGCACCACTGCCAGGGTCAAACGTTGTGAAAAAAGGTTCTGGAGTTACGGAACCGCAACGAAAGGAAAGTGACACGTGGCACGTATTGCCGGCGTAAACATCCCGACTGCCAAACGGGTCCCCATCGCCCTCACCTATATCACCGGAATCGGCAACGCCTCGGCGCGGGCCATCTGCGATGCCGTCGGCATCGACCATGCCCGCCGGGTCAACGAGTTGAGCGATTCCGAAGTTCTGCAGATTCGCGAGCACATCGACGCCAACTTTACCGTCGAAGGTGACCTGCGTCGCGAGACCCAGATGAACATCAAGCGCCTGATGGACCTTGGCTGCTACCGCGGTCTGCGCCATCGTCGCAACCTGCCCGTGCGCGGCCAGCGCACCCACACCAACGCTCGTACCCGCAAAGGCCCCGCAAAGGCCATTGCCGGCAAGAAGAAGTAAGGGAGGGTTCGATCAATGGCACGCGACAAGACACGCACCAAGAAGAAAGAGCGCAAGAACATCGCCGCCGGTGTGGCGCATGTGAACAGCTCGTTCAACAACACCAAGATCCTGATCTCGGACGTGCAGGGCAACGCGATCTCGTGGTCGTCGGCTGGCACCATGGGCTTCAAGGGCTCGCGGAAATCCACCCCCTACGCCGCGCAGATGGCGGCCGAGGACGCTGGCAAGAAAGCACAGGATCACGGCGTGAAAACGCTGGAAGTCGAAGTGCAGGGCCCCGGTTCGGGTCGTGAGTCGGCGCTGCGCGCGCTGGCGGCTGTCGGGTTCAACATCACCTCGATCCGTGATGTGACGCCGATCGCCCACAACGGCTGCCGTCCGCCGAAGCGCCGCCGCGTCTAACGGCGTACAGATTTGACGGGGCCGCGCGCACGCACGGCCCCGATCCGTCATTTTAAACCTCGGGCGTCTGCGCTTTACGGACATGGAGCACAGACAGGAATGGAGGGATTGCATGATCCACAAGAACTGGGCTGAACTGATCAAGCCGACGCAGCTTGAGGTGAAGCCGGGCAACGATCCCGCGCGCCAGGCCACCGTCGTGGCCGAACCGCTGGAGCGTGGCTTTGGCCTGACGCTGGGCAACGCCCTGCGCCGTATCCTGATGTCGTCGCTGCAGGGCGCCGCCATCACCAGCGTGCAGATCGACAACGTGCTGCACGAGTTTTCCAGCGTCGCCGGCGTGCGCGAGGATGTGACCGACATCATCCTCAACCTCAAGGGCGTTTCGCTGAGCATGGACGTCGAAGGCCCCAAGCGGCTGTCGATCAGCGCCAAGGGTCCGGCCGTGGTCACCGCCGGTGACATCAGCGAGAGCGCGGGGATCACCATCCTGAATCGCGATCACGTGATCTGCCACCTCGACGACGGGGCCGACCTGTTCATGGAACTGACGGTCAACACCGGCAAGGGCTATGTCTCGGCCGAGAAGAACAAGCCCGAGGATGCGCCGATCGGCCTGATCCCGATCGACGCGATCTATTCGCCGATCAAGCGCGTCAGCTATGACGTCCAGCCCACCCGTGAGGGCCAGGTGCTGGATTATGACAAGCTGACCATGAAGCTGGACACCGACGGGTCGGTCACCCCCGACGACGCGGTGGCCTTTGCCGCCCGCATCCTGCAGGACCAGCTGTCGATCTTCGTCAACTTCGAAGAGCCCGAGGCCGCCGGCCGCGGCGAAGAGGACGAGGGGCTGGAGTTCAACCCGCTCCTGCTCAAGAAAGTGGACGAGCTGGAACTGTCGGTTCGCTCCGCCAACTGCCTGAAGAACGACAACATCGTCTATATCGGCGATCTGATCCAGAAGACCGAAGCCGAGATGCTCCGCACCCCGAACTTCGGCCGCAAGTCGCTGAACGAGATCAAGGAAGTGCTCTCGGGCATGGGCCTGCACCTGGGCATGGATGTCGAGGACTGGCCGCCGGACAACATCGAAGAGCTGGCCAAGAAGTTCGAAGACACGTTCTGAGTTACCGGTCCGGGCGGGGATTTCCCCGCCCGACCACACCCCGGGCCTATCTGCCCCAAGGAGAGCCGGTGACACGCATCGCCGGCCGGACAAAGCAAAACCGCCCGTAGAGGGCACGATTTGGAGATTAGAAAATGCGTCACGCTCGTGGCTATCGCCGCCTGAACCGCACCCATGAACACCGCAAGGCGCTGTTTGCCAACATGGCCGGCTCGTTGATCGAACACGAACAGATCAAGACGACCCTGCCCAAGGCCAAGGAACTGCGCCCGATCGTCGAAAAGCTGATCACGCTGGCCAAGCGTGGCGACGTGCATGCCCGCCGCCAGGCCACCGCCCGGCTGAAGCAGGACCAGCATGTTGCCAAGCTGTTCGAGATCCTCGGGCCGCGCTACAAGGACCGTCAGGGCGGTTATATCCGCGTTCTGAAGGCCGGCTTCCGCTATGGCGACATGGCGCCGATGGCGATCATCGAATTCGTCGACCGTGACGTCGATGCCAAGGGCGCGTCCGACAAGGCCCGCACCGCAGCCGAAGAGGCCGCCGAGGAGTAATCCCGGCCCCACGGCTGACAGTTTCAGGGGCGCTGCCGGAACGGGCGGCGCCCCTTTTTCGTGTCGTCCTGTTGCCTGTCGTCCTGTTGCCTAGGACGCGTCAAGGTCCGCCTTGATCAGGCGCTCAAGGTCGCGGATCGTGTGGTTGGCCAAGTTCTTGGGGATTTCGGCCACCACCCTGGCCTTGACCTCCGGGTGCAACTCGTCGCGCAGCTTGCCCAGAAGGTCGGGCGCGGCGGCGATCACCAGGTGGGCATAGGCGCCCTTGTGGGCATGGGCGAACAGGATCTCGGCCAGCTCCTTGGCGAACCGGTCGCGGGCCAGCACGTGCCAGTCGGATTGTTCCATCGCCGAGCTTTGGCCCACCCCGGTATCGGGCCGCCGGCCCGGCCGGTCGGCGTTGTCGGCGACCTCGGGCTGTTCCTCGCGGGAGATCACCTTGAAGTTGGGGTCGGCGTGATCGGTCAGGTTGCGCATCAACAGCGCCTTTTCGCGGTCCGCCACCACGATCCAGGTTCCGTTGGTCAGTTCGGCCATGTCCTCCTCCTCTGGTTTTCCGAGGCAAGTGTATCTGCCCGGTGCGGTCCGGGTAAAGCGCGCTGTCGGCCCCTGCGACCCATTGGACGGTGCCTTGCAATCGTGACGGACGGGGCGCATATCGGCGCAAACGGTAAAATGGAGACGCCAATGTTCCGCTTTCTGGTGATCGTTTTGGGCCTTGGCCTGGCCGCAGTGCCGGTGGACCAGGTGCGGGCCGAGACCCGCGTTCCACAGTCGCAGGCCGAGATTTCCCTGGGCTTCGCGCCCGTGGTCAAGCGCGCTGCACCGGCGGTGGTCAACATCTATGCCCGGATCGTCACCCAGGTGCAGGACAGCCCGTTTGCGGGCGATCCGTTCTTTGCCGACCTGTTCCGCGGGTTCGGAACGCCGCGCCCGCGGGTGCAGAACTCGCTCGGGTCGGGGGTGATCCTGTCGGCGGACGGGATCGTGGTGTCGAACTATCACGTTGTCGGACAGGCCACCGATATCCGCGTGGTCACCACCGACCGCAAGGAATACCAGGCCAGCGTGGTGCTGTCCGACAAGGAGGCCGACCTGGCGATCCTTCAGCTGGAGGGGGCCGAGGGGCTGCCCTATCTGCCGCTGCGTGATTCCGACCATGTCGAGGTGGGGGAACTGGCGCTGGCCATCGGCAACCCGTTCGGGGTGGGCCAGACGGTCAGCAGCGGCATCGTGTCAGGGCTCGCGCGCTCGGGCGCGGCGACCGGCAATGCACGCGGCTATTTCATCCAGACCGACGCGCCGATCAACCCGGGCAACTCCGGCGGGGCGCTGATCGACGTCAACGGCGCGGTGATCGGCATCAACAGCCGCATCCTCAGCCGGTCGGGCGGGTCGAACGGGATCGGCTTTGCGATCCCGGCCAACCTGGTGGCGCAATTCGTCGCCCAGGCGCGCGCCGGCAACACGGTGTTCGAGCGACCCTGGGCCGGAATGGCGGGGCAGCCGGTGGATTCCGACCTTGCCCAGTCGCTCGGGATGACCCTGCCCGAGGGGATCGTGATCTCGGACCTGCACCCGCAGAGCCCGTTCCGCAAGGCTGGCTTCGAGGTGGGCGATGTGATCACCGAGGTCGATGGCGACCCGGTCAACTCGCCCTCGGAAATGGTGTTCCGGATGACGGTACGCGGGATCGGCGCCTCGGCGCAGGTGACCCGGCTGCGGAATGGCGAAAGCGCGACGATCGCGGTTCAGATGATCACCGCGCCCGACGATCCGCCTGCCGAGGCGGTGACGCTGGACGAAAAGACCGTGGTGCCGGGGCTGTCGGTGGCCCGGGCCAACCCGGCGGTGATCGCGCGGCTGGGGCTGACGCTGTCGACCGAGGGGGTGGTGGTGACCGATCCCGGCCCCTATGGCGCGCGGGCGGGGCTGAAACGGGGCGATGTGATCGCCGCGATCAACGACGAGGCGATCGAGCGTCCCCGGGATGTGCGCCGTGCGCTCAGCGATCCGGGCCGGTGGCTCAAGATGGAACTGCTGCGGCAGGGCCAACGCGTGCGCCTGCGGTTCCGGCTCTAGCCGATGGCGGACCTGTTCGACAGCGGAGACGAACCCGCAGGCGGTGAAGCCGCGGCGAGGACCCGGCCACTGGCCGACCGGTTGCGGCCGCAGACGCTGTCTGAGGTGATCGGCCAGCAGCAGATCCTGGGCGCGGACGGCCCCTTGGGCGCGATGCTGGCGGCGGGATCGCTGTCGTCGCTGATCCTCTGGGGGCCGCCGGGGGTGGGCAAGACCACCATCGCGCGGCTGCTGGCGGCCGAGAGCGACCTGCATTTCGTCCAGATCAGCGCCATTTTCACCGGCGTGCCGGACCTGAAGAAGGTGTTCGAGGCGGCCCGGATGCGGCGCGGCAACGGTCAGGGCACGCTGTTGTTCGTGGATGAGATCCACCGGTTCAACAAGGCGCAGCAGGACGGGTTCCTGCCGCATATGGAGGATGGCACCATCCTGCTGATCGGGGCCACCACCGAGAACCCCTCGTTCGAGCTGAACGCGGCGCTTTTGAGCCGATCGCAGGTGCTGGTGCTGGAGCGGCTGAGCCTGGCGGAGCTGGAGCGACTGACCCAGCGCGCGGAACAGGAGATCGGCCGCCCGCTGCCGCTGGACGGGCCGGCGCGCGAGGCGCTGTTGGAAATGGCCGACGGCGACGGGCGCGCGGCGCTGAACCTGATCGAACAGGTGATGGCGTGGAAGGTCGCGGGCAAGCTGACCCCGGATCAACTGGCGACCCGGCTGATGCGGCGGGCGGCGAAATACGACAAGTCCGGCGACGAGCATTACAACCTGATCTCGGCGCTGCACAAATCGGTGCGCGGATCGGACCCGGAGGCGGCGCTGTACTGGTACGCGCGGATGCTGGAGGGGGGCGAGGACCCCCGGTATCTCGCGCGCAGGATCACCCGGATGGCGGTCGAGGATATCGGGCTGGCCGATCCGCAGGCGCAGACCCATTGCCTGCACGCCTGGGAAACCTACGAGCGGCTGGGCAGCCCCGAGGGTGAGCTGGCGCTGGCACAGGCGGTGATCTACCTGGCCCTAGCGCCGAAATCCAACGCCGGCTACGCGGCGTACAAGATGGCGCGGCAACTGGCCAAGAAGACCGGCAGCGCGCCGCCGCCCAAGCACATCCTGAACGCGCCGACCGGGTTGATGAAGGAGCAGGGATACGGCGCCGGCTATGCCTATGACCACGATGCCGAGGATGCCTTCTCGGGGCAGAACTATTTCCCCGAGGGCGTCAAGCGGCCGGTGATCTACAGCCCGGTGGAGCGCGGGTTCGAGCGCGAGCTGAAAAAGCGGCTCGACTATTTCGCCAAGCTCAGGCTGCAGCGGCAGGGAAACTGAGCCGCCGCTTGACTCCTGCCCCGTGCCGCGCGACAGACCCGGCATGATGCAAACGGTAACATACGTGGCGTTGGGCGGGGCGATCGGCGCCTCTCTGCGCTATCTCGCGGGGCTGGCGATCGTGCGGCTTGTCGGCCACACCGCCTTTCCGGTGGCGATCCTGTCGGTGAACGTGCTCGGATCCTTCCTGATGGGGGTGTTCGTGGTGGCGGCGGCGCACAAGGGGCTGACCCATATCAGCCCGCTGGTGATGACCGGGATGCTGGGCGGCTTTACCACCTTTTCGACCTTTTCTTTGGAGGCGGTGAACCTGATCGAACGCGGCGATGTCGGGCAGGCGGCGCTTTATGTCGGGCTGTCGGTGGCGGTGTCGATCATGGCGCTGGCCCTGGGCATGGTCCTGACACGGGGGGCACTGGCATGAGTGGTGTGCAGATGATCACGGTCGAATCCGGCGACGGCGATCAGCGGCTGGACCGCTGGCTGCGGCGGCTGTTCCCGCATGTGAGCCAGGGGCGGATCGAGAAGATGTGCCGCAAGGGCGAGTTGCGGGTCGATGGCGGACGGGTCAAACCGGCCACCCGGTTGCAGGAGGGGCAGCAGGTGCGCATTCCGCCGCTGCCCGATGCCGATCACAAGCCGGCGCCGGTGCGCACCCACGTGTCCGATGCCGACGCGCGGATGATCCGCGACTGCGTGATCTATCGCGACGACGACATCATCGTGCTGAACAAGCCCTCGGGGCTGGCGGTGCAGGGCGGCAGCGGCACCAACAAACACGTGGACGGGCTGAGCGCGGCGCTGTGCTTTGACTATGACGAGAAGCCGAGGCTGGTGCACCGGCTGGACAAGGACACCTCGGGGGTTCTGGTGCTGGCGCGCACGCGGGCGGCGGCGGCGGGGCTGACGGCGGCGTTCCGTCACCGCGAGACGCGCAAGATCTACTGGGCGCTGGTCGCCGGCGTGCCGACCCCCTACCTGGGCGAGATCAAGGCCGGGCTGGTCAAGGCGTCGGGCCACGGCAAGGGCGGCGAGGGCGAGAAGATGATCGCCGTGCACCCGCGCGACATCGACAGCACGCCGGGGGCGAAACGGGCGCATACGCTCTATGCCACGCTGTACCGGGTGGCGGGACGCGCGGCCTGGGTCGCGCTGGAGCCGCTGACCGGGCGCACCCACCAGCTGCGCGCGCATATGGCCGAGATGGGGCATCCGATCATCGGCGACGGCAAGTATGGCGGTTCGGGGCAGGAGAACATGGGCGACGGCTGGGGCGCGCAGATCGGCGGCATCATCAGCAAGAAGCTGCACCTGCATGCCCGCAGCCTGACCTTCGAGCATCCGGTGACGAAGAAGACTGTGATGGTCACGGCCGAGCTGCCCGAGCACATGAAGCAAAGCTGGGACACCTTCGGCTGGGACGAGAGCCTGGCCGAGGACGATCCCTTCGAGGCGATCCGGTGAGACTGCGGCTGGTCGTTTTCGATGTGGACGGCACGCTGGTTGACAGCCAGGCCAGCATCGTCGCCGCGATGACCGGGGCTTTTGGCGCCGAGGGGCTGCCGGTGCCGGACCGGGCGGCGATCCTGTCAATCGTCGGCCTGTCGCTGGATCACGCGATGCTGCGGCTGGTTCCCGAGCTGGCGGCCGAGACCCGCGCGCGGTTGGTCGAGGGCTACAAGGCGGCTTATCACGCGCATCGGCTGGCACAGGGGGCGGCGCATTCGCCATTGTTTCCCGGTATCGGCGACATGCTGGAGCGGCTGGCGGCGCGGCCCGAGGTTCTGATCGGGGTGGCGACGGGCAAGTCGCGGCGCGGGCTTGACGCGCTGATCGAGGCGCATGGGCTGGAGCGGTATTTCGTCACCCGGCAGGTGGCCGATGATCACCCGTCCAAGCCGCATCCCGCGATGCTCCTCGCCGCGCTGGACGAGGCCGGGGTCGGCGCGGACGCAGCGGTGATGGTGGGCGACACCAGTTATGACATGGACATGGCCCAGGCGGCGGGGGTGACGGGCCTGGGCGTGAGCTGGGGCTATCACGCCCCGGAGGCGCTGAGCAACGCGGCGTCGGTGATCCACCAAATCGGGGATCTGCCGATGGCGCTGGAGCGGATCTGGGAAATGACAGAATGAGCGAGTGGAAGCAGAAACGGTTCTGGACCGAGGTGAGCGTCCAGGAAGATGAGGATGGCTATGCCGTGGCGCTGGACGGGCGGCGGATCAAGACCCCGGCCAAGACGCCGCTGATCCTGCCCGGACGCGAGATGGCCGAGGCGGTGGCCGCGGAATGGGCGGCGCAGGAGGAGGGGATCGATCCGCTTTCGATGCCCTTCACCCGCTCGGCCAACGCGGCCATCGACAAGGTGCGGACCCAGCATGCCGAGGTGGCCGACATGCTGGCGGATTACGGCGATTCCGACCTTCTGTGCTATCGCGCCGAGAGCCCGCAGGAACTGGTTACGCGCCAGGCCGAGGCCTGGGACCCGGCGTTGGACTGGGCCGAGAGTGCGCTGGGTGCGCGGTTGGAGCCGCGCAGCGGCGTGATCCACCAGCCGCAGGCGCCGGAGGCGCTGGAACGGCTGCGCGCGCAGGTGCATGCGCTGGATGCGTTCCGGCTGGCGGCGTTTCACGATCTGGTAAGCCTGTCAGGCTCTCTCGTGCTGGGCTTTGCCGCCGCCCAGGGGTGGCGGGACGCGGAAACCCTGTGGCAGATGTCGCGGCTGGACGAGCTCTGGCAGGAAGAGCAATGGGGCCCCGATGACGAGGCCGCAGCGGTCGAGGCACACAAGCGGACGGCCTTTCTGCATGCCAAGGCATTCCATGATTTTGCATGATTGATCACCGGTTACGCGATCCGGCCTGACGGGACGGAAAGCCCGGGCCCCGCCATTCGATGTCTTGATCCAACTCTTGACGTTTGTTGATGAATCCGCCCACACTCGGTGGTGCCGAAGGGGAGGAACCCGTTCGGCATCCGAACCGGCGTACCTGCCGGGCAAGCCGTCCCCAGGGGGAGGCGGCAGAATCAGGAAGAGGTGAATATGAAAAAATCCGTTATTTTGGGCGCGCTGACTGTCGCCGGCCTGACCGCGGGTGCAGCCGTTGCGGGCACGATGGACGACGTCAAGGCGCGCGGCAAGCTGAACTGCGGCGTGACGACCGGCCTTGTCGGCTTTGCCGCACCGGATGCAAATGGAGAGTGGAAGGGTTTTGACGTTTCCGTGTGTCGCGCCGTTGCCGCCGCGGTTCTGGGTGACCAGAACGCGGTCGAGTTCGTGCCGACCACCGGCAAGACGCGCTTTACCGCGCTGGCCTCGGGCGAGATCGACCTGCTGGCCCGGAACACGACCTGGACCTTCTCGCGCGACGTAGACCTCAAGTTCGAATTCGTCGGCGTGAACTACTACGACGGCCAGGGCTTCATGGTTCCCAAGGGTCTGGGCGTCAGCTCGGCCAAGGAACTGGACGGCGCCACCGTCTGCATCCAGACCGGCACCACCACCGAGCTGAACTTGGCGGACTTCTTCCGCTCGAACAACATCAGCTACGAGCCGGTGCCGATCGAAACCAACGCCGAGGCACAGCAGCAGTACCTGGCCGGTGCCTGCGACGTGTACACCACCGATGCCTCCGGCCTGGCCGCAACCCGTGCCACCTTCGAGAACCCGGGCGATCACGTGATCCTGCCCGAGATCATCTCGAAAGAGCCGCTGGGCCCGCTTGTCCGCCACGGCGACAACGAATGGGGTGACGTGGCTCGCTGGACCCTCAACGCGCTGATCGCGGCCGAGGAATACGGCATCACCTCGGCCAATATCGAAGAGCTGGCCAAGGGCACCAACAACCCCGAGATCAACCGTCTGCTGGGCACCGAAGGGACCCTGGGCGAGATGCTGGGCCTGGATGCCGAATGGGCCAAGCGCGCGATCGCGGCGAACGGCAACTACGCCGAGATCTTTGCCAAGAACATCGGCGAGGAAACCCCGGTCGGCCTGGCGCGTGGTCTGAACGCGCAATGGACCAACGGTGGTCTGCTCTACGCACCGCCGTTCCGCTAAGACGAACGGTACCAGGGCGCGGGAAATTCCCGCGCCCTTTTACTTTTTGAATCAAAACAATGCTTCCGGTCTTCGCGGAGCGGGGAACAACCCCGCCGAAGGAAAGGGCCGGAGAACCCGGGGATTCCACGGTCATGACGACATTATCCGACCCGCCGAAGGAGCAGTTCCGGCTGTCGATGCTCCTTTACGATACACGCTACCGTTCCGGTACGATCCAGGTGATCGCGCTGATCGGTTTCATGTTGCTGGCAGCCTGGCTGATCAACAACACCGCCCAGAACCTGGCCGAACTGGGCAAGCCGATAGATTTCGGGTTCTTCGGCGAACCGGCCAGCTATGACATCAACCAGCGTTTGCTGGAGTATGATTCCCGCGATACCCACCTGCGGGCGGCGCTGATCGGGCTGCTCAACACCCTTGTGGTGGCCGTGCTCGGCTGTGCGACGGCGACCCTGCTTGGCGTCGTGATCGGCGTGCTGCGGCTGTCGCACAACTGGATCGTGGCCCGCCTGATGACGGTCTATGTCGAGATGTTCCGCAACGTGCCGGTGCTGCTGTGGATCGTGTTCATCATGGCGATCCTGATCGAGACGCTGCCGGCGCCACGGGCGTTCCGGGGCGAGACGCCCGAGGCGAGCATGCTGTTGGGCGACAGCGTGGCACTGACCAATCGCGGGTTCTACATCCCCGAGCCGCTGTTCTCGCGCGGGCTTGGCGATATCCACCTGTTCGGCGAGGCGAGCCTGCGGTTCGACGTCAGCGGAAACCTGATCCTGCTTCTTGCGGTGCTGATCGGCGGGGTCTGGGTGTCGAACATCATCAAGCGCCGGGCCGACCGTATCCAGGAAAGCACCGGGGTGCGGCCCACCACGTGGTACCTGCGGCTGGGCGTGATCCTGGTGCCGCTGGCGATCGTTCTGGCCGTGCTCGGCTTTCACTTCGGCTATCCGGCGCTCAAGGGGTTCAACTTCCAGGGGGGCACCCACCTGCGCAACTCGCTGATCGCGCTCTGGCTGGCGTTGTCGCTCTATACCGCGGCCTTCATCGCCGAGATCGTGCGCGCGGGCATCATGGCGATTTCCAAGGGCCAGACCGAGGCGGCCTCGGCACTGGGGCTCCGGTCCAACCGGGTCATGTCGCTGGTGATCCTGCCGCAGGCGCTGCGGATCATCGTGCCGCCGCTGATCTCGCAGTACCTGAACCTGACCAAGAACTCTTCGCTGGCGATTGCCGTGGGCTACATGGACATCACCGGCACGCTGGGCGGGATCACGATGAACCAGACCGGGCGCGAGCTTGAATGCGTGCTGCTGCTGATGCTGGTCTACCTAGCGATCTCGCTGAGCATTTCGGCGGTGATGAACTGGTACAACGAGTCCGTGAAGTTGAGGGAGCGCTGAGATGACTGATGTGTCTTTTGTCCGCACGGAAATGTTGCCGGAACAGGCCCCGCCGCCGACAGCGGCCGGTGCCATCGGCTGGGCACGGCAAAACCTGTTCTCGGGCTGGTTCAACACGCTGCTGACGCTGGCCTCGCTGGCGGTGGTCTACTATGTGCTGGCGGCCATCGTGCCGTGGATCCTGTCGCCGACCTTTTCGGGCACCTCGCTGAGCCAGTGTCGTGAAATGCTGGCCGCAGCCGGCCAGGAAGCCGGCCACGGCGGTGGCGCCTGCTGGGGCGTTATCCGGGAACGCTGGATCCAGTTGATGTTCGGGTTCTATCCCAACCACCTCTACTGGCGTCCGATCGCGGCCTTCGTGCTGCTGGCGGTGGCGCTGGCACCGATCCTGTTCTCGGACAAGGTGCCGGCCAAGCTTATCTGGTTCTCGGCGGCCTATCCGTTCATCTTTCCCTGGTTGCTCTGGGGCGGCACCGTCTGGGGGCCGCTCTCGGCCGCCGGCGGTTTCGTGATCGGGTTCCTGGTCTATCGCTTCGTCAGCCAGTCGATGAGTGAGCTGCTGGGGCTGATCGGCGGGGTTCTGGCCGCGCTGATCTGGTGGCTGCTGCTGTCGGGGATCGCCGTCTCGGCGCTGGACAGCATCCTGCCGCTGGGGCTGGAGCCGGTGGAAAGCCGCAAGTTCGGGGGCTTCATGCTGTCGATCACCATCGGCATCGTCGCCATCGCCTGTTCACTGCCCCTGGGCATCGTGATGGCGCTGGGGCGGCAATCGGACCTGATGATCGTCAAGTACCTCTGTGTCGGCTTTATCGAGTTCATTCGCGGCGTGCCGCTGATCACGCTGCTGTTCGTGGCCTCGACCCTGCTGAACATCTTCATGCCGCCGGGGACCAATTTCGACATCATCCTGCGGGTGCTGATCATGGTGACGCTGTTCGCCACGGCCTATATGGCCGAGGTGATCCGCGGCGGGCTGGCGGCGCTGCCCAAGGGGCAGTACGAGGGCGCCGATTCGCTGGGGCTGACCTATTGGCAGGCGCAGCGGCTGATCATCATGCCGCAGGCGCTGAAGATCTCGATCCCGGGTATCGTGTCGACCTTCATCGGGGTGTTCAAGGACACCACGCTGGTCTCGATCATCGGGCTTCTCGATCCGCTGGGTCTGTCCAACGCCATCCGTGCCGACGCCAACTGGAACGGGATCGTGTGGGAGCTTTACGGCTTCATCGCGCTGCTGTTCTTCGTCTTCTGCTTCGGCATGTCCCGTTACTCCATGTACCTGGAGCGCAAGCTTCAGACTGGCCACAGATAAGGATTGAACAATGTCTGAACTGGCTATCGACCGCGAAATCGACCGTTCCAAGATGACCGTCTCGGATGAGGTCGCCATCGAAATCAACAACATGAACAAGTGGTACGGGACATTCCACGTGCTGCGCGACATCAACCTGACGGTCAACGCCGGCGAGCGCATCGTCATCGCCGGCCCGTCGGGGTCAGGCAAATCGACCCTGATCCGCTGCATCAACGCGCTGGAGGAACACCAGCAGGGCAAGATCGTGGTCGACGGAACCGAACTGTCGAACGACCTCAAGAACATCGACAAGATCCGCTCCGAGGTCGGGATGGTGTTCCAGCACTTCAACCTGTTCCCGCACCTGACCATCCTTGAGAACTGCACGCTGGCGCCGATCTGGGTGCGCAAGACCCCCCGCAAGGAGGCGGTGGAGCGCGCCATGCATTTCCTGGAAAAGGTGAAGATCCCCGAGCAGGCCGACAAGTATCCCGGCCAGTTGTCGGGCGGTCAGCAGCAGCGGGTGGCGATCGCGCGCAGCCTGTGCATGATGCCGCGCATCATGCTGTTCGACGAGCCGACCTCGGCTCTGGACCCGGAGATGATCAAGGAGGTGCTCGACACCATGATCGAACTGGCCGAGGAGGGGATGACCATGCTCTGCGTCACGCACGAGATGGGCTTTGCCCGCCAGGTGGCGAACCGGGTCATCTTCATGGACCAGGGCCAGATCGTGGAGCAGAACGAACCGGAAGAGTTCTTCAACAACCCCAAGAGCGACCGGACCAAGCTGTTCCTCAGCCAGATCCTCGGGCACTGAAGCGCGACCGAAACAGACGGAAAGGGCCGGGCGATTGCCTGGCCTTTTTCAGTTCTCCAGCAGGTCGCGCGGGACGGTGAAATCGACCAGGTCGCCACTGCGCCAGGCCAGCTTGTCCCAGCTGTCGACATCGAACCGCACCACCAGCGTGGCGCCGGTCGGGTAATCGTGGAACCTCGGGTGCGCGGGCGGATCGTCGCCGAGGATCTCGGCGGCTAACTGGCCGATGCCCGGGCTGTGGCCCAACAGCAGAACCGTCTCGCCGGTGGCGCCGGACAACTCGCGCAGGATCTGGTTGGCGGTGACAAGATACAGGGTGTCGGTGACCTCGGCCGGGGTGTCGAAGCGCATCCGCTCATAGGTCTCGCGGGTGCGCCGCGCCGACGAGCAGAGCACCTCGTCGGGCACCAACCCGCGCGCGCGCAGCCAGTCTCCGATGGCCTCGGCCGAGCGCCGGCCACGTTTGTTCAGGGGGCGGTCGTGGTCGTCCATGCGGGGAGTGTCCCAGCTGGACTTGGCGTGGCGGGTCAGGATCAGGGTCTTGGGCATCGCGGGTGAAAGGACCTCATGTGCAAGGCGGATTGCGCGGGGCTCCTCTCGGCGCCCCGGCTGACCGGACAGGCGCGGCGGACCGCGCACCCCTGCAGCATACAGGATTGACCGGCGGGGCTGTCCAGATATTCGTGACACCGGGGCACATCATAGGGGGCGGTCCCGCCGAGCGCCCCGACCGGGCAGGCGGTCAGGCAGGGTTTTCCGGCGCAACTGTCGCAGGGCGAGGCAGCGGTAGCGCAGGGCAGGGCGATGCGCGCGGCCAGATGCAGCGCCCCGCGATAGGAGATCATCAGCCCGACCGTGTCATGCACCAGCATCCCCGTGGGGCTGGAAAAGGCACGGCCCGATTTCAGCGCCCAGTCGATGAAGGGGGCATAGGGCGGGCCGCCAAAGGGGAAATGCGCGGTGGCGTCATGGGCGGCGGCCAGCCCGCCGATGACCCTGCGCGACCAGCGGTCGACCGGGTCGGGCGCGCCATCCCGGGCCTCGGGCGCGGCGGTGAAGGTGGGCCAGAAGCCCGGCCCCGCACCCAAAAGGATCAGGCTGCCGCCAGAGAGGTCCTTGGCGCCGGATGTGTCCACATCGAGCGCGCCCATCACGATCAACCCGGCCGCCTCGGCCGCCTGCCGGATCGCGTCGTAGAGGGGCGGGGGGGCGGTCATCGGTGCCGGACTCAGCCGCTCCGGATCAGCGACCCGGCGCCTTGCTCGGTGAACAGCTCCAGCAGCACCGCGTTGGGCGCCCGACCGTCGATGATTGCCACGGCGCGGACACCGCCCTCGATCGCGGCAAGCGCGGTCTCGGTCTTGGGAATCATGCCGCCGGCGATCACGCCGTCGCGGGTCATTTCGCGGATGTTCTCGGCGGCCAGTTCGGTCACCACCTTGCCCTCGGCGTTCTTGACGCCGGGCACGTCGGTCAGCAGCAGCAGGCGGTCGGCCTTGAGCGCGGCGGCGATGGCGCCGGCGGCGGTGTCGCCGTTGACGTTGAAGGTCTCGCCGTCGCGACCGGCGCCGATCGGCGCGATGACCGGGATGATCTCATGCGCGAAAAGATCGGTCAGCAGCTTGGGATTCATCTCGGCCGGGGTGCCTACGAATCCCAGCGCCGGGTCGGTCTGGTCGCAGACCATCAGGTTGGCGTCCTTGCCCGAGAGGCCCACGGCGGTGCCGCCCTGCCGGTTGACCGCCTGCACGATCCGCTTGTTGACGAGGCCGGACAGCACCATCTCGACCACCTCGACGGTGGCTTTGTCGGTGACCCGCTTGCCGTCGACGAACTCGGACTGAACGCCGAGCTTGCCCAGCATGGCGTTGATCATCGGCCCACCGCCATGGACGATCACCGGGTTCACGCCGACCTGCCGCATCAGCACCACGTCGCGGGCGAAACTGTCCATCGCCTCGTCGCTGCCCATGGCGTGGCCGCCGAGCTTGATGACGATGACGGCCTCGTCGTAACGCTGCAGGTAGGGCAGCGCATTCGACAGTGTTTCAGCGGTGGCGATCCAGTTTCGGTTCATGTCCTGTGTCTTCATCGGAAACTCCGTTCCGGGCGAAATCCCACGAAAGGCGCGCGCGGTGCAAGCTATTCCTGCATCAACCCGGAGATGATGGCGCGCAGGGTGGCAATCCCGTCGCCTTTTTCGGAGGAGGTCAGCACGATCTCGGGGAAGGCGGCGGGGTGTTTGGCCAGCGCGCCGCGCACCTGGGTCAGCACCTTGTCGCGTTCGGCCGCCTTGACCTTGTCGGTCTTGGTCAACACGCATTGGAAGGTTACCGCGCTGCTGTCGAGGCGCGTCATGATCTCTTCGTCCACCGGTTTCACCCCGTGGCGCGCGTCGATCAGGACGAAGGCCCGGCGCAGGGTCTGGCGACCGGAAAGATACTGTTTCAGCAGCCGTTGCCATTTCTCGACCACCGGCAGCGGCGCGTTGGCATAGCCGTATCCGGGCAGGTCGACGAGATAGAGCTCGGGGCCTTGCGTGAAGTAGTTGATTTCCTGCGTGCGGCCGGGCGTGTTGGAGGCCCGCGCTAGCCCCTTGGTGCCGGTCAGCGCGTTGATGAGCGACGATTTCCCGACGTTGGAGCGTCCGGCGAAACAGACCTCGAGGCGGTCGGCGGGGGGCAGGCCGGACATGGCGACCACGCCCTTGACGAACAGCGATTCGCGCGCGAACAGCAGCCGGCCGGCCTCGGCGGCCTCGGGATCGGGGTCTTCGGCAAGGGGGAAGGGCAGTTGCATCAGTTCAGAACCTCGATCACGTCGTCTTCGCCCAGGGGGCCGCCCTGGATCACGCGGGCATAGACGCCGCAATCCTGGTGGCCGAACCCCTCGTTCAGCGCCTTGAGCGTTTCGGCGTCGCGCACCCCGGTCTCGGGGTTCGCGGTGGTGGCCATGCAGCGGCGGATCGGTTCCACCACCTCCATCTCGACCGCGCCGAGGCGCAGGCGTTTGCCGGGCCAGGTCGCCTCGTCCCAGGCATCGAAGCCGTCGAACAGGATGTTGCCGCGCCAGCGCAGCGGCGAGATTTCATGCCCCAGCTGCGCCTCGACGGCGCCGTGGCTGGCAAGGTTGATCAGCGAGATCGAGGGGTAATCGCTGTCGGTCATCGCCACGTCGGGCGCGCGCACCAGCCGGGCGGGCAGGGCGCGGTCAGGGTTCGACAACGGTCGGGCCCAGGCGATGAAACGGGCCGCATCATCGGTGTCGTCCGGGTCGATGGTGATGTCGTCGCGGTCCGGGTGGCTGAGCGTGATCCGGCCGGCGGTGCCATCGGTCCGGGCGCGAATCGCCTGTAGCGCGGCGGATTGGGCGCAGCGGGTGAATTCGCGGCAAGGCACCCAGCCGGGCGCGTCGGCGTCAAAGCGCGATTGGTCATGCGCCACCGCCCACCGCCGGTCCCAGGGCAGGGCGGCGTCCCGGGTCAGGGTCACCTGCGTCACCCGTTCGCGCCCGTGGCTCTTGATCGGGTGGCGCCAGATCTCCCTGACCCGGCCAGTCACTTCTTGTCCTCCGGCGCGCTACGCTTGAAGGTTTGCATGATGTTACCGAATACGTCCGGCTTGTATCCTTGGCTGCGCATGATCAGGTATTGCTGGGTGAAGGTGATGGTGTTGTTGGTGATCCAGTACACCACCAGCCCGCTGGCGAAGCCGCCCAGCATGAACATGAAGACCCAGGGCATCCAGGCAAAGATCATCTTTTGCGTCGGATCGGTGGGCGCCGGGTTCAGTTTCTGCTGGATGAACATCGAGATGCCCAGGAGCAGCGGCAGGATGCCGATCAACACCGTCGCCGCCAGCGTGCCCGGTTCGGGGGCGCCCCAGGGGGCCAGGCCGAAGAAGTTCATGATCGAGGTGGGATCGGGCGCGCTGAGGTCCTGAAACGGACCGAACCAGGCGGTCTGGCGCAGCTCGATGGTGACGAAGATCACCTTGTAGAGCGAGAAGAAGATCGGGATCTGCAGCAGGATCGGCAGGCAGCCGGCGGCCGGGTTGACCTTTTCCTTCTTGTACAGCTCCATCATCCCTTGCTGGACCTTGGCGCGGTCGTCGCCAGCGGCCTCTTTCAGCTTCTCCATCTGTGGCTGCAGTTCCTTCATCTTGGCCATCGAGACGTAGGATTTGAAGGCCAGCGGGAACAGGATCGCCTTGAGGATCAGGGTCAGGGCAATGATCGACCAGCCCATGTTGCCGATCAGGTTGTGGATGTTGTGCAGCAGCCAGAAGATCGGCTTGGTCAGGAAAAAGAACCAGCCCCAGTCGATCGAATCGATAAAGCCCTTGATGCCGGCGTTCTCATACGCGCGGATGGTTTCCCATTCCTTGGCACCGGCAAACAGCTGGGTGGTGACGCTGGCCGTTTGGCCTTCGCCCACGGTCTCGGTCGGAAGCACCGCCTCGGTCTGGTAGATGTCGCGGCGCTCGTCGTATTTCGCCACCTGCTTGAAGGCACTGCCGGGCGCGGGGATCAGGGTGGACATCCAGTAGTGATCGGTAAAGCCGATCCAGCCGTCGGTTTCCACCTGGTCCACCTCGGCGCGGGCGCCTTCGCGGGCCTGGAAGTCGAAGTCCGGCATGTCCTTGTAATCGGTCTCGGTCAGTTCGCCATCCGCCATCGAGACGACGCCCTCGTGCAGGATGAAGAACTTCTTGCGGTCGGCCGGCTCGCCGTGGCGGGCCAGGATGCCATAGGGGGCCAGGCCCACGGTGCCGCCGCCGGTGTTCTCGACCGACTGGGTGATCGTGAACATGTAATCGGCGTCGACCGCGATCTCGCGGCGGAAGGTCAGGCCCTTGCCGTTATCCCAGCTCAGCGTCACCGGGCTGTCCACGCCCAGAACCTCGCCGGCGGCGAGGCGCCATTCGGTATTCGCGCCCGGCACATCGTCGAGCGTGAGTCCCGCCCCCGGGGCCCAGCCGTACAGCGCGTAGTAGGCGCCGGCGTCGCCCACCGGTTTCAGCATCTTGACGATCGGTGAGCCCGGCTCGACGGTTTCGTGGTAGTCCTTCAGCGACAGGTCGTCGATCCGCCCGCCCTGGAGCGAGATGCTGCCGGTCAGGCGCGGGGTGTCGATGGCCACGCGCGGGGCGTCGGCCACGGTTTCTTCGGCGGCTGCGCCCTGGCCGGTCCCGGTGGCGGCACTGCCGGCCTCGGCGCCCGGGGCGGCGGTGGGCACGCTGGCCTCCGGCGTGGCCTGGCTGACCTGCCCGGTCGGCGGCGCGTCGACGGTTTCGGTCTCCGGTGGCGGGAAAAAGATGAACCACCCGAGGATCACCAGGAAACTGAGCGCCGTTGCGAGAATGAGGTTCTTGTTCTGATCGTCCATAGGGGACTGCCACCTTGTGCTGTCTGTCAATGACAGGGTGGGTTCAACAGAGTGCAGCCCCAAAGGTCAAGCGGATTCCGGGAATGGTGCCGCCTGTGGCCGGCCCAGGCGCGACGGGGACGGCGCGGTGGCCGCCTTATCCGATTTCCTTGCCGATCCGTGGTGCATCCTGGAGTTTCGCCCGGTGCGCCGCGATCCAGTCCAGCGTGTGGTCGAAAGGCATCGGGCGGCCGATGCCGAACCCCTGCACGTGGTCGCAGCCCAGCTGCGCCAGCATCGCATGTTCGCCCACGGTCTCGACCCCCTCGGCCAGGGTTTCCAGGTCCAGGCGTTCGGCCATGGTCAGGATCGCGGCAATCAGGTTCTGCTGCTCGGGGTCGCGGTCCGCCTTCATCACGAAGGAGCGGTCGATCTTGATCCGGCTCACCGCGAAGCGCTTGATCGAGGCCAGAGAGGCTTGGCCGGTGCCGAAATCGTCCAGGTCAATGCGGCAGCCGAGCCTTGCCAGCCCCGCGATGTTGCGGGCGATGGTTTCATCGGGATCGGTGCCCATGACGGTTTCGAGGATCTCGATCGACAGCCGGTCCGGCGTCAGGTCGAAGCGGTCGAGTTCCCAGCGGATGCGGTCGACCAGCGAGGGGTTGCGCAGCTCGTCGGGGGAGAAGTTCACCCCGACGCGGGGCACGTCGACGCCGGCGCTGTCCCAGGCCTTGAGCGCGGTCAGTGCGTTGTAAAGGACGACCTCGCCCAGGCGTTCCATCAGGCCGGCCTCCTCCAGCGCCGGCAGGAAGGTCGCGGTGGGCAGCATGCCGTGAACCGGGTGCTGCCAGCGGGCCAGCGCCTCGAACCCGGTGATCTTGCCGGTGTCGGTCGAGATCTGGGGTTGATACCAGGGCTGGATCTGGCCGTTCTCCAGAGCCGCGGCGGCCTCTTCGCGCAGGTCGCTGCGGGCGCGGGTTCGCCGGTGGGTGTCCTGGGAGTAGACGCGGATGGCCGAGGGGCCGTTGGCCTGCGCATCGCTCAGCGCCTCGCCGGCCGCTGCGACCCAGGCCGCCGCGTCCGATCCCGGTGCGCGGCTGCGCAGGCAGATCCCGACCGAGCAGGTCATGTAGATGGTGCCGGCGTCGAGCGGAATCGGATCCTCGACCGCGCTTTGCATGCGTCCGGCCAGCTGGATGCACAGTTCCAGATCCAGCTGGCGTACCGGGGTGAGGCAGACGGCAAAACGGCTGTCGCCGATCCGGGCCACGATGTCCGAGCCGCGCAGCGCGGCGCCGATCCGCTCGCCCGTCTGTAGCGCCACCAGATCGGCGGCGCCCTGGCCGTGGCGCTCCTCCAACTCGCGGTAATCGTCAAGCTCCAGCACGAAGCAGGCAGAGCGCAGGCCCGATCGCGTGGTTTCGGCATAGGCCCGGTCGAGCGCGGATTCGAACCCGTCGCGCAGCAGCAGCCCGGTGACCGCGTCGCGTGGGGTCGACAGCGTTCGGGCGCGTTCGTCGAATGCGCCGACGAAGGCGAAGAGGAGCGGCAGGCCCAACGAGGTAAGCACCAGCGCCGTTTCGCCCCAGAGCCAGAAGGCCCCGAGCGAGACCGCCGGCAGAAACGCCAGGATCGGCGGCCCCAAAAGGATGGGAAGGGTGCGGCGGCGCAGCCGGGTCAGGGTGCTTGGGGTGGGCATGGACATGGCGGCGGAGCCTTTCACGTTTCGCGTTGCGCGATGTGAGCCTAGCCCGATGTTCTGACCCAGATGTTAACGCAGGTCTGGAATTTCCCGCCCGTCCCCCGTGGGGGCGGCGGAGGGGGCGGTGCCTCGCATGAGCCCGGCGAAATCGAACAGTTTCGGGTCCAGCATATGCGAGGGACGGATGTTCATCAGCGCCCGGAACATCACCTGGCGCCGGCCGGGACTGTTTTTCTCCCAGCCATCGAGGATCGCCTTGACCTGCTGACGTTGCAACCCGTCCTGGCTGCCGCAAAGGTCACAGGGGATGATCGGGTAGTTCATCGCGCGGGCGAACTTCTCGCAATCGGCCTCGGCCACATGCGCCAGCGGGCGATAGACGAACAGGTCGCCCTCCTCGTTGACCAGCTTGGGCGGCATGGTGGCCAGCCGCCCGCCGTGAAACAGGTTCATGAAGAAGGTTTCCAGGATGTCATCGCGGTGATGGCCCAGCACCACCGCCGAACAGCCCTCTTCCCTCGCGATCCGATAGAGATTGCCGCGCCGCAGCCGGGAACACAGCGCGCAAAAGGTGCGCCCCTGGGGCACCTTGTCCATCACCACCGAATAGGTGTCCTGGTATTCGATTCGGTGCGGCACCTGCATGCGCTCGAGGAACTCGGGCAGCACCGTGGCGGGAAAGCCGGGCTGGCCCTGATCCAGGTTGCAGGCCAGCAGGTCCACCGGCAGGAGGCCACGCCACTGCAACTCGTGCAGCACGGCGAGCAGCGTGTAACGGGACTTATGATGAGTCTAAAATTCTCTGACTGAACGAACGGATTGTAAACGGATTGTATTTGAATGATTTTTCCATTTTTTTCGTGCGTTCAACTTTCGTGCATACAAATCCATGCACTGAACTGGCGCCCAAGACGGAAATCTCGTGCATGTATTCAGTCACCTCCAAAGACTCCCACTCGGGGGCGGCGGATGTCGCGCGCGCATACAACTATTTCTCGCTTTGACGGCGCCATGCCGGATCGCCCCGCTAATTCGGCAGATCCAGTTTCGGCAGCGCGAGGCGCTGTTGCACAAATCAGCTGATGACCGCAGTTCCCCTTTCCCCGGACACATTTATCCCAAGGCCACGGTGACCGGGATGCCGAGGGCCGTGAAGCGGTTCATGAGCGCCGCACGGATCTGAACTTCGGCAACCTGGCGGTCGAAGTCGCGGGACATCAGCCTCTGTCCGAGCAGCTTCACGCAATTCATTTTCGTCTCCACCCTGCTACGTCGGTGGTAGCCGCTCCAGTTCCGCTACAGCGCCCGGCCAAGATGCTTTGACGTCCGCAGGATCTCGTTGCGCGCTCGGGCTCCTGCCGTGTCCGGCTTCCAGGGCCTCGCGTTGCGGCGGGGCGGAATGATTGCTGCCGCACCGCGGTCGGCGACGGCGTCGTGGCAGGCGCGCGTGTCGTAGGCACCGTCTGCTGTAACGGTGGCGATTTCCTGATCCGGGGGCAGCTGGGCAAGCAGGTCCGGCAGCATCGGCGCGTCGCCGACATTGCTGGAAGTCACCTCGACCGCCCGGATCTCCAGCGTTTCCTCATCGATCCCGAGGTGGATCTTGCGCCAGACCCTTCGTTTCGAGCCGCCATGCTTGCGCGTGTGCCACTCACCTTCGCCTTCCACCTTGATGCCGGTGCTGTCCACGAGCAGATGCAGCGGCCCCTTGGAACCGCGATACGGGATCGTCACGTTCAAGGTCTTCTGGCGACGTGACAGAGTGCTGAAGTCCGGCACGGACCAGCCGAGCCCAGACAGTTCGAGCAGGCTCGCCACGAAACCGGTCGCTTGGCGAAGCGGCAGCCCGAGGAGGGCCTTGAGGGTGAGGCAGGCCTGGATCGCAGCGTCGCTATAGGTCTGCTGACGGCCGCGACGCCCCGACGGAATGGCTTCCCACTGCATCGAGGGATCGAACCAAACGGTCAGTGATCCGCGCTGCCTCAGCGCCTGATTGTAGCTTTGCCAGTTGGTGGTCTTGTAGGTCGTCTTCGGAGGTCTGCTCATACCTTCCGGCTACTACATTGGATTCACGAGGTGAATCCCTAACCCCGCCTTTGCGCAACAACGCCATTTAACGCAACAACTCAGGTAGATCGTAGAGCAGTTTGAGCGCATCAGACCAGCCTACATCGGAGAATAGGCGGAGGATCGCGATCAGCCGCTCGCGGCGGTCATCATCCTCGAAGATCGAGCGGTGATCAGCGAGATAACGGGTGATCATGCGCACCATGGCCGCGCTTGCCATGCTTTCGTGGTGATAGCCTTCGCGCGCGCCTGCGCCGAGCAGAAGCGCATGCAGAGCGTCGAACACGGCCGCCGGATCGCCCGACATGAGATACTCATAGAGCTCGACCAGATGATGGTGAGTCGAGGGTTCATGCGAATTTGCGAGTAGCTCCAACATCGGCCGGTAGTCGACGAGAAACCGGCGCATGGCCTCGGGATTCTTCAGCCCGACCTTGCTCTCTTTATTGCCATCAAACGCCCCCGACCCAAAATAAAGCTGGTTCATCAGGTGACCGATCGGTCTCTCGGCCGCTTTGTAAGCGTTGATCGCGGCATCTCGGTCGGCACCTTCAACATTATCGACAGTCAGCAAGCGATGACTGCCCGCTGAAATCTCCAAACAGGCCTCGAGTATCAACATAGCGGCTTGCTGGGCACGATCTGCAACCGAAGGCTCATGGTCTTCCCCCGAATAGTAGCGCGCGAAGAACGCTTCATCCAGTGCGGAGAGGAATGAATTTAGAAATTCGCCGTGCGCTTCCGGCTCACCGGCCCAAGCTGCAAGCCAACCGAACGCTTTGGGTCTATCTTGCCTTACCCAAAGCTGGGCAACCAGACTACCGAGAGATTTGGCAACCTGATCGCGGCCGGAGTTCCCGTCGCGTTGAACCGCCTGGCGGCGCGTCCGCACGATCTCAATCAGCGCTTCACAACGCTCGACCTCCTGACAAGTGAAGCGATTCAGCACATTTTTCAGATAAGAAGCCAGCACTTCGGCATGTGGCTCCTCTCGCACGACCCGTTCGGCCAACATCCACATGCGTTCTGGCGCAATGCGTGAGAGCACTTGCAGATTTTGCGCGGCCTGCAACCGAACCTCTGCGGCGGGGTCAGCGAGGATCGCGTCGAACTTGTCTAATATTTCGGAATGAGTCTCTCCGAAACGATTGGCCAGCGAGACATACGCTTTGGCGGCATAGATGCGGACTTCCCAGTTGCTCCAGTGAAGCCGGGAGTCATCGTTGGAGGCATTTGCTTCCGGAAAGCGGCTGACCCAGAGCCTTTCCAGTAGCGTCAGGAATTCCACCAAGTCAGGCAATCCCTCAGCGCCCGGCACAAACGCGCCGCTCTTAGCAATGCGCTCGATTGCGTTGCTGATATGCCCCCAGATAGGTTGCTCGACCTCTCCGTGTAGGTCGGCGGCGTGGGCATCATAGAACGCCACCAAGCTCAAAGCCTTCGTCCACAGCGCTGCGAGCGTCGCGGAGTCGCTCTCTGTGGGCGTCGCCTGGACCAATTCAAAGAGCGCGTCTGATTGGTTGAGCATCTCTGCGTCGAGACCTTCCTCTACGTCGACACCTTGTCGTGCCATGATCGAGCGGGAGACTCCGTTTGACGAACCGGGGTGTGTTGTGAACGACCGCAGCGGTGGGTTCCCAGCAAGCTCTCTCTCGACAGCCAGTTCAGAGCGCAATGCGCGTATCTCTTCAGTCACCAGATGCGTCTCATCGACCAGTGACAAAAAGCGTGCCAAGCAGCTTCGCCACCAGCGGAGCTTCGCCTCTTCGGCGAAGAGACCAGGTCGCATCGCCTCCCTCTCGAACGTTGCGCGATCCTCTTGTGACCGCGTGGAATAGGTGGCGGCGAGAAAGCGGACGGCGTCGCAAACGATATCCTCATGCGCGATCATCGTCACGTTGGTTGCAAAAGGCCAAAGAAGATCGGCAACCTCGGTAAAGCGCTCAGCACCCACGCCGAGCAGGCGCGCCCATAGTGCTGGATGCACATTGCCCGTAGCCGCAGTATCGATGCTCTCAGCATAGGTTGCGGGTCCTGCGGCATGCAGGAAAGTCACGTAATGCGCCAAGACATCGTCGTCCTGCGATGGGCGATCAGCATCTGGCTCGCTCCATCTGTTGAAAGCATCTTCGCGGCCAAGCAGATCGAAGGTTGCGCGGCCTTCCAAAGCCACGCGCTTGCGCTCATAACCGAGCGGAACGTCGCGGTCGACCTCCCCAAGCGTCGCCTCGTTGACAACGCGCGTGCCGAGGTTTGCGGACAATTCAAGCAGCCGGTCGGCGCGCCGACCAAGATTGTAGCGGCAACTATGGTAATCCTGCCTGCGGCTTGAGGAGAGCGGCATGATCCGGCTTGGCTGTCCGCCAAAAAAGGAGGTCGCATCGTCAGTGATTTCGCGCGAAAAGAGCACGTGATAGATCTCCACCGCGAATTCGGCGTCTGCTTCCGCGATAGGCATGATCTGTTCTGCCAGCCAAGTCGCCTCGCGATCGGCATGCGCCGAGAAATGTGGGTCGCGGAGCACGCGATCGAGAAGGATGCGGGATGCGGGGGGATCAGAGGCAAAGCTCTTTCCGACGAAACGGATGCCGCAGATGGCCGTTTGTTGCATGACCGGGTCCGCAGCCCAGGCAAACGTCAGCAGAGCGCGAGACGCGCGCCCGAACACTTCAAGCAAGCCCAAGTCCGACAGGTTGGCTTTCTCGAAGAGCATCTGGAGAAGGAAACGCGTTGGATCGGTAAGATCCCGGTTTCCAGTGACGGCGCACGCCTCGGCGACGCTTGCCCAGACGAGCGCCCCAAGCGCATCGACCGTGTCAGTTACATCGATGGCAAGGCCGACAAAACGCGCAAGGCGCGACATCATAGTTGCGAGGGCTTCATTGCCAGCGCGAGCGGCAATTAGTTCAGTCAGCCCCGCTACATCGTTCGCCGTCTCAACGCATTCAATAACAGTGCGCAAGGCGACATTGGCAAGCACTGGATCGATAGTCGGATCGGCATAGATGTCGGCCACCCGACACCAGACTGCGGCTTTTCCCGCACCGTCAGTTCGCCACACCCGCTCCAGCGCGAAACGCAGGCCCGGCGCCAGCACAAGTGCTATCGAGCTGTCGCCCCCAAGCTGCCGGATCAGCTGCGTAGCATCGTCCCATTCGAGGTAGAAGCGTCCGGCAACATGGTCGAACAAGACGTGATGAGAGAAGCTGACGAGATCTCCGGCTTCAACGAGCACGCCTGATTGGATCACCTCATCGAGACAGTCATGCTCCACAACGACCTTGCGCACTGCCAACCGACGTCGTTGGACCATCTTACTGACCGCGCTGCTTGCAGCCCGCTGCATTGCGGTGCTGGTCAGGCGGCGATCCTCATAGGCATCAATCAGGTCGGATTGGGTCGCAACAGTGCGAATGCTTGCCGGACTTGCGCCATCCGCAAGAAGCTGAGCTGCAAGAGAGAGGTTGAATACATTGCGGAGCAGATCGTGCAGCTTCTCGGGCGCGGCCGCGAGCACGGCGCCAAGATCGGTCGCCTCCAAAGCGGCTCGGTCGAGATCGGCGTCGGTGAGCCGCGGAACCAAGAAATGCCTCACGCGGGCAAGCGAAGCCTCGGAGAACTCTGGGTTTGGCGGACTACCTTCGAAGGCTTCACGAAAACGCCTCCCTCCCTTCAAATCAAAGGTGCGGATTGATGCTGCGATCGCCCAAGGCGTGTTGGGCGCTGCGCTCAACGTTTCGATCAGCTGCGCGAATACACCTTCGGCGGGTCCGCCGCGCGCGGCGTCAAGAGCGTCGATAATAAGCAGCTTGCTGCCTTTGCCTGGCGCCGCAGCGAGCACTTCGGCGAGCGGATGAGCAAGACCAAGCTCGTTTTGGAGATCGGCGGTGAGAGCGACTCCGGGAAAGCGATCAACCGAAAGGAAAACAACGGTGTCGCCAGCTTCGCGGCGCGCATCGGCCAAAGCAACAAGGGCGCCAGTCTTACCCGCTCCAGGCTCTCCGATGACCACGATCGACCCGGTCGCGAGCGCGGCAGCGAGGGGGGCATCGGCGTCGCGCGCGACCCGCACACCACTGGCGAGGGGCAAGCATGTGTGGCCGACCAGACGAGTTAGCTCGGCATTGGTCGCAGCGGCCAAGCGCTCGAGATCGGGCTGATAGTCTGCCGCACTGACATCATTGTGACCGCGTGTTCGCAGCGCGCGCATAAGTCCAGCACGGTCGGCGGGCGCGCCGCTGCCGATCAGGCCGCGGATGATCGCTTTGAGGTCGCGAAGCGGCGCTTCGCCGGCGGCTTCCCCTCCGTAGAGCTGGCTGCCGAGCACGCGCGCGGCCTCGCGCCAATTGTCATCGCCCTCGTCCATCGAGAACCGGACAATGTGAAACAACCGCGCCATGGTAACGAGGTCGTCTTCGTCGAGCGAGATGGTGGTGTGCGCCGCCCAAGCGGTGCGCGCATTGGCTTCGAAGATTTCGAGTGCCTCTCGTTCGGCCTGGCTGCGCTGCGCCTTGGTCGTGACCCAGGCGCCTCCCAAGTCGAAAGCGCGGCACCCTCGCTCGAGATTGTCGAGTGTGCGTGGCGCAGCCGTGGTTACTGCCAGCACCGCGCGCGTCTTGGATGTGTCTATCGCTGTCTGGGATACCTTTGCATCCGCTACAATCCGGGCCAACTGAGCGATAGTCTTACCCAGCGCACCAGTAGGGCTAACCGAAAGGTTTGCTTGCGTTTTGGCTTGGATATCAATTCGACTTCCGTCGTCTTGAATAAGTAGCGCGTCGTCCAAGCCTTCGCCGGTTTCGAGTTGGATGCTAATAGGAAGGGCGACATTGGCCATGCCGAACCGTCCACCCACCGGCTGTCGAGCCAGCAGATGCGCGGCGAACCAAGTGCCCACCTCGGCCTGGAAATTCATTCCCGCTTCGGTGGCCTTCCCGCCCGCTGGGGCCCGGCGCGCCTCTTTTATTTTTTTCTTAGTCATATTCCTGGCCGATCAGAAGAAGTCGGGTTTTGAAAACCAAAAATTGGCCGCCTTCTATCGCTTTAGTCGCTCGCCAACTCTTAGCGGACTTTCCGCTCTCGGGCCAAGGCGGTCATTCGCAACTGCCGCAGAGAAGGCCCGCTTCAACCGCCAATGTAGTGAAAAAGCCTTTGTGGATAGAGTGCCTCGGTTGACCTCCCGCCCGAGAGAAAGTCCTTGCCCCAAAGTTTTTCGGCGGAGAGTTGTCTCGGAGGAAACTTCAGGCCACGCTGCGGGAATTGGAGGCCGCACAAGGCGGGCGTGGTGTCGCCGCACATGAACGCTTCAAGAGAAGATCTGAATTTGAAGAACAGGTCTTCCGTTACCTTGAGCAAAACCCAGGCGTTCTTGAGCTCGGCTCGAACCTTGAAGTAGTGCGCAGTGGACGGGATGCGCTGGTGCCGTCCGACTTCACCGTGATGCGAGATGGAGCGCCAGTAGCCGCGATTGAATGCAAGTCTCACCGCAACAAGCGTCATCGTCGTTTCCTGGTAGAGACGCTTGCGATGGCGGCGTTACAGACAAAAGAACTCCATCAGGCCATCCTCGTAGTGCCCCCCACTTGGGGAGACTCCGCCAAAGAGCTCTCACATCTGACCAATGAACTGAACCTATCAGGTGTGCGTATCGCTGTGTTCGGACCTGATAGGCAGTCAGGAGAGCAGTTCCGGATGCAGGAGCCAAAACAGGACCGCGATTAGCCGGATTATATTTGCTTCGACGCCATTCAGGACTGAGCTGGAAGAGTTCCGTCGTTTTCGAACCAAAAGCGGCTCAATCGAGTGCACCGGCCTGCCTCATTGCTGGCGAACTACACTTCGAGGATGACTTAAAATTTGCAGCTCTTCTTGCGCTTCCTTCATCGGCCGGCACAATATAGAGTGCATTGCAGTGGAGAAAGGGACACACTTGGGGCAAAAACAGCGCAAGGCTGCAATGATGGTGCCGCTCGATCAGCGTTTCGAGTTGGAGCGCGGCATACGAGGCGAGCGTTTTCGGACCGCCTCCGGTCTCTGGATGGCCACGGACCGCGCCGATGGGGAACCCTATTTACTTTGGCTGATCGAGAAGACCGGCGCAGAGGTCGATCGCGATGTCGTGCGTATTCTTGGGGACACTGTGCGGCGCGTTCGAGGTGTTCTGGCCCGACAATCCGCCCGCGAGGTCCTGCTGGAAGTGATCGACCTTGTTGAAGATGATAGCGAGATCGGCATCCGCCTGGCTGGCGCGGACGGAACTCTGGCCACCCTCTCCGGACGAAGCCGTGGCCTGCTTGACGCCACCGCCCGGACCTTGTCAGGCCGGGTCGGCATCTGGCGCCAGATCGCTCGGCTTGTTCGCGGTTTGGGTCATCTCCATGCTGCCGATATCGTCCATGGCGGTATTGCCGATAGCACCGTTTTCACGGTCAGCGTAGAACCACTGGAGTTGAAACTCGGTGGCTTTGAGGGTTGCGTCCATGTCGGCTCGCTCGGACGCGGAGGCGCGGGTCTCCTCCGTCCGGGCACCGTCGTCTCGCACAGCCAAGATTGGCGCGATCTCGGAGGCGTTGCCGCGCTGCTCCTGCTCCAGAACGACACGGACGGCACTGTGCTCCTACCTCCGGAACAGCGTTTGCTCGACCGCCTCCGCGCACCGCCCCAGTTCGCCTTTATCGAAGGGGAGGCTCTGGCTGTCGAAATTGAGGAGTTGTGTTCGGAACTGGAGCGAGTGGGCTCGAGCGGTCGGCTTGAGTTGGTGGTGGCACCAGGGCGCGATCTCCTGCGGCGCGATGTTCCGGCCCTGACGCGAGGGCTCATCCCTGCTGCGGATGCGGACGCGCTGCTGGCCTTTGTCCAAGACGACCTGAATGCGGAGGCACCGCAAGCTTGGCGCAATCCCAGCCGACGCGACGGCACGATCCAGATCTTCAGCCAGCGCGCGGTTTACTATGTCCGTCCTCTCACTGAGGACGGACGGATCGGCCGTATCACGGGGTGCAAAGCTCGCGGCCCGAGTGACGGCGCGATTGATTCCGAGCCAATCGGCGCACGGGTGCATGTCGCGCGTAACCTCCACGAGGCGCGCGACCGCGTCGCACGGACCGGCGGTGGGGCCATAGCCTGGTTAACGGTCGGGGCCGACAAGGCGAAGGTGCCGAGCGCCACCGATCCGGTCGAGTGGCACGCGCTGGTCCTGATTGAGGTCGCGGCGCTTCTGGAAGGACGGTTGCACCACTATCCGGCCGAGATCGTAGATGCCCCCGAAACAGGCCTTGTGCGGGTTGCGGCGCGCACGGACGCAGTGCGCGATCGCTGGCGGTCCACGTTCGGGCGCATGGAAGCGGCGGCCGAACTGCAAACCGAAATGTTGCGCGATGATGGCACCGTGGAATGGACGCTGACGGTGTCGGACTCCCTCACCTTGGGTCCTACCGCGCCAAAGCTGTCGCTCGAGGACGTCGTCGATGAGGACGGGCGACGGCTCTACGTGTTTCGGCATGAGGGTAACTTGCCGGTAGAGGCGCGCGTGCTGTTGCGGCCGCGGCCGGACCGGGGCACCGAGACCCAGATCCGCCGCCGACTCCGACATGTCGTCACAGCCCGAGATAACCTTGATCTCCTCCGCGCGATCGGAAACCCGCAGAGCGTCGGACTTGACCCCGCACTTCACGCTTTGGCTTTGCCGGGCGCTGCGCCTGACGAACTTGATCCGTCAAAGTCCGATGCATGGGAAGCGATCTGCCGCGGCCACTCGATCGACCTTGTTGTCGGCCCACCGGGCGTGGGAAAGACATTCCTCGTATCCCGCCTCGTCGGTAGCATCCTCTCTTCCAACCCTACCGCACGCGTCCTCATTGCTGCGCAAAACCACGAGGCACTTGCAGAGATGGAGCGCAAGATGCGCGAGCACTTCTCTCAGGCGGAGCGTGCTCCGATCGTTGTGCGCATCGAGAAACCCGCGCCAGACCAGAGAGAAACCCAGCTTCGATACCAAGCGCGCACGCTTCTTGATACCTTCGTGCTTGCCGATGCGAGTCCACTCTCGCACCAGCGACGGGAAGCGGTCATGCGGGCTCTGCGCAAGGCCGGTCCCGAATGCGAGGCGGACCCTGAAGGAGAAGCGATCTTGCGGGATACAGAGCACCTGATCCTCCGTAGCGCAGACGTTACGCTGGCGACGGCAAATTCCTCTGTCATCGAAGAGATGGTCGCCGAAGGTGAACAATTCGACTGGGTGATCGTAGAGGAGGCCGCGCGGGCGAGCGGCCCGGAACTCATCGGCCCCCTGCTCCTGGGTGCCCGCCGGGTCCTTATCGGCGACCACCGCCAGCTCGCGCCGTTCGATGCCGAGCGCAAGGAACGTCTCTATCGCGACGATGCCGGTGAAGCGCTACTCGCCGACGCTCCCGAGTTGATCGACACTGTGTCTGACCTCCCGGATGCTGTCGGAATGTCGCTCGTGGCCCTCGCAAGTGACCCGATACTCCGCGCCGACGCACTCGGGGCAGCGCTTAGACTGGAACAGCCATTCCGCGAAATCGCCGAGACAACCGAGAAGATGCGCTCTGCCCATGTCGGACCGGTGTCGATGCTCACCGAACAAAGCCGGATGCACCCCGCGATCTGCGGCCTGGTTTCCGACACGTTCTACGGTGGACAGCTAACAACAGCGGATCGCATCGCGGACCGCTCCTGCCCAATCACTTCGGCCAGCGGAGCGCTATCTGCCCCCGTCATCCTGTTCGACCTTCCGTCATTGAGCCGGGCTCGGCTGAAGGCATTCGAAACATTCGACGGCACCTCGCCCTGCAATCGGGCCGAGGCCACAGCGGTATTCGAGGCCCTTGACCGGTTGGGTCCTGCAAATGACGCTACTCCGACACTCGCGATCCTGTCGCCCTACACGGGACAGTGCCGCATTCTCAATGCGCGCGTGGCTTCGCGTATCGATCCTGAGACCGGGCTCCTGAACGGCTTCGCCAGCCCCAAAGGTGACGGTGTTTTCGTTCAAACGATTGACAGTTTCCAAGGAGGCGAGGCTGACTTGGTGGTAGTGAGCACCGTGCGCAACAATCAGAAGGTGGGCCGGCATGCACTTGGCATACTCGGGGACCGCAGACGCATGAACGTGTTGCTCAGCCGCGCGAAGCACAAGCTCGTGCTCGTAACATCGACTGGCTTCCTTAGGAACGCAGTCAAATGGTCCGGAGTCGGACATGATCTCGAATTCCTTGGCTCATTGCTAAGACAGATTGACTTGATGGCCGCGCCGGACGACCCGGACGCCGTGCCCACTGCATCGATCATCGCCTGCGGCGAGGACGGGAAGGTGATCCATTGACTCTGTTGATCCCAGCTGTCTGGTATCGTGCTCGTGCCATCATCGAACGCCGATGGGGTTGGAGCCCCGTCGAAGAAGAGGTGCTTCTCACCCTGCGTGAAAGACCGGGGACGAGCGCGTCGGTGGCGGTTGAACTCGGTATTCCCCGTCAGGTGGCAGAAGCGGCAGTGAGCCGCCTGATGCGGTTTGGGTTGATCGAGGTTCGCATCGCGCCCGAGCCTGCACTCGCGATGACCGAGGCTGCCCGCGCCCATCTTTTGGCCGGGCGATCACTGCCTGAACGAGCGCAACGTCGCGAGATGACTGTAAGCCTTGTCTTCGACAAGCTGGGAGGCTCAGTGTTTCGCCGTCGCGAGGTGGTAATCAAGCCTGTGAACAAAATTCCAAAAGGGGCGATGATCGTCGACTTTCCGAACAGTGACGAGGCAGAAACAGACTCTTCCATGGAAGAGCGCGTGCGCCATCTCTTGAGTTCGTCTCTGCGTTCCGGCGAGGTTTTCGCTATGGTGCGTGCCAACCTCTCCTTGATCGAGAATCGCTTTATCCACCTGGATCTCGTTCGAGCAAGGGACGGTGCACTTCCCGAAGGCGCAAGCGACGCATTGCGTGCGACGGTGCGCGAGCACCTCACCTCTGGTCGTCTTCCTTCCGCCCGCCCCAGTCAGCCGGCTCGTCCGGCTTGTCTCGATACACCGATCGAGACAACCTTGGCCCAGGATCAGGTCGTGTTCGGTGGTGGTGATCACCTGGCTCGCCTTGAGGAGGTCGTGAATGCAGCGCGCAGCGATGTCTTCGTGCTCTCGACCTTTGTCGCAGCACAAGACGACGCGAAAGCACGGCACGGACAGGAACGTGTCTGGGCCGCCCTCGAACGCGCCGTCCGGCGTGGAGTTCGGGTCCACCTCTTCTTTGGCTCTTCTCTCGACGATGAGGGCAAGCACATGCGGGCTATGGGAGAGCTCCAGAACCGTTTGCGTGCGGCGGGCGCGGGCGTAGCAGCCCATCTCGAACCAGTGCATAGCCATGCAAAGATCATCATAGCAGACGACGGGGTCGATGGCGGTCGTGCATTGCTGGGGTCCTGCAACTGGCTCCGATCGCCATTCCGCGCCCACGAGCTTTCGATCGAGCTACGCGATGGCGCTGTCGCTGCCTGCCTCGATCTCTTCGCGGCCATCACGGCAGCGGTGCCGACGGCTCGCGACTCGCGCGATGCCTTGCAAGCCATGCGAACAGCATTGAGGTTGAAGCCTGGACGGCTACTCGATGCTACCCCGACAGAGGATGGGATTCCCGCAACCCTCCGCATCATCGCCGCGCCCGACCACCTACCGCTGCTTCGCCGCGCCGCGCATGACGCGGAAGAACGCCTGTTGGTAATGACCCATCGGATGGGCTCGCCCATGATCCAGAACGTCTTCGATCCGGCCCAAGTGGCGTCTGAGCGCATTGAAACCGTGCAAGCGCTTTATTCAGTCCCTTCTGGCGAGGTGAAGAAGCGTGATGTGCGCGCGGCTGGGGAGATGGGCGGCGGGAGTATCGAACTTCGAAAGATTCAAAGCCAAAGCGCAATGCTTCACGGCAAGGCACTGCTATGGGATCATGATGACATCGTAGTAACGAGCTTCAACTGGGGATCACAGACTGCCTCAGAAGACAAGCCTCTCGACGAGATCGGGCTACATTTCAAAGGCGACGGGATTGCAGATATCTTGCAGAAGATTCTTGAAACGAGGGTTTTGACCCGCCCTGCCGAAGCGGATGGTGCTGCGAATTCTTGAGCACCTTTTGGTTCATGCTGGCGGAGTTCGGGCAAGATAACCTGATGTAGGAAACGGGCGCGTCAATCGTCGTAGAAATACCTCGTGGAATCGCTGTTCGCTCAGACCATATTTGTTTCTATGGCGCGGCTGATCGCCAATGATGGGCAATGGACAGTCGGGAGCACCTATAGTGGTCCGGTTCGAAGCGAGCTGGACTTTAGAAGCGTTGGTCTTGATCTATCCCGAGCAAATCTTCGATCGGAACCAAAATCAAGGATCTCGCGGCGGCGCGCGGGCTGGAGCACTTCGTGGTCGGGAGCAAGCCAGGCACGCGTGCCGCGGCAGGATGCTATCACATCCAGAACGTGAAAGCGCTCCATGCCCGCTACAAGAGGTTCATCAAGCCCTTCTGCGGACCGGCCACGAAGAACCTAAGCGGCTACATCCGCTGGCTGGAGGTGCGGCTGGCGGACATGCGCCCAACGGAGATCATCCGCGCATCGTAAGCGAGCTGTCTCGCAAAGGTCCGCTACGAGGCCAAAGCGGACCAAACGGGCTTCAGGCGAAGATGCTGTCAATCTGGCTCGCCGTGACCAGGTTTGCATACTTTTGCTGCATGTCGAAAAGACTTGCGTCGTGCGGACCTTGGGCACGGTCGCCGACGCAATCGGAGATGACGGTTGGGCGGAAATTGGAACTGATCGCATCAACCACGGTGGCGCGAACGCAGCCACTGGTTGTTGCGCCTACCACAGCAACGGCATCCACCTGCTTGGCTCTCAGGATCGATCCAAGGTTCGTGTCGAAAAACGCCGAGGGTTGCGTCTTTCGAACTATAAACTCTCCGTCACGAGGTTTCAGGAAATGGACGACATGGCTGGCAGGGTTGTCTTCCGTGAGTTCACGAAGCCTCGGTGCCTTCTCGCACCAAATACCGGCATCCGACCCGTCATCAGCATAGACAATGCGTGTGAAAACTATGGGAAGGCCCCGACTCCGAAAGGCATCCAGCAAGGGAACAGTTGCTTCGGCTGCTTCAAGAGTATTTCCGCCACCGAAAATGTCCGGGTCTATGAAGCCATTTACGAAGTCCACCAAGACAAGAGCGGTCCGGCGGCCAATCTCAATAGCGCCACCCATCCGCTGTTTGCGATAAATCTCTGTTTCGTCCATCGGCGCCTCCACCGTGGCTTGCCGCCGTCGATTTTACCAGCAGAGCAACCGAGTGTCAGCTTTTTCCGCAAACCGTGTTGGTGCGCTTCGTTATCTCGCAGAAATGCCTATATCACTCCGCTTTTTACGCGGAGGATACCCTCGATCACAAAGCGCTGCTGCGCTATTGGCGGTCGGCCCTGCGCACCGATCCACGCGGGGCTACGACGCAGGTGGCCGACACCCACGGGGTGGAATGGGCGCTGGTTTCCGGCCGCGGCCCCATAGCGCCGGAGGAAGGCGAAAACTTGATCATCACCATCGGCCTGGAGGCGCTGGCCCCCTCGTTCCGCGAGGCACTGGTGAGGCGTGAGGGGCACGAGAACGCCATGGCCATCGGCTGGCCCATGGCGGTGACGCGGGTGCGGGGTGTGCCCGCGGTCCAGCCGGTCGGGTTGGCCCAAATTGGCACAGCGATTGACACGTGGTGTTCAAACACCGACCTTTCCGGGCAAGAGACCTAAAAGGTATTTCTATGAAGACGCCAAGCTTTCGAGACGGGCAGATCAAGAGCTGCATGCAAGATGACCATTCAACGCCGGCGGTGCGAGAGGCAGGCGATGGTCATGCAGCAATGGCCATCGACGACAACGGATACGCCGAACTTCAAGCGATTGAATCTGTGTCGATTCTCGGAAAACACAATGGCCTCATGGACGATGACTTGTTGGACATGCTTACCGAAACGGCCGTTGATTGATTTCTTAATGGCAGGGGGAAGCCTGACAAAACCGACTGCGGTTTCCGCCTTTAGCTGGAGGCACATCTGTTACGCATCCCGCGTTCGTCAAAGTTGGCCGAAGGTATCCCCTACACTGTGGCGCGCAGACCCAGCCTGATGCGGTTCCTTGACGACCCTCTCGCCGTGGCTGATAGCGTGCCCGACCGAGTCATTCTGCCACAGCCGGACGGTGCGCCTCCGGGGTCCGCACCCGTCGCCAGTCCAGCCCGGTAAAAAACGCCTCGAACTGGGCCCGGTTCAACATCATGGCACCGTCCCGGATGGCGGGCCAAGCGAACCTCGCCCCTACAAAGTGGGGCCGGAACACCGTTTACGATCTTGCCATGAAGAACGCAGATCGCCGAAGGGTAATAGGATCATTCGGGGTGAAACACTTACTCTTCGATGCCGGACAGCTTGAGCCCACTTACAAATATTTCCCAATGATCGGGGTTCCGGAAGGGCATGTCCAGCACATTGGACAGGGCGTAGTCAGGATGCTGGGCCTTGATCGTTTTATTCATTTGCTGTGCCTGATCCTGGCGTCCCAGATGACCGTTCGCGCTCGCAATAATCATCATGGAGCGAACGATTTCATCCCCTTGCAACAGCGACCGTTCGGCCATGTCGATGGCAAGATCAAACTCCTCGTTCACAAGGTGTCCCAAAGCGATGACCTGAAGAACCCTGTGGTGAAATCGGATTCGCTTGGAAAAATCCGCAACCTGATACGCTGTGTGTAATCCTTCTCGCGGATTGCCTCTCAAAATCTGGAGAAGGCCAAGAGTGGTCAAGGCCATGATATAGTTCGGCGTAATTTCGAGACTTCGTTCGGTGGAACGTATCGCGGCCTCGACATCGCCGGTCACTGCCCAGTGGTAATTGCCCATGATTGAGTGTGCAAAGTCACATTGCTCCCGGATCTGGATCGATTTTTGGGTGGCTTCCAGACAAGCTTTCCCTCTCTCAGGGGAAAGTGGGCCAAACCCATAAAATGCCTCCCAAAGGTGCGCGCATCCAAGCATGGCCCATGCCATGAAGTTATTCTGCTGTCCCTTCGTCACTCTATGGATCAGGATCTCCGCTTCGGCCCACTCTTCCCGATTTCCGCCCATGAGGAACTGCGCAGCCTTGGTCAGCCAGGCTTCGGGGTTGCTGTCTCCGATTGATTTCTCGGCTTCGCGCTGGAGCACTGCAAACCGGATCACCTCTGTAATACGCGCAGATAGCTCGTCTTGGGTGTCAAACGGGTCCTCAATGCGACCGGCCAATTGTGTGTTCAGAAAGGTTTCACCGTTTCTGTTGTCGAGAAGTTTGACAGTCGACCGATAGCTTCCTTTCGAAGCTCTAAAGACTACGCTGGCGACATGGTCAGGTTGGGTCGCCCCTTCAATGAGTTCAAGACCGGTATAGTTTGCCAGAAGGGCCGCTACTTCATGCATGCAACCATCGGCCAGCACCTGAATGTCGTCGCCACTGCCGATGGCCTGGAACACACCGAGGCTGATCGTGGGCTTACGTTTCGCTGTAGAGGGTACCGGCATGAACGCCGGGGCATCGCGCCAATTGTACACGCGAATGGGACGCGAGATGTTCTTCAGGTTGAGTTCGCCAACGTCAGCAAACAGGCTCCCAAGTGTCGGCGCGATCTGTTCAAAGGCAGTGGCCGAAATCGAGATGCTGCCTGGTTCGGCAATTCCCTCAAGGCGGCTCGCCAGATTTACCCCATCGCCAAATACATCCCCGTCATCGATCAGGAGGTCACCGACGTGAATGCCCATTCGATAGAGAATTCGGCGGTCCTGAGCGTTCCGCTCTTCCCGCTTCTGTATCATTGATTGAACGTCGATAGCGGCGCGGACCGCTTCAACGGCACTGGGGAACTCGACAAGAAAACCGTCGCCCATTGTCTTGACCATCCTGCCATGGGCTTCAGTGATGCGTGGATCGATCAGTTCTTGTCTGATCGCCTTCTGGCGAAGGATGGTTTCCTCTTCTGCGACTTCAATCAGACGCGAGTACCCCACCATGTCCGCAGCAAGAATGGCAGACAGCCGACGTTCCATGTCCAATCCTCCACCACCAGACTGGCAAAGTTTGGAGCTGCGGACAAGACTGAGCCTCGTCAGTACCGTCCTCGTCGAGAACGACGGGAAATGGGCCTCCGATAGGAAGGTCTACATCAAGTGGGAATGCCAGGAGGGCTTCGCGTATGCCGGGTTTCTGTCTCATCTTCACTCCTTGGTGGTTACGATGATCCAGAAACCCTCTCTTATTTAATCGCTCTAAACTGTACCATCGGCGCTGTCGTTAGGCAGTCAAGTCATTGGCTGCAGACGTGTCAAATCAGCGACTTCAACAGCAGTTCTGGGCTTGCCATCGGGGGTCCACCATGCGGAATACTCCCGTCGGCACGCCTCATCGACAAACTCTTCCGCTCGGAATCCTTTGGAAATTTGCCGTGCCCCGTTGGAAAGATACACGACCCTTTCAAGCATCTCCGGGTCGGGAATATCCAGCGCGGTTTCAAAATGCTCGCGAGAAATGCAAACACCGGCGCCATGGTCGATGCAGGCATATCCTTCCACGCCGGTCTGAAACATCTTCATCCATCGGCTTCCATCAAAACCCTCTTGTTCCAAGAAGAGCGCTTCAACTCCAAGATGGCTTAGCTCCAAGGCTTCGAACTCCTGCCCTCTGAAGCTCGCAGACCTGCACCTGAATCGTGTTGTCCTCACCAGTTCATGAGATGATAGCAGCAGGGCGCTCTCATAGGTCGTGCAGCCGTTGTACTCCAGTTCGAGAAGTGGCCGCAGCAAGGGCCGAGAGAGCAGCGCCGTGATGAATTTTACCGCCGATGGGTCAGTAACTGCTGTTCGGATTGCTTCATCGCGTGCGTTTCTGGCAGCGATGTCTGCCAGTAGAAGGAAGCTCCGTGGCGGTTGTTGTACAGCGTGCATGGTTCCTACCGTGATTTTATCTACTTTTTAGATAAGTAATTTTTACGACTAAGGGACGTCAAGCAACAACTGCTTGGCAATCCATGACGAAGACAATCACCAGCAACGGTCACGAAGCGCTCTTCACCTTGCTGGCCAAGGCCAGAAAAGACGCCAACCTCACACAGCACGAGGTGGCCAAACGCCTTAGGTGCCATCAATCCTTAATCGCCCGGATCGAGAGCGGTCAAAGGCGGATTGATGTTGTTGAGTTCATAGTCATCTGCCGAGCACTTGAGGTTGAGCCGACGGAGATCATGTCTGCCGTCAAAGCCGTGACCCCCCTTGAGCAAGGGCTATAGTCGTTAACCGGCACAGAATCTTGACCCCGCATCGGCGTCGAAAAATGACATTTCTGTGTGCGTACGGGTACCTGGCCCGATGCGGAGTAATCGCCGCACAGCTCAGGGCTGTGCCATGCGGTTTGGCGTAGGTTGCCGCGCGCAGCGCTTCGCCGGGGGGGGCTGCACCAACCAGTGCATCGCCTACCTCAAGGCAAGGATGGCAGCGATCTCCAACGCTCCCCCCCCCAAAGTCGCATTGACGATCTACTACCGTGGAGCTTCAAACCGTCAAACTAAGCAGTCGGCGCCAGCCAGCGAACGCTTGCGTCGCATTAGCCAAGGGGCTCGGAATTTCCGAGCCCCCGACAAAGCTGATGCTTCCCCAATCACCTGCTGCTGGGATTGACCGAAATCGACATCTCATTGATCGACATGTGACGTCCCGTTCAGCGGTCGGGTGTGTGACGTCTGGGTACTCGCTCAGGGTCGGCGGGCGTCCCAAGCGCAGATCGCTGCACGATCTGTTTCGGCGGCAGGGCTACGGATCGAGCCACGGGACTCGATCCGCTTTGTGCCCCGCCGCCGCGCCTGTGAGCCTCTCACCCGCCTTGACTGCTCCGCCCTCTGTTCGGCCTGCGGCCGCTGCTGCCGGGTCTGCGACCCTTCGACATCGGCAGCATCCTCCGGGCCCGTCGCAGTCAACCTCTCACTGCCTTAGTTTCCGTGCCGCGCGGCAGAGTCATTGTCCATTGTTTCTTCGCTATCTCTGAGGTTTGACTGCCCTGCCAAGGCAACGTTCTCTTTCAGTTCAAGCCCCGTGAAGTCCCAGAGCTTAGGGTCGAGCAAATGCGATGGGCGCGCGTTCATCAGAGCCCGGAACATCACCTGCCGACGTCCGGGACTATTTTTCTCCCAGCCATCGAGGATCGCCTTGACCTGCTGGCGCTGCAACCCGTCCTGGCTGCCGCAAAGGTCACAGGGGATGATCGGGTAGTTCATCGCGCGGGCGAACTTCTCGCAATCGGCCTCTGCCACATGTGCCAGCGGGCGATATAGAAAAAGATCGCCCTGCTCATTCACCAGTTTTGGTGGCATGGTGGCCAGCCGCCCGCCGTGAAACAGGTTCATGAAAAAGGTTTCGAGGATGTCATCGCGGTGATGTCCCAGCACCACTGCTGTGCAGCCTTCTTCCCTCGCGATCCGATAGAGATTTCCCCGACGCAATCGCGAACACAGAGCGCAATAGGTTCGCCCTGCTGGGATCTTGTCCATGACGATGGAATAGGTGTCCTGATACTCGATCCGGTGCGGCACGCCCATTTTTGTCAGAAATTCCGGCAGTACGGTCGCCGGGAATCCTGGTTGTCCTTGGTCAAGGTTGCAGGCCAGAAGGTCAACCGGCAAAAGGCCTCGCCACTTCAACTCGATGAGAGCTGCCAAAAGAGTGAAGCTGTCCTTTCCGCCAGACAAGCAAACGAGCCAGCGCGCATCGCGCCCCTCCACCATACCGTACTGTTCCACAGCTTCGCGAACGTTGCGTACGATCCGCTTGCGCAGCTTTCTGAATTCCGTCGTCTGCGGAGCGCCCTGGAGGATGGGATGGATGTCATCAAGATCATTGGTCATAGCCGACGGTATATGGCAGATTCTTCTCGGCCGGAAACCCCTTCTCGCCAGCCGGTGTCGTCCGAATGAAAATCGGCTTTGACAACGTGGCCGCCCTCTGACCTGCCCCTTGCCAGGACCGATGCCTCGAAACCACCTGCGGTCCCTCGTTAGGACTGAGGAACCAGCGAGGCAGGCCATAGGCCGAAAGATTACAAGGTCGGCAGGTCAGTCGCAGCATTCTACTACTTGCCTTTCACTATGCTCGTTGATGCATATGGTATATCGCTTTCAGTGATTTTTCGGTTTGTTTGAGATGGAGGGCAAGGCACTGTGATCGCTCCCCCGCTGATTGTTTACCTCGATACACAAGATTACATCCGGATTTTTAATGAACCAGATGGTGGGCCTGCCAAAGCGATCCTCGACCAGCTGCTCGTATTTCGGGATCGGGGCGATATCGTGATCGGCTACTCATGGGCGATCATGCTCGAGTTCATCACACGTCCGACCGACGATTTCCGTGAAGAACGTGTCCGCAGGGGCCAGTTGGTGAAGAATATCTGCGGACGGAACGCCTTCCCCTTTTTTACGGACTTGAAGCGTGGAGCGCGCTTCCCGAACAATGGCATTTGGGTTACGGGCCGCGATGGAAAATTGATGACGGCCAACTGGTTTCGGCGTCAGATGGAGAAGCAGTATCTCGAAACCCTTGCGGAACAGCAGGGCCTTAACCGCGCCCAGCGTCGACGATTGAAAACGCCGTCGGCAATGCGCCAACTGTTACGCGAGAATACTTCGACATGGGGTACAAAACGGGAAGATTTCAAGGGGGTTCCGGTATCGGATGAACTCATCAGAAGTGGCGTTCTGACGCGCTTTCTGAAAGGTCGATGTTCAGACGACGAGTTCGAGGAGCGGGTCAACCGCTGGTTTTCGGACCCAGCAGAGTTTAGTCGAATCGCTTACGACTATGCTGACAAGCCGAACCTTTTGGATGAGTTCTTCGGCTCAAGCATTAACAAGATGGAAGACGCACTGCGGCAGATACAAGAAGCCAGTCGCAACTTTGACGATTTGGGGAAGACTATCCGAGGACGGCGCCAAAGCCTGATCGACGTGGGTGTCGACACACGAACGGCCCGACGGCTCACTACACCACCCCAATGGCCAAGGCTGAACCCATCAGATGTTGCCTGCAAGATTGAAGGTCACATTGGTGAAGGTCGCGCGGGTCACATTGGGCATTACCTACTCAAGGCGTCCCAGAAGCACTACAATTTCAAGCGCTCAGATTTTATTGACATCATGCAGATGTGCTATGTGCCAGACTGCGACCTTTTCCGATGCGATAAAGCGATGGCGGACCTCTATCGCGATTACGAACCCTTCGCAGGGAAGCTTGTGGCGAAATTCACAGATCTACCCGCGCGGATTGAGGCGCAATTGTGCGAACGTGGCGAATGACGACTTCCCGCCCTTTCCACGCTTGAGCGTATAGCGTCGTTCCGGCGCCAACCGCGATCACTGATGGGGCCATTCCCTGTAGCTGACGATCTGTCCCGTCTCGTTGGGACTTCAATGAGATATCTTATTTGGCGCCGCCACTCAGCCCATGTGAGACAGAAGTGGCGTCGAACCGGTTGTCTCGCTGGCCTATATCCATTTGATATCGTGCAAGGGCCAACCAATCCGGGAAGCCGCAGAACCGTCTCTCGGCTGAGGGACGTCGGTTTACCGCGGCGCTGATCGCTTGCCAGTCGCCGAGGAAGATAACTTGCTCCTGCGCGCGCGACAGCGCGGTATAGATCAATGACCGATCCACATTTTTGGCAGAAAAAATTGGTGCTATGACCTTACTCCACTGGCTTCCTTGCGCCTTGTGTACTGTGATCGCATAGGCAAGCTGGAGCTTCTCGCTGTCCCCGCGGCCGAGGTAATGCTCATCTCCATCAAGTTCCGCTAAGATTGTATTTGGCATGATTTTTTTGATCCGCCCAAGCGAGCCGTTGGTGAGGCCCCGTTCAGCATCATTTTTAGTCCAGATGACCGGCTCGCCTTCTGCAAACGACATTTTCCCTGACCAAAGAGTGGGCTTCATAGCTAAACGCTTTGAATGGAAGAACTGATTGATCGCGTCGACTTGCGGGTTAGTCGGAGCAATGATCTGGATGTCGTTACGAGCAATACCCGCCCGCCGTAGGCTCTTTCCGATCTCGAGGGCTTTCTCGGCAACTTCGTTCGAGCGACACTCCGTAAATGTCACACCCGGTTTGACCTCCGTCAGAACGGGGAGCGACGGAATCTTTCCGTGCCGAATCCCTTCTGCCAGCGCGGGAATGCCGGTTTTCTCGGCTTGGCGGTGCACGCGATCGAGGATCACTTTCCGGATATCAAGATCGCTGGCCAGATGGTGGAACACGATCCCTGGTGAGACCGGTGGCAATTGGGCAGGATCGCCGCACAGCAGTAGCGAAGCTTTCCCCAAGCGGCGCAATATTCGCCAAATCTCGACGAGGCCCAGCATTGATGCCTCGTCTGCGATCAACGCGGTATCTGGCCCCAAAGGAACGTTCGATTTTTCCTGTTCAGAGAGGAAGCGGGCGACGGTGATCGCCCGGCGCTCGGTCGCCTCCGCAGCTCGTTTTGCTGCCCGGCCCGATAGGGTCACGATCAGCGGTTTTCGATCTGTAGCTTCGAGCGTTTCACAGACGCCGCGCAGTACGGTCGTTTTGCCGCTGCCAGCATAGCCCGCAAGCACCAACAGGCGGTGCCTGTGTGCCATTCGCACGGCGTCACACTGTGCCTCCGTCAGCGGAAAGGGCTGCGTGGCTTCGTAGGCATCCACCAACGCATCGAGGCGGTCTAATGGAGTAATACCCGTTGCGGGCGGCTCTGATGCCAGTCGTGCGAGCTTTAGAGCGCATTCGGCCTCCATGTGAGCTGTCCCGGGAGGCTGTAGGTCTCCTGCAAGATGGATAGCGGCACCAGAGGCTACTGCGGCATCGATTGCTGCCCGGGCAAGTGGGCGTTTCAGAAGTTTCTGAGCCGCGACCTGAGCCTCTCTGGGCCGCATTCGTGTCGATCCATAGCGGAGGCAGGTCTCGCCGAACATAGCGGCCTCCACGGCGGCAATATCGCGGCGAATATCATTTTGGGCGATCCCGAGTGCATGGGCGACCTGATCTACTGCGCGCCAGTCACTCACAGAGAGCAATAGATAAGGGTTTGCCTTGACGGCCTCGACCCCCTGCGGTCCCCATGCTCGGGCCATGCGGGTTGCCGTTTGAAGGTTGATATCTGCTTTAAACGCATCGAACCTTGGGCGAAGCTGGTCCAGCCAATTCAAGAAGTCGGTCTCTGCTTGACGTGTCTCCATCACGGTAGCCGCAATGATCGCGTTCTCCTCGCCGACGATCTCAACCACCCTGTCATCGATCGCGAGCAATGCTTCCTTGAGGTCGGCACCAAAGGCCTCTGCGAGTGCTCTGGCGCGTTTTTTTCCGATCCCTACAAATGCACGGTCACGTTCAATATAACGTGCAAGAAACCATTCTGAGGAAGGCATCCGCGCCAGTGCGGGCGGCTGGTACGTCATGAAGATCTCGGGGTGATACGACCGCCCAAAGCAATAAGCTCGGCCACCTCGTCTTTCTGATACAATTGCGCACGCAGACTGGCGTTTTCAGCCTTCAGTTCCGCGTTCTTTCGCTCCGCCTGCGCAAGCCGCATTTGTGTCTCCCGCAGGCGCGACGCCGGGACCAGCTCGGCGGGATCGTCGCTTGCCGGCGAATCTTCTTCAGGGGCCAGTCGGCCAGGACGTCCCATGATCACTCCATGCTCCTCGGCATAGGAGGCGAGCAGAGCCCGCACGTCCTTCCGGACCATCTCCGCGTAGGAGACGCCCGCAAGGTCAGCGATCTCGCGAAGCACCAGAGCTCCATCGAGCACGGGCAGCGGCGCCCCAGCGGAACGACGCTCTGCGATCAGCGCGGAGATGCGTTCAGCCGGTGGGGGCTTGCCGTCGCCCCAAGTTACATCAAGGCGCGCGGCCATAGCTTTTAGACTCGAGTTCGTCTGCCAGACTGATCGCGAGAAGCCGAGCCGCTCAGCCACAAGGCTTCTGTTCAGCGTGCCTGCCCGGACGAATTCGCCTGTGCGGCCGGACGACTCGATTTCGGCAGCCCAAGTTTCTGCCTTGCGCGCAATCTCACGACTCTTTTCGATGTTTGATGTCATTTCAGCCCTTCCCCGGGAGCTTCAGGGGCCGATTGATGTCCGACAGTTCGATATTCCGGCGCAGGCATCGACGCGTCATGAACGCAAGCTCCACGTTCCGCTGCTCGAGCTCCGCTTCGAGTTCCTCGATGCGCCGTTGGTACTTCGCAACCAGCTCTGCGAGATCGCTCTCCGAGCGCGGAAGGCCAGCTTGGGCCCTCCGCTCGGCGCGGGCGTCGCGCCGCTTTCGGACAGTCTCCAGCTTCTCGTCATAGGCCGCTTTGATGCGCTCCTGCCCCTGCAGGGCGCGCTTCTGGAATGGCAGGCCGGCCTCTTGCACCCTCTCGGTGATGGCGTCCCATGTGGGTTTTTTGCGGAAAGACTTGATGATACGGGCCACCACATCAATGTCGTCCTTCTGGATTGTGCGGCGCTCAGCCATTTCCGATGGTCTTTTTCGATGCCGGGATCTCGTGTTCATCGGCAGCGAAGAGCGTGACGCGATCGGCGAAGCTCGCCTCGATGGCGCCCCTCTTGTCCTTTCTGGCGATCATCGTTCCGTCCTCGATGTCAGGATCGTTCAGTGCAATCAGCATGTCCTCGGCACCGGCGATTTGCGCCTCCAGATGGGGCAGGATCTTGTCGCTCTTGACTCGCTTTCCACCTTCCTCAACGTGGGTCCGGAGCAGGTCGTGCTGGTTCTTGAGCTTTTGAAGCTTTGCCTCGATGAGAATCTTGGCTTTCGTCGCGCCCTTGCAGACAACGAGCCGGACACAACTCAAGCAGTTCATTGCATGCGGACAGGGTTCGGACTTCAGGTCCCCGACGCAGAACCCGAACTGCGTGATGGAGATCATCAGCAGTCGGTTCAGGTCGCGCGCGGATGCCTCCTTCGTCGAGAGAACCTCGACGGAAGGCGGTGCGATAGTGCCTCCGAACGCCTGGCCGACTTGGCGCGTCAAAAGATCGTCTGCCTGAGCCTCGTCGTAGTCGGCGACTTGATAGCCGTGCGCACGCAGTCGTTCGGCATCTGTCCGGTGATCGTAGGCAGCGTTCTGCGCGATGTTGCGCCTCCCGCTCCACATTGCGATGATCGGTTCCGGGATGCCGGCGCGCTGCGCCATAGTGTTCAGGAAATGCCGAAGGTCGTGGGTCTGAATCGACGGATAGCTGCCATCCGGAAGGCGGATCTCGAGGCGTTGGAAGATCGATACGCAATAGGAATTCTCACGGAGAAGATTCGAAAGCGCCTTAGCCTTTGGCGTGTCAAAAAACAGTTTATTTCGGTATGTGAACCGCGGATCGATCTGCCCCTCGTAGATTAGGAGCAGGGCGCGGTCGGCCTCGAGCTTGTAGGTCTCGGTGTCCACTGCGTACGGCCAGACTGCGCCGAACGCGTTCTTCCACTTCTTTTTGAAGAGTTGCCACCATTCCTCCTCCAAGGTTCGGAAGCAGTAGTGCTGCACGCGTTTACTTACGTGTCCGTCCCCGACCAGTCGGCGTGATGCCTGTGTGCGAGGGAAATTGTCACGCCACAGTTTGATTTCGCTTGTGTACATGTCTTCGGGCAGGCCCAGAAGGCGTCTCAATTGCTCAAGCGTGATGGTCCCGGTATCACGGCACGTGCGCAAGTCCGCGATCTCATCAGAGATCGGCATTACGCCCGGGTTTTCCTTGATCCAACGCGCGGTTCTCCGGGCCTCCTCGCCATAGGCGCGCAGGATCCGGACGCAATCTCGTGCGACCTCATGCATCGCTCCAGGAATGGGCTTTATGACCGGTCTGCCTCGCTTCACCGGGTGCCAGACGAGCGCGAGTTTAAAGTCGAGATTCTTGGTTTCGTCTTCGGGAACGCTGTTCTCGAGATGCTCCAACGGACTGGTCAGGACGACGATATCGGCCGCGGTGCGCCAAAGTTCGGTGCGCCGGGACGGGGCGCAGATCAGTAGCGAGGCCAGCATCGTGTAATAGCGCAGGAAATTGAAATCTTCGCGGTTCGCTTCCGAACTCTCGGGCGGTTTCAGCATCTGGAATGCACAGCCAAGTGCGACGATCTCGTTCCAAGTTGACGCCTGAACATTGCTCGGGCCACTTCTCGCTTTGCGGGGGCCCTTGACCTCGACGCCGGATAGCTGTGGGGCGACTCCCCGGTCAACGAGTCGAGCGACAATCCCGTTTGCAGCAGAAACCGCACCAGCGTTAGCGGCTTTGGAGAGTTTGATTAGATGGTCCTCGATCACGGCTGGGGACACGTCTGTAATGTTCGCCGCAGCCCCATCTTCGAGAATATGGTCAATTAAGTGACGCGCGCCTATAATTAACTGCTTGAGGGTTGAAGATGACCACGTCGCACCCACGTCGGACTTCTCTTCGATGAGCCACAAGATCAGCGTGCAGAGGAGGTCTGCCCACACCTTCGAGTAGCGCTCCCTTGTGTTTATCGGCCTAATAAGCGCGAGCAGATTTGCCTCTGCCGGACTCGACCGTTCCGCCAAGTCCGAGAGATCCCATTGTCGCGCGTTCCAGTCGAGCTTTGCCTTCTCCAGGATCGCGGAGGCCTTCGCCTTCTCGATTTCCGCCGCCAATTTGATCCGGGCCTTGTCGATCGCAGTCGATGTCGGAAGCTGGATTGAGCGCGTCACCGGATCTCTCCCTGAATGGTTGTGGTGCGCTCCGCAAAGACCTCCTGCCGCCGTCTCTCGGCGCCGATGAGCAGGGCTTCATAGCGGTCGAACTGTGCCCGGATGTCAGGGTCGAAGCGGTTATTCCAGCTGCCGTCCTCATGCTGCATATAGGTTCTTCTTTCTTGGAGGATGTCCCACAGGGGCTGAAGGACGGCATCCTCGTAGAGTTGGAATCTGGGGCAGCTCAGGCAGGGCCAGGGCTCGCCGGTCGTTGCGTCGCCCACGAACATGCAGTTCCTGCAGGACCCGCCTCCGATAAGGGCGACCTCCGTCGTCTTTGTTGCCTCGACCGAGATGATCGGTGTGAGGCCCTCTTCGATCTCCTTGCGCGCGACGACAGGATTCGTGAATACCGAGCCCACGTCGTCCATCAGATGGAAGAACTTCGGGTTTCGCATCTGCATCGCCATGCGGGCGAGATCGACGTAGGCGTTGCAGCTATGGGGTCTCTTGTGGCTGAGGCGCAGGGCGATCTGCTGCGCCGAGTAGCCTTTTAGTGCAAGGCGCATGCCGATGGTATGGCGCTCTCGACGCGTGTTGAAGTTCATGAGCTCGGGCTTGCCGCTGCGGGAAGTCTCGAGGCGAAGGGATCTCATGGCGAGTGTGAAACGCTTTGACACATGTGGACCCAGAAGATGGCCCTCGTATCCAGGCTCATGGCTGGATTTGACTTCCTGACTTACTCTCCAGGCGCCCGGAAGGCCGTCCGGCGTAAATAGTGGCAGCCTCTCCTGCTCGTCCTGCGGGATGCAATCAAGACGCAAAGCGAGATAAGCTTCCATAGCTTGGAGCAGGGACCCGCCGAGCGGCCACCAGAGCGCCTGATCGACTCCGAGGTCATTCTTGGCGTAGGGCCATCGGATCTCGTTTTTCGTGTGTCCGGTGGACTGACATCGCACGTCCCCAATCTTCATGTTTGCGAGTTGCTCAGAGCGCATGCCGTAGAATCGGAAGAGTTGAACGAAAACGAATTTCTCCACGTGCCACGCGCCGCTCGTGTAGGCCTCCTCGATGGCGCAATCCTGATCAAGCACTTCCCGCTCGAGCCAAGGCCCCTTTTTCGAGTCGAGTGTCAGCACGTGCTGAACGTCCGCTTCCGGCTTTTTAAGCGTCTTAAGAACCTTGTTCGTCACATTCGGGAAAGCCTTCGGATCGCGGGCGCGGACTGCGCTGATGAAAAGCTTGAGCATGTAGGGATAGTCTACTCCCAACGCCTCGTCGCGCCATTCCTCGATCATGGTGCTTGTCAGTGTGCCCACCTTCTGTCCCGTTCCGCGAAAGGCGAAATGAAGGCAATCCTTGAGTGCGGTGAAGTAATTGCGAACAGATGAGTCAGAAAGCGTCTGAGAGTTCAACACGGTCGCGAACTGACGCTTGATCTCCTCGAGAAAACCCTCCTTGACCGCGTCGGCGAGCAGTCCATAGTTGATTTGCTTTCCACGCAGTTCCCAGACATCCGCATCGACATCGTTGACGTATCCGGATTGTGATCGAATGGTCGTGGGCTTGGCGACGATTTCGTAGAAGCTCTTCCCCTGTGCGACCATAACACTCACATTTCGTTGATAAATCGTGCATCGGCGACCATGTCCGCGTAGATTGCAGCGTGGTCTTCGTGGGCCGTGTAGTAGGACGGCATGTCGCTGGTCAGCGACCAGCGAAAGAACTCGCGCATGCCTTTCTCGATCTGTTCCTCAGAGTCGCCCAACGTGCGGCGGCGGCGAACATATCTCATAGCGCAAAGGTGGCGGAGCGCATGCGAGGTGGCTTCGCCGTTGGTGAAGCCACAACCCGCGCAAAGAGTCCGACTTGCGGCATCGAATCCGGCGAGGCTAAGGGGGGATCCCAAAACGTCCGGGCGCCGGGTGGTGGTTGTCACGAAGACGAAGGTATGGTCCATGTTGGCCTCAACACCAATCTCCTCGGCGAGGTCGTTGATTTCGTCCCAGGCCTCCCGCCATGCCTCGTCGAGCTGACGAAAGACCGCGTCCGGGACCGTGACCACTCCCGAGCCGGTCTTCGCCTCAGGCTTGTATTTTCGCGGATCCTGAGGATCGTCGCGGCGATCGGCGACGAGAATTTCTGGCGGGTAGTTGGTGCCGCGACCCGGCGTGATGTCTTCCCATTTGAGCGCCAGCACCTCAGAGCGCCTGAGGCTGCCGTAGTACTGCAGTTCGAACATCGTGGAGTTCCGCAGCGCGGTCAGACGATCCTTCCAGATGGAGGCCGGGTCGTAGGTCTCCATGTGCTCTTCGAGCTTGGCGAGCGCGTAACCCGTGAAGAGAGTGCGCTTGACCCGCCCTGGTTCCGTTGGCTTCGTGATCAACTCCCTGATCGCCAGGCGTGCCTGCCGACGCATCTCATTGTCTCTATCGGACACGACATGGCGGGTCAGGACTCTATTGCCGGTCTTCATAAGCCACTCGAGGTAAGCGATGACATAGGTGGCCCGGTTGATGCGCGTTGCGTTCGAGGCTGGTTCGAACTTGGAAAGAGCTGCCTCCAGATTTGTGAAGTCGACGCCTTGCGCCTTCATATCGGCAAGGCGGTTCAGATCGTCGTGCGTGTGCCGGATCAGGAGGTTGACCGCGCTGAGCTCCGGCTCCGTAAGGCCCGTCTGATAGCTGAGCCGCTGCTCGGGCCGCTCGATGCCGCCCACAATCGACGCCAATCGAAAATTAGCCAGCGCCTGAAACCGAGCTCGACGGGTGTTCAGGGGTTCTTCGTGATGGGCGGCCAAGTACGCCGTCCCAAACAGGTCAGCCCTATAGTCACGCATCATCGGGATCAGGACCGTTTTGCCTTCCGATTGCTCGGTCCGGAGGGTGAGGGGATCCAGCTCGGGCGTCATGGACCCATTTTTTTGTGCATAACTATTCATAATTGGAAAATAAATGGTGAGCACGAAAAAATCGAGGGTAAGGCCTAAAGTGTGTTTAAGGTTTGATGACGGATAAATGTCGTAAAAAAACAGATGGTTAATTTCCATTCCCGTGCGTCATTGATTTAGACTAATGGCAAATATTTTCCGCTGGACAAGCAAGCCAGCGCGCATTGCTGCCTCCCACCTTGCCGTATTGTTCCACTGCTTCGCGAACGTTGCTGCGAACGATCCACTTGCTCAGCTTTCGGAATTCCGTCGTCTGCGGGGCACCCTGGAAGATGGGATGTATGTCATCGAGGTTGTCGGTCATAGGCAGCGGTATGGTGCCGCCTCGGGAAGTAGAATAATGTGAACCTATGCTGGGATTTCTTGCGCATACGCTCGAGCAACTTGATCTGGCTCTTGAGCACGTTCTGAAAGGCGATGCCAACAGCGCGCGCTTTGCGGTGATGCTGACGGACAATGCCTTGGAACTCGTGCTGCATCAGCTTGCCAGGGATGAACGACGTGCGCGATCTGCTTCGTGGAAGCGCGATAAGGTCTATGAAGATGCGGCCGTGCTGGAGGCCGCCCTTGGACGGCATTTCGATGCCAAGCTACGCTTTGCCAAACCCAGACTGCCCATCTCCGATGAAGAGGCCGGAACCATCGCGATCTGCCATGATCTGCGCAATGATGTCTATCATATTGGATTGCAGCATGAGGCTGTGCTGCCCGCCATTGCGGGGCTGTATTTCGATCGCACCGTCAGGGTTCTTGAGCGCTACAAGCCCGATTTCTTGTGTTACAGCCCGGACATGGTGCCCCCCGAGCGCTCACGAAAGTACTTCGGACAAGAGCATTTTGGTTTTCGGGCGTGCGAAGGCTTTCAGGAGGGATGCGGTGCTCTGGCGGTGCTGGCAGGCTTTGACGCCAAGTCTTTCGTAGATGCTCTGGCGGATCATTTCGCCGACGTTGTTGAAGAGCAAGACAGCGTCATCGATATTGTGGCAACCGGCGGACCGCGCCAGATGAGCCGGGATCAGGCCGTGATCGAAACCGAAAGCTCGCACATCATGTTTGATCCGAAAACTGCCCTTGAGGCGAAGAAACGCCTCAAGGGCAAGGTCGCCTTGGCAGGGGAATCCGTCGCTGAACTCCAGAGTTGGCTGGTTGAGAACGGGGCCTTGCGTTACACAAGGGACCCAGTGCCGGGTTGGCGGAAGCGGGAGGTATCCCTGAGATGGGAGAAGAACCCGCACAAAGCCTTGAAGAAATACCATGACTTCATCCTCCAGACCGCCGATATTCGGGAGCTATTGTTGGAGGCCTGCGGCCATGTTGAGCAATGGATTGACGGGCAAATCGAGCAGATGCGTTTGGCAAGGAAGTGAGCAATTTAGACCATGGGAAATCCGCAGCACTATTCGATAGAACTGCCCGGCCGCTGCCTTGATCTCATCAAAGGTCTCTGGCCAGAAGCCTCCAACCTGTATGGCGGCGCGCACCCGGAACTCGGCCCGCTGACCTCGACTTTTCTTCTGTCCATGTCCATGCCCATGCTGAACATTCCGCTGGAGCGCATCGAGCGTCAGATTGAGAAGAACGACGGTGAAGGCTACGCTGATGACAGGCATCTAAACCCTGAAGCGGTTGAGGCGTTTGTGGAGGTGATCCGAAAAGGCAAGCTTGGCGATGCCCCGTTCTACAAGGACAGGACGTGGCGCTTCCTTCCTCTTCGAAAGGGGCCATTTCCGAATATTTCTGATGGCCTGCCAGATCAGGTGGCCGAGGCGCTCGAAAGCGAAGAGGCAGTAACAGCGGCGCGTGCTATGCCCGCCTCGCAATGGGTCAGCCTCCTTCGCAACGCGATGGCTCATGGAGGTATTGCCTATCTTGACGAGAATGGCCGCAGCAGTCACGGGACACCCGTGAAGATGTTTGCCTTTGTCAGCGGCAAATTCGGCAAGCCGAAATGCGAGCATGGGGACGCGTCTTGCAGGTTCGGCATGGGTAAGCTTGAAGGCCTAAATTTCCTGCGTATCAGCGAAGACGACTACAGGAGCTTCCTGAGAGGTTGGGTGGCTTGGCTTGAGGATTCCAAGATTGCAAAGCAGGCGGCGGCCTGACCCAGAGCTTGTTGGTTGATAGGACTTGATTGTTCTACATTTCAGCACTGCCCCGGGCGATTGGTCACCCTCCGAACCCTTGCGATTAAAGGTGGGCGACGAGCCGGCTGTCTCGCTGACCCTTGTCGGACCGGGCGCGGGCGAGTGTCAGTCAATCTCCGAAGCCAACCTCGCGCCACTCGACCGCAGGCGGACGGCCCACTGCGACGTCGAGGGCTCTCCGATCCCCAAGGAAGATCAGCCGCTCCTGGGCGCGCGTCAAAGCTGTGTAAACCATTGAGCGGTCGTGGATCCGACTTGCGAACACCGGGACGATCACCCGCCGCCATTGTGAGCCTTGCGCCTGACCTGCCCAACGTCTGACGTGCATTGTCTTTCATGACTGGAGATAATTTTGGGAGGGCACGAGGAGGTCAAGAATAAGCACGGGGCGCAAATCGCCGCTATGCTTCGACATTTCCTTTGATTAGTAGTCGGTTAGAGGTTGGGTTTGTGCATGGTTGCGGCAAACTGATCATAACTGTCCTTGCCGCCCGAGAGGCAGACCAGCCATTTGGGCCGTACCTCCCCGCGTTCGACCATGCCGTATTGCTCGATCGCCTCGCGGGTGGCGCGCACGATGCGTTTGCGGAGTTTCTTGAACTCCGTCGAGGCGGGCGCGCCGTTAAACAGCGGGTGGATATCGTCGGGTTCGTCCAGCATGGCCCGGCTTTAGTGGAGTTGCCGGGGCTGGGCAAGCGTCGCGCGATGCGGGCGAAGGTGACGGCGCCGCGCTGGCCATCGGGTGAAGTCCGGTGGTGGCAGGGCGATACCTGGGCGCGGAGGTTTCAGTCAGTCCCGCCCTTTTCCCCCTTGGGCTCCGGCACCGGGTCATAACCGTCGCTGCCCAGCGGATGGCACCGGCCGATGCGGCGCAGCGCCAGCCAGCCGCCCTTGAGCGCGCCATGTTTCTGCAACGCCTCCAGCGCATAGGCGCTGCAGGTGGGTTGAAAGCGACAGTTGTGCCCGACCCAGGGCGAAAAGATCAACCGATAGGCATGGACGGGCAGGGCGACGATGCGGGCGAGCGGGGTCATGGGCGGGGCTTCTTGCGGTCGGCGTGAAGTTTGGACAGGGCCAACTTAAGATCGCCGAGCAAGGACTCAAAGGGGGCTGCGACAGTTGCGTCGCGGCGCCCGATCAGCACGTAGTCCCAGCCGTCGTGCCCCAATTCCGGCAGAACCGCGCGTGCCGCCGCGCGCAGCCGGCGCTTGGCGCGGTTGCGGGCCACGGCATTGCCGACCTTCTTGGAACAGGTAAAGCCGACGCGAACGCCGGGGGCGGGGTGCCCGACCGGGCGGTGGCGCGCCTGCACGATCATCGTCGCGGTGGCCTGGCGCCGGGCACGGGACGCGGCAAGAAACTCCGCCCGTTTGCGCAGGGTCTGCAACGGGCGGTGAGCTGCCGTCTCCGGACATGACGAAACCGCCGGGGGCGTCGTCCCCGGTTTGGTGTCGGGGGCCTCCGGCGGTGTCGATGTCATCTGAACCTGTCTTGAGGCGTTACGCGCTCAGCGACTTGCGGCCGCGGGCACGGCGGGCGTTCAGGACCTTGCGGCCGGCCTTGGTGGCCATGCGGGCACGGAAGCCGTGGCGCCGTTTGCGGACAAGGTTCGAGGGTTGAAAGGTGCGTTTCATCGCTCCGTCTCCAGTCTAGCGGTCGGGTGTGGCGCGGATTCGCCCCCGTCATGTTCGAGGACCGTCCTTTACGGGCAGTCGCGTGGTAAGTCAAACCCCGGCGTGCGGTTTTCCCGCGCTTTGCAACAAAAACCGCCCCGATGCGGTGGGGAATGTTTCAAACCCCGCCGTGACGGCCGAAAGGATCACGATTTCGCGCCGCGCCATCACCGGCGCGTGAACCCCCTGTCGCTTGTCGGCGTCGCGGCGCATCTTGGAGGAGAGATACATTCGGGCAAGCGGCCCGGACAAGAGGCTGAGCAAAGGATCGAGCCGAGGATGACGGAGACGCAGACCATGAAGACCCCGCGCGCGCGCCGCCTGTTGCGGCATGTTCCCCTGATCGCGGTGCTGATCGTGGCGGCGCTGGGGGCGCTGACGCTGGGCGATACGCTCAGCTTTGACACGCTGCGCGACAACCGCGAGGCGCTGATGGCGTTCCGCGATGCCCATTTTGCCGCGTTGGTGCTGATCTTCATCGGCATCTACGTGGCGATTGTTGCCTTTTCGCTGCCGGGGGCGGCGGTGGCCTCGGTCACCGGCGGGTTCCTCTTTGGCCTGGCGCTGGGCACGGCGGTCAACGTGGTCGCGGCCACGGCCGGGGCGGCGGCGATCTTCCTGGTGGCGCGCTGGGGGCCGGGGCAGGCGCTGAGCGCGCGGATGGAGACCTCGGAAGGCCGATTGCAACGGCTGCGCGAGGGGCTGCGCGAACATGAGATCAGCGTGCTGTTCCTGCTGCGGCTGGTTCCGGCGGTTCCCTTCTTCGTCGCGAATCTGCTGCCGGCGCTGGTGGGGGTGCGATTCTGGAACTTCCTCTGGACCACGGCGCTGGGCATCGTGCCCGGGGCCATCGTCTTTACCTGGATCGGTGTCGGTCTGGGCGAAGTTTTTGCCCGGGGCGAAAGCCCGGATCTCTCTCTGATATGGGAACCCTACATCATCGGGCCGATCCTGGGGCTTTGCGCGCTGGCCGCACTGCCGATCGCGGTCAGGATGCTGCGCGGCGGCAAGGAGGTATGAGCATGGTTGAGCGGATCAAGACCGATCTTTTGGTGATCGGCGGGGGCTCTGGCGGGCTGTCGGTGGCGGCGGGCGCGGCGCAGATGGGCGCCAAGGTGGTGCTGCTGGAAGGGCACCGGATGGGCGGCGATTGCCTGAACTACGGCTGTGTCCCCTCCAAGGCGCTGATCGCGGCGGCCAAATCCGCCCATGATCAGGCGACGGCGGGAAAATACGGTGTAATGGGCGTCGTGCCGCAGGTGGATTACGCCGCGGTGATGGATCATGTGGCCGATGTGATCGGGCAGATCGAACCGATGGACAGCCAAGAGCGATTCGAAGGGCTCGGCGTGCGGGTGATCCGCGAGTACGGACATTTCGTGTCCCCGCGCGAGGTGCAGGCCGGTGATCACCTGATTCGCGCGCGGCGGGTGGTGATCGCCACCGGTTCGTCGCCCCTTGTTCCGCCGATCCCGGGCCTGTCCGAGGTGCCCTATCTGACCAACGAGACACTGTTCGACCTGCGCGACCGGCCCGATCATCTGCTGGTCATCGGCGGCGGGCCGATCGGGATGGAGATGGCGCAGGCGCACGCAAGGCTGGGCTGCAAGGTGACGGTGATCGAGGGCGACCGCGCGCTGAACCGGGACGATCCGGAGCTGGCCGGGGTGGTGCGCGAAACCCTGCACGAAGAGGGGGGGGAGATCGCCGAAGGCGCCAAGGTGGCGCGGGTCTCCGGCGCCGCCGGGGCCATCGAGGTCGCCGCCGAGGATGGCCGGACCTTCTCCGGCACCCACCTGTTGGTGGCGGTGGGGCGCAGGGCCAACCTTGCGCGGCTGAACCTCGAGGCGGCAGGAATCGAGACCACGCGGGCGGGGATTAGCGTCGATGCCGGGCTGCGCAGCACGAATCGCCGGGTCTATGCCATCGGCGACGTGGCGGGCGGGCTGCAGTTCACCCATGTGGCGGGCTACCACGCCGGGGTCATCATCCGCTCTTCCCTGTTCGGTCTGCCGTCCAAGGCCAGCGACGCGCATATTCCGCGGGTGACCTATACCGCGCCGGAACTGGCCCAGGTCGGGCTGAGCGAAGCCGAGGCCCGTGCCGCCCACGGCGACCGGGTCGAGGTGGTGCGGTTCGACTATGCCCATAACGATCGCGCGATCGCCGAACGCAAGACCGTCGGTTTCGCCAAGGTCATGGTGGTCAAGGGGCGCCCGGTGGGGGCGAGCATCGTCGGCCACCAGGCCGGCGAGTTGATCGGTCTCTGGGCGCTGGCGCTGGCCAACGGGCTGAAGATGGGGCAGGTCGCCGCGATGGTCGCGCCCTATCCCACCATCGGCGAGCTTAACAAACGCGTGGCGGGGGCCTATTTCTCACCCAGACTGTTTGATAGTCAGATGGTCAAACGGGTGGTCGGCGCGGTCCAACGGTGGCTGCCCTGATCTGGAAAGGGCGGCATGCTGAACACGCTTTCGGGCCGGTTTCTGATCCTGACCACGGTCTTCGTGATGTTGGCCGAGGTTCTGATCTTCGTGCCGTCGATCGCCCGGTTCCGGGTCGACTATCTGAATGACCGACTGGAGCGGGCGCAGATCGCCTCGCTGGCGCTCTTGGCCGACGACATGCTCGAGACAGACCTCGAGGCGGAGCTCCTGCGCAACGCGCAGGTGTTCAACATCGTTCTGCGCCGCGACGAGATGCGCCAGTTGATGCTGTCCTCGCCGATCCCCGAGCCCATCGCCGAAACCTATGACCTGCGGGACGCCGGCGCCGTCATGCTGATCCGCGATGCGCTGATCCGCCTGTTCACCCCGGAAAACCAGATCGTGCGGGTGATCGGCGTTCCCACCCTCGACGCCGGGCGGCTGATCGAGGTGACGATGGAAACCGCCCCGCTGCGGATGGCGATGATCGACTACGGGTTGCGCGTCCTGCTGCTGTCGGCGGTGATCTCGGTGTTCACCGCGGTGCTGCTCTTCGTCGCCGTGCAGCGGGTGCTGGTCCGGCCGATCAAGGGCGTGGTGCGCTACATGAAACGCTATGCCGCAGCCCCCGAGGATGCGCGCGGGATCATCCAACCTCACGCCGGGGTGGTCGAACTGCGCGAGGCCGAGGAGGCGCTGCAGATGCTGCAGATCGAGCTGACGCAGCTGTTGAAACAGCGCGAGCGCATGGCCCAGCTTGGCGGCGCGGTCGCCAAGGTCAGCCACGATCTGCGCAACATCCTGACCAGCGCGCAACTGTTCACCGACCGGATCGAGGCGATCGAGGATCCGCGCGTGCGGCGGCTGGCGCCCAAGCTGGTCGGCTCGATCACCCGCGCGGTGACCCTGTGCGAAAGCACGCTGGCCTTTGGGCGCGCCGAGGAGCCACCGCCAGCGCTGCGCCTGGTCGGGTTGGCTGCCATCGCCGAGGACGTGATCGAAAGCGAACGTCTTGCCGCCGGCAACGGCGAGGTGGTGCTGGAGAACGCGGTGCCCTCGTCGCTGCAACTGCGCGCCGATCCCGAACAGCTGTATCGGGTGCTGCTGAACCTTGTGCGCAACGCGCGCCAGGCGATCGAGGCGACCCGCCGCCCGGGCACGGTGACCCTGAGCGCGCGCGAGGACGACGAGGCGTGGTGGATCGAGATCGCCGATACCGGGCCCGGCCTGCCGGCCAAGGCGCGCGAGAACCTGTTCACCCCGTTCCGCGGCGGCGTGCGGGCCGGGGGGGCCGGGTTGGGGCTGGCCATATCGGCCGAACTGCTGCGCGGACACGGTGGCAGGCTGGACCTGGTCCGCACCGGAGAGGCGGGCACGGTCTTTGCCATCTGCCTGCCGCGCGCGGCGTCGATCGCGGATGTGGCGGAGGCCTGAGGCCGAACTCGGGCCGCCCCGGGAAAAAGGGTGAAAAATCCGTCGAAATGGGTTGCAAAGCCCGAAACCCGAAGGTAGATGCAGCCCCAGTGGACCGATAGCTCAGCTGGATAGAGTACCTGACTACGAATCAGGGGGTCGGGGGTTCGAATCCTCCTCGGTCCGCCACTTTCCCCGAACAAGCATATGATTTTGCTTGGAATACATCGGGGGATCGACCCTTCCAGAACATCTTTGGTCGTGGCGGTGCGGGCTTCGGAAGTCTGCGGGGCGTGCGTGTCATCGCCTGTGCGGCGCGTGGGGCCGCGTGGGGGCACCGCGGCTTGGCGCCCCTCAGTCGATTTGCCCCTCGGACCCACCGCAAGCCTCGATCACCGGCGCGATCGGGGCCCCTCGGGCCTCAGATCCCGCGCAGCCCCTTGAGCGCCAGGTCACAGACCAGGTCGGCGTAATCGTCGCGCTCTTGCGCGCCGGCGTCCGAGTTCCACATGAAGTACCAGTTCAGCATGCCGTAGACCGACATGGTGGCACCGCGCAGCTTGGCCGGGGCGTCCTCGAACACCTCCGGCGCGGCCTGCCGCAGGCAATCGCCCATGAACTTGACCATGTCGCGCTGATAGGTGCGCATCTGGTCCTGCTGGTCTTCGGGCAGGGCCGAGAGCGCGCTGATCTGTACCTGGTGTTCGTGATCCGCCCCCTGGTAGGCGCGCAGGATCTCGCGGATCACCCGCCGCAGCCGGTCTTCGGGGGGCAGCCCCTCGGTGTCGACGTCAAGAATGCGATCCCTGAGGGTGGACAGGTAGCTGTCCAGTATGTCGTAGAGGATCGCATCCTTGCTGTCGTAGTAGTGGTAGATATTCGCCTTGGAGATCCCGCACTCGGTCGCCAGCTTGGTCATCGACGCGCGGTCGAACCCTTCCTCGGCGAAAACCTTGGCCGCCGATTTGAGGATCTGCGCGCGTTTCTGATCATGGTCTTTGGCGATGGTGCGGGCCACGGGTCACTCCTTCGGGCGGTTGTCGACGACGCGCACGGCCTTGCCCTGGCTGCGCTCCACTTCGCCGGGATTCTTGATGTCAATCTCGGTCGAGACTCCGACCACGTCCTTGATCCGCTTGTAGAGCATCCGCACCGCGGCGGTCTTGGAGGCCTCGTCGGTCGAATCGGGGGCACATTCCACGTGCACGCGCATCGCGTCCATCCGGCCAGAGCGATACAGCTCGATCTGGAAGTGGTTGGTCAGCCCGCCGGTGGCGATCACCTGCTCCTCGATCTGGGTCGGAAACACGTTGACGCCGCGCAGGATCATCATGTCGTCACTGCGCCCGGTGATCTTTTCCATCCGCCGCATCGAGCGCGCGGTGCCGGGCAGAAGCCGCGTCAGGTCACGGGTGCGATAGCGTATCATCGGCAGCCCCTCCTTGGTGAGGGTGGTGAACACCAGTTCGCCCATCTCTCCGTCGGCCACCGGTTCGCCGGTCTCGGGGTTGATGATCTCGGGCAGGAAATGATCCTCCCAGATCACCGGGCCGTCCTTGGTCTCGACGCATTCGTTGGCCACGCCCGGCCCCATGATCTCGGACAGGCCGTAGATATCCACCGCGTGCATGTCAAAGGCCTGCTCGACTTCGTGACGCATGGCGTCGGTCCAGGGCTCGGCCCCGAACACGCCGACCGAGAGCGAACAGTCGCGCGGATCAAGACCCGCCTTGTGGAACTGCTCGAGGATGTTGAGCATGTAGGACGGCGTGACCATGATCCCGTCGGGCTTGAAATCGTCGATCAGGGTGACCTGTTTCTCGGTCTGCCCGCCGCTCATCGGCACCACGGTGGCGCCCAGCCGCTCGATCCCGTAGTGGGCGCCGAGCCCCCCGGTGAACAGCCCGTAGCCATAGGCGTTGTGCACGATGTCGCCCGCCCGCAACCCGGCGGCACGCAGCGAGCGTGCGACCAGGTCGGCCCAGTTCTCGATGTCCTGCTTGGTATAGCCCACCACGGTCGGTTTGCCGGTGGTCCCCGAGGAGGCATGCAGGCGCGCGATCTGTTCACGCGGGACGGCGAACAGGCCAAAGGGATAGTTGTCGCGCAGGTCGTTCTTGTAGGTGAAGGGGAACTTGGCCAGATCGGCCAACGTCTTCAGGTCGTCGGGATGCACGCCGGCGGCATCGAACCGCTGCTTGTACATCGGCACGTTGTCATAGGCATGGCGCAGCGACCATTTCAGGCGGTCCAGTTGCAGTGCCTCGATCTCGTCGCGCGAGGCGACCTCGATCGGGTCAAGGTCGGCTTTGTTCGGGGTCAGATCCTTCATGGCGTCCTCCTCACCAGGTCTTCGTCAGTCGTCATTCGTCGAAAAGATGGCCCTTGATCGCGCGGGACATGCCCCGGAATTCCGCGATCTTCTGGCCATCCTGATTGGTCACACTCACGTCGTAGATGCCGCTGCGCCCGGTCAGGGAGACTTCGCGCGCATGGGCCGTCAGCCTCTCGCCCTGCTTGCCGGGGGCCAGAAAGTTGATCAGGTTGTGCTGCGCTACGGTCGATTGGTTGCGGCTGTTGCAGGCAAAGGCAAAGGCGCTGTCGGCCAGCATGAAGATCACGCCCCCGTGGCAGATCCCGTGGCCGTTGCAGTGATGCGGCTCGACCGTCAGTTCCAGCGTCGCGATGCCCTCGTCCACGTGGGTGATCTCCATGCCCGCCCATTTCGAGGCGTTGTCATTGGCCCACATCGCCTCGGCGGATTTCCTTGCGCGGTCGGTCGGGGTCATGCTCATTCGCCCTTGAACACGGGCGCGCGTTTCTCGAGGAAACTGGCGACCCCTTCGGCGTAATCCGCGCTCTCGCCGCAGGTCTTCATTGCTTCGGCCTCAAGCTCCAAATGCTCGGCGAGCGTGTCGGTGGCGGCGGCCTGGATCGACTGTTTCGTCAGGCCAAGGCCCAGGGTCGGCCCGCCCGCAAGCTTTGCGGCCAGCGCGCGCGCCTCATCCATCAGCGCGTCGTCCGGCAGCGCCTTCCAGATCAGGCCCCAATCCTCGGCCTTTTGCGCGCTGAGCGGCTCGGCGGTAAAGGCCAGACCCTTGGCGCGCGCCTCGCCCAGCAGGCGCGGCAGATGCCAGCTTCCCCCCGTGTCGGGGATCAGGCCAACCTTGGAAAACGACTGAATGAACTTGGCGCTCTCAGCGGCCAGAACCATGTCGCAGGCCAGCGCGATATTGGCACCGGCACCGGCGGCCACGCCATTGACGGCGCAGATGACGGGGAAGTTCAGCGACCGGATCAGGTTGACCAGCGGCGCGTAAAAGGTGCGCACCGTGTGGCCCAGGTCGGGTGGGCCGTCCATCTTGCGCGGGTCCCGGTCGCCCAAATCCTGCCCGGCGCAAAAACCGCGACCGGCCCCGGTCAGAAGGATCGCCCGCGCGCCCGCGTCGCGGGCCGCCTCGATGGCGCCGCGCAGGGCGTGGTGCATCTCCTCGGTGAAACTGTTCAGCCGGTCCGGCCGGTTCAGCGTGATCTCGACCCAAGTGCCATGATCGGTGGTCAGAATCGTGTCCGACATGTCGCCCTTGCCCCTCCTTGACGTGTCTTTCGCTGGGGATCGGGCCCCGCCGTGCAACAGCGCCTCCCCCCGGTCTCCTGACAAACATCTTGCATAAACCGACCGGACGGTCAATAATTGAATCAAATATCTTGGCCGCCCCGCAGGGCCGCGGCCATTCCGGGAGAGAGGACCAATTCATGAGCATTCGACAGATTTCCAGCTTCGCCGCCGGTGAATGGATCGCACCGGGCGCAGGCGCGCGTGACATCGCCAGCGCCATCGACGGCGCGGTGATCGCCAGCGCGGGCAACAATGCCCTCGACGTGCAGGCGATGCTGGATCACGCCCGCGACGTGGGCGGCCCGGCGCTGCGGGCGATGACGTTTCACGACCGCGCCCGCATGCTCAAGGCGCTTGGGCAACACCTGAACGCCAACAAGCAGGCGCTTTACGACATCTCCTTCGATACCGGCGCCACCCAATCGGACCACATGATCGACATCGACGGCGGCATCGGCACAATGTTCGTCTTTGCCTCCAAGGGTCGGCGCGAGATGCCCGACGATCATGTTTACCTCGATGGCGAGCTGGAGCAGTTGGGCCGCACCGGCACCTTCATGGGGCAGCATATCTGCACCCCGCTGCACGGGGTGGCGGTGCATATCAACGCCTTCAACTTCCCGGTCTGGGGCATGCTCGAGAAACTGGCGCCGACCCTGCTGGCCGGGGTTCCGGCCATCGTGAAACCGGCGACCAACAGCTGTTACGTCACCGAACTGGCGGTCAAGCTGATGCTCGACAGCGGCCTCCTGCCCAAGGGCGCGCTGCAATTCGTCGCCGGGGGCTTGGGCGACATGCTCGACCGGTTGGGGATGCAGGACGTGGTCAGCTTTACCGGCTCGGCCGATACCGCGCGGATGCTGCGCGCGAACAAGACCATCCTTGAAAACTCGGTGCGCTTCGTGGCCGAACAGGACAGCCTCAACGCCTCGATCCTCGGCCCCGATGCGGTGCCGGGCACGCCGGAGTTCGACCTGTTCATCAAGGAGGTCAGCCGCGAGATGACCGCCAAGGCGGGGCAAAAATGCACCGCGATCCGCCGCATCATCGCGCCCGATTCGCAGGTGCCCGCAGTGATCGAGGCGCTGAGCGCGCGGCTGGCCAAGACCGTGATCGGCGACCCGCGCAAGGAAGGCACCCGCATGGGGGCGCTGGTCTCGACCCAGCAGAAACAGGACGTGTTGGCCAAGGCCGCGATCATCGGCGCCGAGGCCGAGCGGGTGTTCGGCGATCCCGAGAATTTCGAGGTCGTGGGGGCCGATGCCGACAAGGGCGCCTTCCTTCCGCCGATGCTGTTCCATTGCGCCGACCCCGACAAAGCCGAACGCGTGCACGATACCGAGGCCTTCGGTCCGGTCTCGACGATCATGGGTTACCGCGACCTCGATCACGCGGTGCAGATCGCCAAGCGCGGTCAGGGCTCTCTGGTGGCCTCGGTCATCACCCATGACCCGGCGGTCGCGCGCGCGGTGGTGATCGGTGCAGGCGCCTATCACGGGCGGATCTATATCAACGACCGCACCTCGATGAAGGAGAGCACTGGCCACGGCTCGCCCCTGCCGCACATGGTGCATGGCGGACCGGGCCGCGCCGGGGGCGGCGAAGAGATGGGTGGCGTGCGCGGGGTCAAGCATTACATGCAGCGCACCGCGATCCAGGGCTCGCCCGACATGCTCAGCGCCATCGGTAACAGGTGGGTGCCCGGCGCTACCGAGATCGCAGCGCCCGCGCATCCCTTTACCCGCAAGTTCGGCGAACTGGCGATCGGAGAGACCCTGCACAGTGCCGCGCGCGAGGTGACGCTGGCGGACATCGAGCATTTCGCCGAGTTCACCGGCGATACCTTCTATGCCCACATGGACGATGCGGCGGCCAAGAGAAACCCGTTCTTCCCCGGCCGGGTGGCGCATGGCTATCTTCTGCTGTCCTTCGCCGCCGGCCTTTTCGTCGAGCCGAACGAGGGGCCGGTTCTGGCCAACACCGGGCTGGACAACCTGCGCTTCATGAAGCCCGTCTCGGCCGGCGACAGCATCAAGGTGCGCCTGACGGTCAAGCACAAGACGCCGCGCAACGAGGAATACGGCGAGGTGCGCTGGCATGTGACCCTGACCAACCAGGACGATGAAAAGGTCGCGGAATACGAGCTTTTGACCATGAACGCGTTCTGAACAGGGCAGGGGGCTTTGCGATATCCCGTGATTTCAGGATGGTACGCCGGCCGTGGCGGCGATAACCTGAGGCCATGGAGGAATGCCCGAAAACCTGGTTCGAGGCCTGCGCCCGGATCCTGACCGACCCGCAGAACCAGCGGGTCTGGTCGATCATCATGTCGCTGTTCGGCGATCTGGCCCAACAGCCGGGCGACCGGCTGACCGGCAGCGCCTTGTCGCGGATCATCATGCCGGTGGGCATCAAGCCCGAGGCGATCCGCGTCGCCCTGCACCGGTTGCGCAAGGACGGGTGGATCGACAGCGCGCGCTCGGGCCGGGCCAGCGCACATTTCCTCACCGACTACGGCCGTGCCCGCAGCGCCGAGGTGACGCCGCGATTTTATACCCGCAGGCCCGACACCCCGACCGACTGGCACCTGCTGATCGCCGAGGATGGCCCCGGCCAGTCGGCGCTGGACGAGATGCTGCTCACGGCCGAGTATTTCAGCCTTGCGCGCAACGTGGCGCTGGGCGCCGGCCCCGCGCCCGAGGTCAGCGTCGAGTTGATGAGCTTTGACGTCGAGGCGCGCGCCGTGCCCGACTGGGTCCGGGCACGCGCCTGTCCCGCGGATCTTGCCGAAAGCTGCCGCAGCCTGGGCGATGCGCTGGAACAGGCAGCGGCCCTGTTGCCACCGGAGGGGGAGATCACGCCGCTGCAGACCGCCACGCTGCGGATGCTGATCGTGCACCGCTGGCGCCGGGTTGTCCTGCGTATGCCCGATCTGCCCGCCGCATTCTTTCCGCCCGACTGGCCGGGCCCGGATTGCCGCTCGGCGGTGTTCCGGCTGCTTGATCGGCTGCCGCGCCCGGCGCTGTCGGAGCTGGATGCGGACTGACGTGGCGTCCTGGTACGTTTCGGGCGGATTTTCGTACAATCTGGTCCCTCCTGTCGGAGATGTGGCGGCACGGAATTCGGGCGCTGGTGCCGCGCGCAAAGGCACAGGTCGGTTTCAGGGCGGAATCGAAGGCCTGGCGGAAAACTTCGGTCTGGCAGTTCGGCAAATGCCTGTCATGGTGTCGAAAATTGAAGGAGGCTGACTCTTGGCAAGCATTCTGATCGGTCTGATCCTGATGATCGCGGCGCTGATGGCGGCGCTTATGCTGTGGACCCGGTACCTGGGCCGCGACGTGGAGAAACTGGTGCCGCAGGCGGGGCAGGTGCGCCCCGTGCCCGGCGGCGCGATCCACCATGTCGATTTGGGGCCGCGTGATGCTCCCGCCGTGGTGCTGATCCACGGGCTGTCGGGGCAGTTGCAGCATTTCACCTATGGCGTCACGGCGTTGCTGGAGCAGGAGTTCCGCGTCATCGCGCTGGACCGGCCCGGCTGTGGCTATTCCACCCGCGACAGCGATGATCGCGCGGCGCTGCCCGAACAGGCGCGGATGATCTGGGCCCTGCTGGATGACCTGCAGGTGGCAAAGCCCGTTCTGGTGGGCCATTCCCTAGGCGGTGCGGTGGCCTTGGCAATGGCGCTGGACCGGCCGGAGCAGGCCGGGGCGCTGGCGCTGATCAGCCCCTTGACCCACCCGCAAACCGAAGAGGCCGGTGCCTTTAACGGGCTGGCGGTGACCTCGCCCCTGATGCGCCGGGTGATCGGCCATACCATCGCGGTGCCGGCGGCGCAGCGTACCGCCGCCAAGGTCCTGGAAGAGGTGTTCCGCCCCGAAGCCTGCCCCGAGGATTTCCTGGCGCGTGGCGGCGGGGCGCTGGGACTGCGCCCCAAGGGGTTCATCTCCGCATCGGCCGACTTCGTGGCCGCCAACGCGGGCATCGGTGCACAGCAGGCGCGCTATGCGGAAGGTCTGAAAACCCCCGGCGGCGTGCTGTTCGGCGCCGCCGACGCGGTTCTGGATCCGGCGCACCATGGCGCCACGATGGAAGGCTTCGGATTGAGCGCCGAGACCCTGCCGGACCGGGGCCACATGCTGCCGATCACCGCGCCGGCCGACTGCGCCGATTTCATCCGCCGCATGGCTGCGAGGGCCAGCTGACCGGCCCCGGCGCATGCCCCCATCGCCGGCCCCGCACCCCCGGCAAAGGAATGCAAGAAAACCGGTCAATTCCCGCTTGACCCCCCCGGCCGACTCCCCTAAATGCCTCTCACTCGTGGCGGAGTAGCTCAGTTGGTTAGAGCAGCGGAATCATAATCCGCGTGTCGGGGGTTCAAGTCCCTCCTCCGCTACCAATATTCCCTCAGTGAAATCAGCGACTTCCTCCTATATGGGGTTAACTGTCGGGCGGCAAAATGCGTTCCGGGGTGGCACCGGGGTGGCAATATGGCGCCACTGCATCGATGCTTTCGAGATCTCAGTGCAATCATCATCCGGGACGGAAAGTTCGGCAAGACAATAGAGCGGCCACGATTTTTTTCGATTTCCTCTCCCAAATCGTCTCAAAGCGTTTCCGTTTGTCCGGGGACAGATCGACCTCTTTTCTGCATCGCACAAGGAGATCAGAATGCCCCTGCACACCGCCACAAGGACAGCCTCGTCCGGGTTTCCACGCTGGTCGAAATACTCCAGCGCTCTCGCGCGAGCATATGTCGAGACATCAAACGCGGCGTCTTCCCCTAGCCCCTGAAGCTTGGCAATTCGTCTCGCTGGCGCTTGGCTGAAGTCGAAGCCTACATTGAGTGTCGTGCTGAAGATCGCGACTACGACTGACCGCTCTGTTGGCGATCCGAACAACTGAATGTCCCGGGCCGCGCAGACGGCCCGGGACGGCGCGTGATTATCATGTCAGCAACACTTACGCCGAGGCCTTGCACACGGCCTACAGACGGGGTTGGTCGCGCTTCGCGGCCGCGCGCGGACTGCGGGACCACGTGAACCTGCTCGTGACCGGCGATGCGCCAGGCTCCTGCAAGACGAATGCCGAGGGCGACAGTCTCACCGAGATCTTTACGGCCAGCACCGGGGTGACTCTCGAAGCGCTGGCCGCGGCTGAGCCTGCACGCCGGGCGGAGATCATGCCTCCTTGCCACAGGCTGCACGAACTCAATGCCGTGGATATCGGCGAATTCAAGGTGTCCTTCGGCATGATCCGGATGACCCGCATTTCTCATACCGCCGCACTGGCCGCGCAGTTGCGCTCAGGCAAGGTCGATGGCCGCTTGCGCATAACCCTCTGCCTGCATTCTCAGTTTCCCCGGCTCCACCGGAGTTGGATCGAGGCTCAGCTCAAGCGGGCGCTGACCCGCAAGGGAGAGGATCCGGAAGCCGGCCTGCGGTCACTGTGTCACGCGGAAGGTATTTTCGAGAAGGCATCCAGGGCTGGGGTTCGGGAGATTGAAATCGTCCTGGTGACGTCGCCGGTAATTGAAACCGGTAACGACCTGGATTTCGATTGGGCGATCCTGGATCCGATTTCCACGTGATCGATAATCCAGGCCGTCGGTCGTGTCCGGCGGCACAGGCCGGTTTCCGACGATCAAATCAACGTCTTGATTCTGGGCCGCAGTCCGATTGCAATCGAGACAGGCAAATTGAGTTTGCCCGGTGTGGAAACCGAGTTGCCGGGCACGGGTGTTCCAGCGCCGTGCCTTGACGCATTTAAGGAGAGAAGGTTCCGGGACCTTACAGGAAACATGGATCTTTCTGTCCTAAACGCCGCCCTGATCCTGTCGAATCAAGAGACCTTTCCACTTCGGGATGAAGAGATCACGGTGCGGCGAAGACTCGTAGCCGCTGACCGGGATGCCGCCGAGGAGCCACTCGGACGCTACACGTGTCGACTGAACGCCCGTATGACACAACGCATGACACAGGTACGGCGTTTCCGGAGGTCTGACACCACCTCCGTGCTTTTCAAGCTCGTTGGCGACGACTTCCAAAACGCGAGCTGGTACTTCAACCTCGCACCGGGAACGCGAAACAGCGCGCTACGACCGGTTGGTGACTCGATTTTCGATCAAGAGCCCGTTCTGGGGTGCCATCTGTTCGACGGGATCACCGAACGGGCGTGGATGGATCTTTCGCATGGCCAAGACTTGGCTCCCCAAGACGTCGGCCGTCTCATGCGGATAGATATACCGGACCATGGGGATGATCCTGTACCGCGAATGACCTATACTGATTTCACAGGGTTCACGAGAGGATCTTTTGAGGATCTGTTTTACCTTTTGGGAAAGCTTCGAAAAGTCAGTAACTTAACTGCGCTCTTTGAAAAGATGGTTCGTTTGAAGGCCTGCGGCTAAGGCCTTGAAACCGTTTCTTGTTATCAAGAAAACGGAAGCCTCCCCGCCGGATAGGCGGCTGAGAGATCCAGTTGCACGCGCAGGCGGGCGATCTCTGCCCTCCCCGCCGGATAGGCGGCTACCA
>NZ_BAABWV010000012.1:0-168054 GCF_040365005.1 Aquicoccus sp. SU-CL01552 | reverse complement strand
ATAGCCGCCGGAGAGCACATCCTTGCCGGCAGTGCCGCTGATGTCCTCATCCGCTCCAAGAACGGTGGCGCTTTTGATATCGCCCCATTCGATCAGCTTGCCTTCGGCAAGCGGTCCGGTGGTGTGCACGTAGTCGTCGGTAATATAGGTATCGGTATCGGCGAAGGCATCGAAGTCCGCCATCGAGTCGAACGCGGGCAGGTCGTCGCCACCAAGCACAAAGAAATAGCGGGTGCCGTGGTCATAGCCTTCCGCGTCGTCGCCCTTGTCCCATTGGAGTTGCAGCACCGTGGTGGAATAATCCATGCCGCCCTTGGTCCAGTCGATACCGATGACTTCGGCATCGACGTCGAGCGTGTAGAGGTCGTGGCCGTCGAGATCGAGGGCGTAGGTGTCATCGGAAAGTGTGGTGTCGAAAACGGGGTAGCCGTCCCAAGCGTATCCGACGACCTCGTAAGAGAAACCCGAGCCAGGCTCGCCCGTGACATTGAAGGTCACACTTGGGTGGAAGCTGACGCCGTAATCATCTTCGTGGTCCTCGGTGTCCCTGTAATCGTAGGAAAATCCGCTCAACGAATAATAGGTGGTGTATGCAACTGAAGTCATTTGTTCGCCCTGTTACCAAATCAACACAAGACCGCCGGCCAGAGGCCGGCGGTTCAATTCTGGACAAGGCTAAGAAAGATATAGACAATTCGTCAAGCAAGTTGTCTTGGAGAATGGCGAACAGCCTCAGGATAAGAGATATTTCAAGGGGGCAGTCGCCGAGGCAAGCTGTTACCTCCCCCAGGGGAAAGCCTGCCGGTCAGGCCCCGATCACCCGCCAGTGCAGTGGAAAGCCGGGGTCGAACACGGTGACCGGGCCTTCCCCGGTTTCTATGTGAGACGGGTAAGAGACCGGTTCGCCCTTTTCCAGCGTGATCCGTTCCTCGTTTGCCGGCAGCCGGTAAAACGCCGGGCCGTGCAGCGCGGCGAACCCCTCCAGCTTGTCCAACGCGCCCTCACGCTCGAACACCTCGGCCAGAACCGACATTGTGTTGGTGGCGGTGAAACAGCCGGCGCAGCCGCAGCCGCTCTCCTTGTTGGGATCGGTATGCGGGGCGCTGTCGGTGCCGAGAAAGAAATGCCCGTCCCCCGAAGTGGCGGCGGCGACCAGCGCCTGGCGATGCTCTTCCCGCTTGGCCACCGGCAGGCAATAGTAATGTGGGTGGATGCCGCCCACGAGGATGTGGTTGCGGTTGATCACCAGGTGATGCGTGGTGATGGTGCCGCCCATGTCGTCCTGCGATTTCACGTAGTCGATGCCGTTGGCGGTGGTGATATGCTCCATCACCACCCGCAGCCCCGGCGTGGTGCGGCGCACCGGGTCGAGCACGCGCTCGATGAACGCTGCCTCGCGGTCAAAGATATCGACCGCCGGATCGGTCACCTCGCCATGCACGCAGAGCGGCAGGCCGATCTCGGCCATCTTCTCCAGAACGCCCTGCACCTTGTCGAAATCACTCACGCCGCTGGCGGAATTGGTGGTGGCCCCTGCGGGATAGAGCTTGACCGCCTTGACCAGCCCGCTCTCGGCTGCTGCTGCCACATCCGCCGGGTCGGTCTCTTCGGTGAGGTAGAGCGTCATCAACGGATCGAACGTCATCCCCTCGGGCAGCGCGGCCAGGATGCGGTCGCGATAGCCGGCGGCCTGCGCGCCGGTCACCACCGGCGGGACCAGGTTGGGCATGATGATGGCGCGGGCGAAATGGCGCGCGGTTTCGGGCAAGACGCCGGCCAGCATGGCGCCATCGCGCAGATGCAGGTGCCAGTCGTCGGGGCGGCGGAGGGTCAGCTTTTCGGTCATGGCGGCTGCGCTAGCACAGCCGCGCGGATCGGGCCAGAGGCTTTGGCGCGTCCCGTGCTATTCCGCCGGGGGCGGCGGTGCCTTGAACACGCCCTCCTCGGCCAGTTGTTCGAGTTGGTCGAGCCGGCGGCGGAACCGGCGCGCCCACATGCGCGAGGTCACGTTGCGGCACAGCATCATGGTCAAATAGGGCCGCTCGGTCTGGTCGAGATGCGCCATCAGGTTGCGCAGATAGGGCATGTGATCGCGCCGCGCGCGGTAAAGCTCGTGGAACTTGCGCTCGGTCAATTTGCCGGCACCGGCAAGCGACAACAGCCGGTAAAGCAGCTTCATCTCGATCAACTGGGTCTGCAGGGCGCCGCCCATGAACGGCATTCGCAACCGAGAGACGTTGGAGCGGGCGAACAGGGTGGCATGCATCGCGTCCAGCGGCTGACGCGGGTCGTAGAGCACGAATGCGTGGTCCGCCGCATCCAGCATGTCGGGGGCATAGCCGTAGCGGTCGGAGAAATCGGTGCGCCGCATCTCGACGAACCGGTCGTCCCATTCGGTCATCCGCGCCGTCAGGGTCGCCTGGGGCTGTACCGCGATCACCGTGGCGCCGGGCGCGGCCACCGAAAACGCCGCCGCCGCATAGCCGCAGGGGCCGGCGCCGTAGAACAGCACGCGGTCGAAATCCTCGAAGAACCCGTCGTCGATCAACTGGTCGAAAAATCCATAGACCGCCGGGTCGCGAAACCAGGTGTCGCCATTCGACATTACGCACAGATGTGACCACCCCTGTGCCTTGACCATGTCAAAGCCGAAGGGTTGCGCGGTTTCCGACAGGGTGCGGATGCCCTGCAGGGTCTCGAAGGTCACCAGCAGCGTCGGTTTCTTGTCGATGAAGGTGGCCAGGTGGTGCGGGCCCAGTTCCTGGGACATGCCGTGGGCCTCGGCCTGCGCGATCAGCGCGGCCTTCCACTCGGCCTTGTTCAGGTCGGCGAGAGAGACGTCGATGCCCCCCTCGTCGTCGGGGCCATCGTCGTCCAGCCCCGCGTCATCTAGGTCCTCTGTGACCAAGTCTTCGTTATCCGGGGCTGCGTCACCCAACCCCGCATCGTCCTGCCGGTCGTCCTGTTTGTCGTCCTGCCTGTCCTGGTCCCGTGTCATGCCGCCCTCATTTCTCCGGCCGCGTGTCGGGCCGGTTTTCTTCACGGTCAGGCTAGGCGCGGAGTGTGGCCAAATTGCGAAATTCTCGGGTCGGTTTCCGGGTGGTTCCGTGGTGGGCCGGCCGGAAACCGACGGGCCTCAGAGCACCGCGTGACCGATATTGGCAAGCGCGGCCACCAGCAGCACGAGGAAGGTCAAGGCCGCCCCGCCGCCGCGCAGGGCCGGGGTGTGGGGCATGCGCCCCATGCCGAACCCATGCATCACCCGCGCCACCAGCAGCGCGGCACCCAGCGTGTGGGTCGCCACGGCGGGCATGCCCTGGGCCTCGCCCAGCCCGATCAGGATCAACCCCATCGGAACGTATTCAGCAAAGTTGGCATGGGTGCGCATGGCGTTCTGCATCACCGGGTTGCCGTTGTCGCCGCTGGCGACCTTCTGCTTTACGCGGACCTTGACGACCCAGAAGCTGAGCAAGACGTAGAAAAGGCCCAGAAGGCCGGCATAAAGCGCGGTGACGGCAAGAGACATGTTCGGATTTTCCCGTGATTTCGCATTCGCCCCAGGGCATATTTCGGCGGCACCGGAATGTGAAGGCGTGCTGTGCCGCGGATCGTCCCCGTCCTCGCGGCGCTATGCTCCCTTCATCTGCCCGACATTGGCGAACCCGGCGAGAGTGCGCGCAGAGTTCAGCGAGATCGGCCGCGACGGCGGGGTCATCAACAGCCGGGCGAACAGGGCGCGGTAGGGTTCCTGCTCCATCAGTTCCAGAAAGCGCGCCTTGCGCCAGGCGACCGCCTCGGCGTGCAGCCGGCCAAGCTCGGCGTCGGCGTGCAACTCTTCGCGCAGCGGCCTGCTGAGTGGGGCAGTCTGCCGGATGCTGGTGTCGATCTCCGTGTTGAAATTCCGCTCCACCCAGTAATCCACGTCGAGCATGTGGTCGGAATGCACCGCGCGGCCCCGGTCGGCCTTGAGGATGAAACTTTCCATCGACCCGAGCGCGTAATGGTTGAGCTGTGCCAGCGCATAGTTCGATCGGCCATAGGTATTGAACACGCGGGTGTGCTTGAACTGGTCCTCCAGCTTGCGACCCTCGCCATCGTACCACTGCGCCTGGTCCAGCTTCTCCTTGTCGGGGGCGCGCGGGCGATGCACGCCGAGCTTCCGGTAGGTGCCGTCGTTGCGATAGAGCGTCTTGAACATCGCCGCCCGCCAGGGCCAGTACATCACCGCCGGCGCGCAGCGGGTGAAGCTCTCGGTGATCGGATGGTCGCGGAAGCGGACCGTGTCGGTGTTGCCGAACAACCGCCAGGTCAGGGTGATCGCCGTGGCCTTGGGCAGCGCCTCGAACAGCGCCGCGAGCGTGTGGTCGCCGACATGGACATTGACGAATTCGTCGATGTCCAGGGTCATGATCCAGTCGGCCTTTTTCATCCGCTTGTGCCGGTCGGCCAGCTTGAGCCCGGTGAACTGGATGCCGCCTTCGTCATGGGGGCCATCGTTGCGCAGGTGCACCAGCCAGCCCATCTCGTCCAGCCGGTCGAGCATCGCGTCGGTGCCGTCCTGGCAATCGTTCGAAAGCACGATGAAATCGGTAAAGCCGACGGCGCGGTGATGGGCCAGCCACTCCAGCAGAAAGGCCCCCTCGTTGCGCACCGTCAGCACGGCAAGGATGCGTTTCGGGTGACTTGGCATCGCGTCGCTCAGCTTTCCATGTCGAGCGCCAGCGCATAGGCGGCGCGCTCGGTCCCGGTCAGGCGGATCTCCAGCGCCTGGCGGTACAGATCCTCGAACTCGGGCGTGGCGTGCAACTCGGCGGCCTTGGCGTGATGCCAGGCCAGCCCCTTTTCGTGCAGGGTGCGCAGCCGGTCGTCTGCCATCAACTGGTCGTACTCGTGCCGCAGGCGCGGCAGGTTGCGCTGGATCGTCACGTCGCGGGCGTCGTCCCAGTCCATCCGGATCCAGTAATTCAACCCGATCGAGCGGTCCACGTGCAGGGCGCGCCCGCGCTGTCGCTTGATCAGGAAACTGTCAGCCGAGCGCAGCGCATAGTGATTGAGTTGCAGCAGGTCATAGCCGACCGAGCCTTTCGAGCTGCGCCAGCCGTTGTCCACCGTCTCCTTGGTGATGTCCTGTCCCGACCCGTTGACCCAGAGCACCTTGTCTCGCTGGTCCTCCAACAGCTTGTTGGGGCGGTGACAGCTCATCTTCTGATAGGCGCCGATGTTGCGGAACATCGTCTTGAACCCCCAGACCGTGTGCGGCTTGGGGCAGAATGTCGGCGCGCAGCGGTCGAACTGGCCGATCACGAAATCATCCTCGATCCGGTGCACGCCGCTATGGCCGAACAGCCGCCATGTCATCGCCACGTTGGTGGCCTGCGGCACCCGGTCAAAGAAATCCTGCAGGGTGCCGTTGCCGCAGCGCACGTTCACGAACTCGTCCACGTCGATATGCAGCAGCCATTCGGCGTTGCGCACGACCGGCTCTTTCAGCGACATGTTCAGCGCGTGCTGCTGGGGCGACTGGCCGCGCCATTCGTCGTTGTTGCGGTGCTCGAGCACGCCCATCTGCTGCAGCCGGCCCAGGATCTCGTCGGTGCCGTCGGTGCAGTCATTGGTGTAGATCAGGAAATTGTCGATGCCGATGGCTCGGTGATAGGCGACCCATTCGATGATATAGGGTGCCTCGTTCTTCATGCAGCCGACGATGACGTTGCCCGAGGACCCCTCGGCCAGGGTTCTTTTCCGGGCTGGCGCAAAAGCGGCGGCCAGTTCCTCTTCGTTGACCGCGCCCAGCCGGTTGTGCGGCGCATAGGGCGAGGTTTTCAGGTGATGGAACTTCTCGACCGCGACCGGCGGCAAAAGACGTTGGGCGATCGCGCTCAATACGCCGCTGTCCTTCGTCCCGTGCTTTGCCTTTTCCGGCGCATGGCCGTTCACCTGCGCCAGGTCCGCGTGCTTCCCCTCGCGCTCTTCCTTCGAGAGCTTGTCGATCCGGGGCAGGAAGGCCAGCAGGTAGTGCGAGGCGCGATAGCCGCGCTCCGGGTCGGCCTCCTGCCAGTCGGGCAGAGCGGGATCGGGCCGGAAGGTCTCCGGGTTCAGCGCGGGATGTGCCTTGACCAGGGTGGCACCATCCGCGGCGAACCGGGCCGAGACAGGGGCCAGAGCACCGGGGGAGAGCGGCGCGCCGTCGATGGCGATCTCGTCGAGGAACCCGCGCCACATCGGGCGCGGCAGGATGCGCTTTCGGTCCTCCAGAACCTTGAGCAACAGGGTATTGAGAAACCGGGCCCGGGTCAGTGTCGCGGCCGAGGGCGGGGCCGGAGCGATCGACGGATCGGCTTTTCCAAGGGTGGGCACGATATCGAACGCGGCGCGCAACTCCTCCGTCGCCTCCGCACCGTAAATCCGGGCCGGGTCATGCGGGCGCAGCGTCACCGATCCGGCGCCGAACACGCCCTCCCAGAACCGCACAAGGGCGGCATAGTCCAGCCAGAACGGCGGCGCCTGGGTTTCCAGGAACTGCCCGCCCGCAGGGTCGGCCTCGGGCGCGGCGGCAAGGCTGTCCTTCCACCAGTCACCGCCCGCACCGGCCATCTCCACCTCTCGGCTCAGCGGCGCGGCGCGCCCCTCCATCACCTGCCCGGCATAGATGCGGGCCAGCGCGCGGGCCGGCTCGTCCACATGGGCGACGATGCGGATATCCTCTGACAGCGGGGTCAGCAGCGCCTTGAGCCGCTCCAGTTCCGACCGGCGGTGCAGGGAACTTCCCAGTTGCTCGGCGGCAAGGATCAGCGCCTCGGGCCGTGCCTTGTCGACGTCCTCGGCCAGGGTCCGACCCAACATGGCAAGCATCTTCGCCTGCTTGTCCGGCGTGATGAAACCGCGATTGAACCGCAGCGGGTCGATATGATCGGGATCGCTCACCGCCATGAACAGCCGGGTGTGGTTCCGGGATCCCGGGGAGCGGGGAAACAGGATGCCCTTGCCCCTGAGCTGCGCGCGCTTGGCGTCCAGCAGGTGATGCAGCCGGTGGGCGCCCATGTATTGCGGGCCGATATGCAGGTAAATTCGCATCAGCTAATCCCCAGCCGCTCCAGCATCGCGGCCTCTTTCGGCGGCAGCACCGGCGCCGCGCGCAACTGGTCGCGCATCCGGCGATAGGCGGGCTGCTCCAGCAGGGCGTCGCGTTTCGTCCGATGCAGTTGAACTGCCTCGTCATGCAGCGCGCCGATCTCGGGGTCGGATTTCATTTCCGCAAGCGCCTCGTTCAGGGCCGGAAGGTAGCGGTGGATGCTCTTGTCCTGCCAGGCCGGGTCGTTGCGCTCGCGCCAATAGGTATCGTCAAAGGCGCGGTGTTCCCGGTTGACGTCGCCGCGGTCGTTCTTGACCAGGTAGCTGTCGAGCGAGCGCAGCGCGTAATGGTTCAGCGTCGCGAAATCGCGCGCGCCCTTGGCGGGAAACTTGCGGATGCGGTCGGGATTGGCGGCCACCAGGAACTTGTACGGCACGGTTCGACCCGACCCGTCGGTCCAGTGCGGCCGCTGATCCCGTGCCAGCCCGCGTTTGAAAAAGGGGCGGTGCGCGCCAAAGTACTGCAAGGGAAAATCCTTGCGCACCAGTGTCTTGACCTCAGACGCGAGGTCGCCGCACCAGATGTCCGGATCGTGGCTGCGGGTGAACTGTTCGATCACCGGCGCATCCTCGAAGGTCTCGATTCCACCGTTGGCAAAGAACTGGAAACTGACCGAGATCGCCTGCGGATCATGACAGGCCGCGATCAGCGCGGGAATGGTGTGATCCCCGACATGGATGTTCAGGAACTCGTCCACATCGGCGATCCAGACCCAGTCAGCCTGTTTCACCACCTGCTGGTGCGCGGCGTGCTTCAGCGCCTCCATCTGGTAGTTGCGCCCCTTGGCCGGATTGGGCAGGTGCCGCAGGATGCCGCGCGCGGCCAGCGCATCCAGCAGCCGGTCAGTGCCGTCGTCGCAATCGTTTGAATAGAACAGGTGGTCGGTGACCCCGATCAGCTGGTTGAAGGCGATCCATTCCAGCAGGAATGGCCCCTCGTTCTTCACGCAGGTCACCGCGGTGATCCGCATGTTGCCTCCTCAGCCCGGCGGGTGATCGTGCCGCCGATGGTTTCCGTCTGCCCCGACGGACGCCTGTGCCGCGCCCGCATCTTGTTGCGCGAATCATCGCAGCTTGCGCGCGGCCCGTCAACATCAGGCGGGGCGGTCGGCCGGTCAACGGCTTGACGCTGGCGCTGTCTCATGCCCTCCTCGGTACGAGGGAGGGACCGCATGCAGAAACCGCAATCCATCGACGAGGTGCAGGCGCAACTGGCCGGGCAGGACTATGTCTGTGGCCGGGCGCTGGGCACGGTCGCCTTTCTGGCGCTGAAACTGGGCCGACCGCTGTTCCTCGAAGGCGAGGCCGGCACCGGCAAGACCGAGATCGCCAAGGCGCTGGCCGCGGCGCTGGGCCGGCGGCTGATCCGGCTGCAATGCTACGAGGGGCTGGACGCCGCCAGCGCGGTCTACGAGTGGAACTTTCCCGCCCAGATGATCGCGATCCGCACCGCCGAGGCCGAGGGCAACGCCGACCGCGACCTGTTGCGGCGAGAGTTGTTCGGCCCCGACTACCTTGTCGAACGCCCCTTGCTGCAGGCGATGCGCCCGGATGAGCATGGCGCGCCGGTGCTGCTGATCGACGAGATCGACCGCACCGACGAACCCTTCGAGGCCTTCCTGCTCGAGGCGCTCTCGGATTACCAGGTGACGATCCCCGAGCTTGGCACCATCGCCGCCCCCGAGGCCCCGATCGTCATCCTTACCTCCAACCGCACGCGCGAGGTGCATGACGCGCTCAAGCGTCGCTGCCTCTATCACTGGGTCGATTACCCGGATTTCGACCGCGAGATCGAGATCCTGCACGCCCGCGCCCCCGAGGCCACCGAAACCCTCAGCCGCGAGGTGGTGGCCTTTGTCCAGAAACTGCGGACCGAGGATCTGTTCAAGAAACCGGGCGTGGCTGAGACCATCGACTGGGCCAAGTGCCTGCTGGCGCTCGATGTGATCACCCTCAGCCCCGAGGTGATCGCCGACACCCTTGGCGCGATCCTGAAGTACCAAGACGATATCCAGCGCCTCCAGGGCGGCGAGGCCAAGCGAATCCTCGACGAGGTGCGCGCCGAACTGGCCCCGGCGTGAGGCCTTCGCACCATGCCTGAATACCCCGCCCTCGACATCCCGGAAAACGGCAAGCTCAGCGACAATATCCTCTGGTTCGCCCGGGCCCTGCGCAAGGCCGGGCTGCCGATCGGGACCGGGCGGGTGATCGACGCGATCCGCGCGGTCGAGGCGGCGGGGTTCACCTCGAAGAGCGATTTCTTCTATACCCTGCGCGCCTGTTTCGTCTCGCGCCCGGAACAGGCCACGGTGTTTGCCCAGGTGTTCCGCCTCTACTGGCGCGATCCGCGCTTCATGGAGCACATGATGGCGATGATGCTGCCCGCCGTGCGCGGCGTGCAGGAGGAGCGTGCGGCGCAGGCCGCCGAGAAACGCGCCGCTGAGGCGCTGCTCGACGGGGCCGAGCTCGACCTGCCCGAGGTCGAGGACCCCCGGCGCGAGGAAGAGGTCCAGATCGAGATCGACGCCTCGCGCACCATGTCGGGCGAGGAGAGGCTGCGCAGCCTCGATTTCGAACAGATGAGCACCGAGGAGATCGCCCGCGCCAAGCGCATGTTGGCCCGCCTGACCCTGCCGGTGAAACCGATCGCCTCGCGCCGGGCACAAGCCAGCCATGGCGGCCATCGCTATGACCTGCGCCGATCCCTGCGCGAGGCGATGCGGCGCGGCGGCGAGATGGGCCGCTTGCACCGGGTCGAGCCACGCCCGCGCTGGCCCAACCTGGTGGTGCTTTGCGACATTTCCGGCTCGATGAGCCAGTACAGCCGCATGGTGCTGCATTTCCTGCACGCGGTCTCCAACGCTCGGGGGCAGGGCTGGGCCAAGGTGCATGCCTTTACCTTCGGCACGCGGCTGACCAACATCACCCGTCACCTACGCCAGCGCGATGTCGATGCCGCCCTCGCCGCCGCCGGCGCCGAGGCGCAAGACTGGGAGGGGGGGACGCGGATCGGTGAATGCCTGCATCAGTTCAACCGCGACTGGTCGCGCCGGGTGATGGGGCAGGGGGCGGTGGTGCTGCTGATCACCGACGGGCTTGACCGCGACGACCCCGACCAGCTTGCCCGCGAGGTCGAGCGGCTGCACCTCTCCTCGCGGCAGTTGATCTGGCTCAACCCGCTGTTGCGCTGGGACGGTTTTGCGCCAAAGGCGCAGGGCATCGCCGCCATGCTGCCCCATGTGGACAGTTTTCGCGCTGGTCATAACATCGCCGCGCTGGAGGATCTGGCCGAGGCGCTGTCACGCCGCGACGATCCGGGCGACAAGGCGCGGCTGATGGCACTGCTCTAGCGGGGTGATTCCCCCTGTACACCCACGTTCGCTCCAATCCGTACTTGATCTGAATCATTCCGTAATTGGAATGTGATTAATACTTTCGCACAATGAAGCATTTTTGCGAAAGGAATGGACATGACGCTGAACTGGAAAATCGGCGGCTTGCTGCTGGGGCTGGTGTTCTTCGCCGCGGTCCTGCTGGTCAAGCCGATCGGTGTCTCGACACAATTCGTCATCCTCGACGGGATCATCGCCGACCTGGCGAACCCCGACTTGGTGACGCAAACGGACGAGGGCTATACCTCGACCAACGCCTATCTGGCCAAGTCGGGCGGAAAATACGCCAAGTCGGTCGCCAACCCGCTGAACTACAGCTTTGTCTTCGTGATCGCGATGGTCGTTGGCGGTTTTGTCTCGGTGATGCTGCGCGGCGGGCTGGACACGGCGGAAAAGACCATGCCGGCGCTCTGGCGTGCCAACTTCGGGGATAGCGCGGCCAAGCGCAACATCGCGGTCTTCATCGGCGGGTTCATCGTGCTTTACGGCGCGCGGCTGGCCGGCGGCTGTACCTCGGGGCACATGATGTCGGGCATGATGCAGACCTCGCTCTCGGGCTACATCTTTGCGCTGGGCGCCTTCGCGGCGGCGGTGCCGGTGGCCATGTTGCTTTACAAGAAGGAGGCCTGAGCCATGACCTCGATCATTCTCGCAGTTGTCATCGGCGGCCTGTTCGGCTTCGTGCTCGACCGGGTCGGCGCCACCAATCCGACGATCATCGGGCGGATGCTGAACCTGACCAACCTTGCGCTGGCCAAGACCATCCTGCTGGCCATCGGTGTCGGCTCGGTGCTGATGTTTGGCGGCCAGATGCTGGGCCTTGTCGAGGTCGGGCACATGTCGGTCAAGGCGGCCTATATCGGCGTCTTCATCGGCGGGTTGATGCTGGGCGCCGGCTGGGCGCTGGCCGGCTTCTGCCCCGGCACCGGCGTGGTCGCGGCGGGGGCCGGTCGCAAGGATGCGCTGTTCTTCATCGCCGGCGGGTTGCTGGGGGCGGCGGCCTACATGGTGACCTACCCGTCGTGGAAGGCATCGGGGCTGCTCGACAGTTTCGCCGGGGGCAAGGTGACCCTGGGCACCGTTCCGGGATCGAAGTTCGATGGCCTCACCGCCCTGCCGGGGGACATCCTTGGCATCGTTCTGGGGCTGGGTTTTGTCGCGCTTGCCTTTGCGCTGCCGGATCGCTTGGCCGGCCAGCACGGCGGCGCGGCGCATCAACCCGCCGAATGACATCGGAATTCCGGGGCCTGACTGGCCCCGGGATCGTGGTCGTCCCCGGCGACCACGCCTTGGCGACCCGGTTTGCGTGTTCCTGCCGGGCCGCTTTTTTCAAGTATACCAACCAGCTACGCCCCGGTCTTGGATCCTGATTGCGACCGGCGGCCGGTCGGGACGCCGACCGCATGCACCACCATCTTGCCGCAAGAGACTTGCATCGCCTATGGTGATCTGCGCCGGTCAGGCAACGATTGCCCCCTGACCCGCATCATGGGAGCGATCATGACCGATACCTTTGATACCATTCCCGAAACCGCCCTTGCCTGGCACCGCGCCGGGCGCGGCGCGGCACTGGCCACCGTGGTCGAGACCTGGGGCAGCGCCCCGCGCCGGGTGGGGGCGCAACTGGCGATCTCCGGCGATGGCGAGATTGCCGGATCGGTCTCGGGCGGCTGTGTCGAGGGCGCGGTGATCGTCGAGGCGCAGGAGGCGATGGAGGCGGGCGAACACCGGATGCTGGAATTTGGGGTGAGCGACGGCGATGCTTTTGCTGTCGGGCTGGCCTGTGGCGGCACCATCCGGGTGCTGGTCGAACCGGTGGGCACGGCCATGCCCGAGGATCTGCTGGCCGAACTGGTCGCGGCGCGCGCCGACCGGCAGGCGGTGGCCTATGAGGTGAACCTCGCGGACGGGGTACGCCGGCTGTTGCACGATGCCTATCCCGAACGCATGCGGATGGATCGTTCCGGCTTTGAAGATGACGGGCAAACCTTTGTTTCCATTCATAATCCCCCGCTGCGCCTGATCGTGGTCGGGGCCGTTCACATCGCCCAGGCGCTGGTGCCGATGGCACGCATCGCGGGCTATGACGCCACCGTGATCGACCCACGCGAGACCTTTGCTTCGCCCGCTCGGTTTCCCGACGTGACCCTGTTGCACGACTGGCCCGACGAGGCGGTCGCGCACCTGGGGCTGGATGCGCGGACCGCGCTGGTGCTGCTGACCCACGATCCGAAACTGGACGATCCGGCGCTGGAGGCGGGGTTGCGGGCGGCGTGTTTCTACATCGGTGCGCTCGGCTCGACCCGGACCCATGCCAAGAGGGTGGAGCGAATGAAGGCGGAGGGGTTCACCGAGGCGGAGATCGGGCGGATTCACGGGCCGATCGGCCTTGATATCGGCGCCGCCGGGCCGGCGGAGATCGCCGTTTCGATCCTCGCGGAGATGACGGCGGTGCTGCGCGGACGGGCGGAATGAAGTTCGGCCCGGTCGCGGTTTCACAGGCCGAGGGGGCCCTTCTCGCGCATTCCGTCAAGCTTGGAAAACATAGATTGAAGAAGGGCTTGGCGCTGGAAGCTGAACACGTCGATCAGCTTCGCGCAGCTGGGGTCGAGGAGGTGATTGTCGCCCGGCTGGACCCCGGAGACGTGCATGAGAACGCGGCGGCCGGCCGGCTCGCCGCCGCGCTGGTGCCCGATCCGGAAGCGGTCGGGCTTCGGCTGACGGCACCGTTCACCGGGCGGGTGAACGTGGTGGCGAACGGGGCGGGGGTAGCCTGTCTGGACGTGGCGGCGCTGGAGGCGTTCAACCGGGTGGCGCCGATGATCACCATCGCGACGGTGCCGGAGTGTCAGCAGATGGCGCCGGGCGGCATGGTGGCGACGATCAAGGTGATCTCTTTTGCGGTTTCAGAACAAGAGGTTAGAGGCGCTTGTGATGCGGCGCGCGGGGCGATCCGGCTGGCCCGGCCGGCCTATGAGACGGCCACGCTCATCATCACCGGGGTGCCGGGTGGACCGAGCGAGGACAAGGGCCGGAGGGTGATCGGCGCGCGTCTGAAAGCGTTGGAAATTCAGATGGTTGAGTGTGTTTCCGTGGCGCATGACACCGAGGAACTGGCTGATGCGATAAAGCGGGCCGAGGGGCAGATGGTGCTGGTGCTGACCGGCTCGGCGACGATGGATATCGACGATGTCGCGCCGCTGGCGCTGCGCCGGGCGGGCGGCCGAGTGGAGCGGTTCGGGATGCCGGTCGATCCGGGTAACCTTTTGTTTTTGGGTGAATTATCCGGGCGTCCGGTGATCGGTCTGCCGGGCTGCGCGCGCTCGCCCGCGCTGAACGGGGCGGATTGGGTGCTGAGCCGGGTCGCCTGCGGGCTTGAGGTGACGGCCGACGATATCGCGGCGATGGGGGTTGGCGGGCTGCTCAAGGAGATCCCGACACGGCCACAGCCACGGGCCGGGCGCAAGGCTGTTTCGTAGGATTTCGGGACCATTTTGTACGATTTGGGCCTGTCCAAAAGGGTCGTGTCGGCCCGGTTGGGGTATTTTAGGTGTGTTTTGTACAATTCGGATCGGCGTCGCGTTGCTCCCGTGCTCGGACCCCGGCTCGGAGGCCGGGGCGACAGGTCGGGGGAAGGGCCGGGGTGCTGTCGAAAGGCGATTTCGGGGGCCACGTCATGCAAGGGGCGCGCAAGGGGAGGGCATACGGAGTCTTGCCGGTTTCCCCACGAACAAGCGTCACGATCCGCGCGCCTTGGCCTCAACTTGGCTCAGCCCCTCGGTGCCTTGTCGGCGGGTTGTGGCACCATGGGAAATTCAACCGAAGATTTCAGTTCTCAACGCGGCATCCGCGTGTTTAACTCGCCTCGACAGACGAGTTGATCAATTGGGAGGAATTCATGACACAGGTCTCGATGACCGTGAACGGCAAGCCCGTCAGCGGCGACGTGGAGGGGCGGACGCTGTTGTCGTCGTTCCTGCGCGAGCAGCTGGAGATGACCGGCACTCACGTGGGTTGCGATACCAGCCAGTGCGGCGCCTGCGTGGTGCATGTGGACGGTGCGGCGGTGAAAAGCTGCACCATGCTGGCGCTGGAGGCCGAGGGCGCGGATGTGGCCACTATCGAGGGGCAGGCCGCCCCGGACGGGACACTGAACGCGATCCAGCAGGCGTTCCAGGATCATCACGGGTTGCAGTGCGGCTTCTGCACGCCGGGCATGGTGATGAGCGCGGCGGCGCTGCTCAAGGAAAATCCCAAGCCCAGCGAGGCGGAGATTCGCGATTACCTGGAGGGGAACATCTGCCGCTGCACCGGCTATCACAACATCGTCAAGGCGATCATGGCGGCCAGCGGACAGGACGTGAGCGCCATCGCGGCGGAATGACAGGGACATGACGGAGGGCGGCGCCCGGCCCTGACGCCTGCATGGAACGCAGGGGCAGCGCGGGCCGCTTATCCATCACAGGGAGGAGACACGAGACATGCCGAAGGATCACGGTATCGGCGCCAGCCCCAAGCGGCGCGAAGACGTAAGGTTCCTGAGCGGAACCGGGAATTACACGGACGACATCAACATCAGGGGCCAGGCCTATGTGCATTTCCTGCGCTCGGACCTGGCGCACGGAAAGATCAACGGGATCGACACCACGGCGGCGGCGGCGATGCCCGGCGTTCTGCGCATCTTTACCGGCGCGGATTTCGAAGGCGTCGGCAGCATTCCCTGCGGCTGGCAGGTGACCGACAGGCACGGCCAACCGATGCAGGAGCCGGCGCACCCGGTTCTGGCGCAGGGCAAGGTGCGGCACGTGGGCGATCCGATCGCCGCCGTCGTTGCCGAGACCCGCGAACAGGCCCGCGATGCCGCCGAGGCAATCGAGGTCGACCTCGAGGATCTGCCGGCGGTCGTGGACATGAAGGCGGCGCTGGAGGATGGCGCGCCCAAGGTGCACGATGATCTGACCAGCAACCTGTGCTATGACTGGGGCTTCGTCGAGGAGAACAAGGCGGCGGTCGAGGAGGCGTTTCAGAAGGCGGCGCATGTGACCACGCTGGAACTGGTCAACAACCGGCTGATCGCCAACCCGATGGAGCCGCGCGTGGCGGTGGGCGATTACAACCGCGCCAGCGACGACAGCACGCTGTATACCACCAGCCAGAACCCGCATGTGATCCGGCTGTTGATGGGGGCCTTTGTCCTGGGCATTCCCGAGCACAAGCTGCGTGTGGTGGCGCCGGACGTGGGCGGCGGTTTCGGCACCAAGATCTTTCACTATGCCGAGGAGGCGTTCTGTACCTTTGCGGCCAAGGCGCTGAACCGGCCGGTGAAATGGACCGCCAGCCGCTCCGAGGCGTTCATCTCGGACGCGCATGGGCGCGATCACGTGACCAAGATCGAACTGGCGCTGGACGCCGACAACAATTTCACCGCGCTGCGCACCGATACGCTGGCCAACATGGGGGCCTATCTGAGCACCTTCGCGCCCTCGGTTCCGACCTGGCTGCATGGCACGCTGATGGCGGGCAACTACAAGACGCCGCTGATCTACGTGAACGTCAAGGCGGTGTTCACCAACACGGTGCCGGTCGATGCCTATCGCGGCGCCGGGCGGCCGGAGGCCACCTATCAGCTGGAGCGGGTGATCGACAAGGCGGCGCGAGAGCTGGGCGTGGACCCGATCGCGCTGCGGCGGCAGAACTTCATCACCGAGTTTCCCTATGCCACCCCGGTGGCGGTGGAATATGACACCGGCGATTACAATGCGACGATGGACAAGCTGGAGGAGATGGGCGACTTCAAGGGCTTTGCCAAGCGCCGGGAGGCGAGCGAGGCCAAGGGCAAGCTGCGCGGGCTTGGCGTCAACTGCTACATCGAGGCCTGCGGCATCGCGCCCAGCAACCTTGTCGGCCAGTTGGGCGCACGCGCGGGGCTGTACGAGAGCGCCACGGTGCGGGTCAATGCCACCGGCGGCCTGGTGGTGATGACCGGCAGCCACAGCCACGGCCAGGGCCATGAGACCAGCTTTCCGCAGGTGATCGCCGAGATGATCGGCATCGACGAGAGCATGGTCGAGATCGTGCACGGCGACACCGCCAACACGCCGATGGGCATGGGCACCTATGGCTCGCGCAGCCTTGCGGTGGGCGGCTCGGCGATGTTCCGGGCGACCGAGAAGATCATCGCCAAGGCCAAGAAGATCGCGGCGCACCTGATGGAAGCCGCCGAGGCCGATATCGAGCTGAAGGACGGGGCGTTCAGCGTCGCGGGCACCGACAAATCGGTGGCCTGGGGCGATGTCTGCCTGGCCGCCTATGTGCCGCACAACTACCCGCTGGAAGAGATCGAGCCGGGGCTGGAGGAGACCGCGTTCTATGACCCGGCCAACTTCACCTATCCCTCGGGTGCCTATGCCTGCGAGGTGGAGGTCGATCCCGAGACCGGCAAGGTCACCATCGAGCGGTTCGCGGCGGCGGATGATTTCGGCAACGTGGTCAACCCGATGATCGTCGAGGGGCAGGTCCACGGCGGGCTGGCCCAGGGCATCGGGCAGGCGCTGCTGGAGGGGGCGGTCTATGACGAGAACGGCCAGCTGCTGAGCGCGTCCTACATGGATTATGCCATGCCGCGCGCCGATGACGTGCCGTTCTACAGCGTCGATCATTCCTGCCAGACGCCCTGCACCCACAACCCGCTGGGGGTCAAGGGCTGTGGCGAGGCCGGCGCCATCGGCAGCCCGCCGGCGGTGGTCAACGCGGTGGTCGATGCGCTGCAATCGGCCGGACGCGACGTGACCCATATCGACATGCCGCTGAGCCCGAGCCGGGTCTGGCAGGCGATGCACGGCTGATCGAGGGCGGGACCGGGGGCGCTGCCCCCGGACCCCCGGAGTATTTGAAAAGAGAAGAAGGCGGGGCGCGGCCCCGGGATCTTCGGGAAGGATGAGCGAGATGTACAATTTCGAGTTCGAGAAGCCCGCGACGGTGGCCGACGCGGTGGCGGCGCTGGGCATGGAGGAGGCGCAGGCGCTGGGCGGGGGGCAGACCCTGATCCCGACGCTGAAGCAGCGGCTGGCAATGCCGTCGAAGCTGGTGAGCCTGACGGGGATCGCCGAGATGCAGGGTGTCAGCGCTGCCAGCGGCACCGTCACCATCGGCGGCGGCACCACCCATGCCACGGTGGCCGCACAGGCCGGGGCCTATCCGGCGCTGGCGGCGCTGGCGGGCAATATCGGCGATCCGGCAGTGCGCAACCGGGGCACCATCGGCGGCAGCCTGGCCAACAACGACCCCTCGGCCTGTTATCCCTCGGCGGCGCTGGGCTCGGGCGCGACCATCGTGACCAACACCCGCGAGATCGCTGCCGACGATTATTTCCAGGGCATGTTCACCACCGCGCTGGAAGAGGGCGAGATCATCACCGAGGTGCGCTTTCCGGTGCCGCAGGCGGCGAGCTACCAGAAGTTCGAGCAGCCGGCCTCGCGTTTTGCGCTGGTCGGGGTCTTTGCCGCGAAATATGCCGATGGCGTGCGGGTGGCGGTGACCGGCGCCTCGGAGGAGGGCGTGTTCCGCTGGACCGAGGCGGAGGCGGCGCTGAACCATGATTTCCGCACCGACGCGCTGATGGACCTGGCGATCAACCCGGCGAACATGATCGGCGACATGCACGGCAGCAAGGAATACCGGGCGCATCTGGTCAAGGTGATGACCAAGCGCGCGGTTGCGGCGATGCTGTGAGGCCATGCCCCGGCTGGATTGACATGGCTCAATCCGGCCGGGGTCGTTCGCGTGTAGGATGGCCCTGCTGAAAGCCGAGGAGGGCGCGCGACGATGACCGGAGACAAGACCACCTATATCGACATTCCCGAGGCGGTCGGGGTGTTCGACAGTTTCGAGACCCTGCAACAGGCGATCTATGACCTGATGATCGCGGGGTTCAGTCGCCATGACATCAGCCTGCTGGGCGGCAAGGGCGCCATCGAGGAAAAGCTCGGCAAGACCTATTGGCAGGCCAAGGACCTTGAAGACGACCCGCGGGCGCCGCGGGCGGCCTTTGTTTCGGAAGAGGCGATGGGCGAGCTGGAGGGCGGCATTGCCGGCGGCTTCTTTTTCCTCGGCTCCTACATCGCGATGCTGGCGATGCTGAACCCGGCCAGCACGCTGGCCGCCTCGATCGCGGCGATCGCCATCGGGGGCGGCCCTTCGGCCGTGGTGGGGGCGCTGCTGGCGCGGCGCGCCGACAAGCATCACCGCGATTACTACCAGGCGCAGATCGAGAACGGCGGCATTCTGCTCTGGGTGCGCGTTTCGGATGCAGAAAAGCAGCGCCTGGCGGTGCAGATCATGAAAGAGCATTCCGGCAAGGATGTTCATGTGCATGATTGGAGCGAGTGAGTTCTTGCAACTGCATCGGGCCGGTCGGACCGGCCCGGCAACCGAATAGGAGGCCGAGAATGGCAACCAGGAAGACGACCAAGACGACGCCCGACGACAACCTCGCCAGCGCCACCCAGGCGATGGCGGACCTGACGGCGATGTACCAGAAGATGGGCATGAACGCGATGGCGTTCATGGGCGGCGACTGGATGGAGCGGATGAGCGACATGGGCACCGAGATGCTGGAGTTCTATACCCAGCGGGTGCAGGCGGACGTGGAGCTGTATCACAAGCTGCTGCATTGCAAGGATCTCAAGGAGATGCACGAGATCCAGGGCGAGTTCCTGCAGCGCATGATCAACCGCTACAGCGAGGAGACCGGCAAGCTCATCGAGATGGGCAAGACGGCGATGGACGGCGGCAAGTAAGGCGCAGGGCGGGCCGTTTCACGGCCTGTCCAGCCGGTCGTCGCACCCTGTCCCCCCGGCCTTTGTGCCGGGGGTTTGGCGTGGGGTCCCGGATCAGGTCCGGGATGACAGGATCAGGTCCGGGATGACAGGGGCAGGGAGCAGGATGCGGTCCGGCTCCCTGACATGAAAAAGCCCCCGCGTGGGCGGGGGCCGGGTATCTTTGGTGCCGTGACGGGGCGTTACTTCTGCGGAAGCGGGCCGACCATCATGATCATCTGGCGGCCTTCCATCTTTGGCATGTTCTCGACCTTGCCGAGTTCCTTGACGTCCTCGGCGACGCGTTCGAGCAGTTCGCGCCCGAGGTTCTGGTGTGCCATTTCGCGACCGCGGAAGCGCAGGGTGACCTTAACCTTGTCGCCGTTCTCGAGGAATTTGACCACGTTGCGCATCTTGACTTCGTAGTCATGCGTGTCGGTGTTGGGCCGGAACTTGACCTCTTTGACCTCGATGATCTTCTGCTTCTTGCGGGCTTCGCTCTCGCGCTTTTGCTGTTCGTACTTGAACTTGCCGAAATCCATGATCTTGCAGACCGGCGGGTTGGCGTTCGGCGAAATCTCGACCAGGTCGAGCCCGGCCTCTTCGGCCATTTGCATCGCCCTGGCAGGGGAGACGACGCCGACGTTCTCGCCTTCGGCTCCGATCAGGCGGATCTCGGGGGCACGGATCTTGTCGTTGACGCGCGGGCCGGTGTCACGGGTCGGCGGAGCGTTGTGAGGTCTGCGAGCTATGGGTTTGTTCCTTCGATTGTTTTCAAGGGGAATCCGAGTTCGCACGGTAAACTTGGGCGGGCGGCGATTCAAGCGGCAAATTGCGGGCGGAGGGGGCGGAAACGCGGGGAATTCCCCCTTGTACCCGGATCGGAGAGGCCTCAGGTGAGGGGCGATGGCCGGAGCGGATCCGTGGCCGGGGCCGAAATCCCCGGACAGGCCGCCGGAACGCGGGCCGGATACCTGGCCCGGGGCCTGAGTTTGCAAGAGGACATGTGCAATGAACAAACTGATTTGGGTGGTGATCGTCGTCGGCGCGCTGGGGGCGGGGTACTATGTGTACCAGGACCAGACCGCGCCCGAGGCCCCCGCGCCCGAGCCGGTGAGCGCGCCGGCACCGGAGGCGATCGAGGAGCCCGACGCGGTGGAGGATAGCGCCGCAGTCGAGGATGTCACCGAGGAGGCCGTTGACGAGGTCGAGACCGTGGCGGAGGACGTCGAAGAGGCGGTCGATGACGCCGCAGAGGCAGCCGAAGACATGGCCGAAGGCGCCGCAGAGGCGGTCGAAGATATGGCCGATGACGCCGCTGAGGCGGTCGAAGAGGCCGTGGACGACGCGGCAAGCGCGCTGGGCACCGCCGGCGACGTGGCGAAAGAGGTGGCCGGGGATGCGGTCGAGGCCGCCGGGGACAAGGTTGACGAGGTGATCGAGGGAGTCACCGAAGAGGTCACCGACACCGTGTCCGGCGCCGTTTCGGGGGCCGTGTCCGGTGCCGTGTCGGATACGGTTTCGGATACGGTCGCCGGGACCGCATCGGGGGCAGTCGAAACCGCCGTTGACGGGGCCGCCGACGCGGCCGTTGGCGCCGCCACGGAGGCCGCCACCGACGCGGTCGTCGATGGCGCCACCGGTGCTGCCGATTGGCTGAGCGTGGCGGGCTTTGACGCCGACAAGGTGGTCGAGGCGATCGACAACTCCTCGCTCGACGTGACGCAGAAACTCCTGCTGAAAACCGGGGTCGAAAAGGCCAAGGACAATCCCGAGCTGCTCGCGACGGCGCTGGGCAAGGTTCGCGAGGCGCTGGGACTGTAACCACAGGTCAAGCGATCAAGCGGAAGCCGCCCGGTCTGACCTCGTGACCGGGCGGTTTTCTTTTGTGCGGCGGCTGTTGCGCGACCCGACCGGTGGTCGGTGCCGCCGCGTTCAAAGGGGCCTTCCCCCGTGTCACGGGCAGTGAAGGGGCCTAATTGTAGCGGTCTCATTTCCCCCCTACCCAAACTCTAGCGGCTCGCCTATAGTTGTGGATAAGTGTGCCCTAGCGCCCACAACGAGAGGCATTTCAAATAGACGAGGGGGACGGCAGATGCGCTGCCCGTTTTGCGGAAACATAGACACGCAGGTCAAGGATTCGCGCCCGGCCGAGGATCACGCGGCGATCCGGCGGCGGCGGTTCTGCCCGGCGTGCGGCGGGCGCTTTACCACCTATGAGCGGGTGCAGCTGCGCGACCTCGTGGTGATCAAGACCAACGGCAAGCGCGAAGATTTCGACCGCGACAAGCTGGAACGCTCGATCCGCATCTCGATGCAGAAACGACCGATCGATCCCGAGCGGATCGACCAGATGATTTCCGGCATCGTGCGGCGGCTGGAGAGCATGGGCGACACCGACATCCCGTCGAAGAAGATCGGCGAGATCGTGATGGAGGCGCTGGCCCGGATCGACACCGTTGCCTATGTGCGGTTTGCCAGCGTTTACAAGAACTTCCAGGCGGCGGACGATTTCGAGAGCTTCGTTCACGAGCTGCGCCCAGACCCGGCCCCGGACGAGTGAGCGCCACCGATACACGGTTCATGGCGCTGGCCCTGTCGCTGGGTCGGCGCGGTCAGGGCAGGACTTGGCCCAACCCGGCTGTGGGCTGTGTCATCGTGCGCGAGGGGCGCATCGTTGGGCGCGGCTGGACCGGGCCGGGCGGGCGGCCGCATGCGGAGCCGATCGCGCTGGCGCAGGCCGGCGCGGCGGCGCGCGGCGCCACCGCCTATGTCACGCTGGAACCCTGTTCGCACCATGGCCAGACGCCGCCCTGTGCCGACGCGCTGATCGAGGCGGGCATCGCGCGGGTTGTGGCCCCGGTGCAGGACAGCGATCCGCGCGTCTCCGGCCAGGGGTTCGAGCGGCTGCGCATGAACGGGATCGAGGTGACCACCGGCGTGCTGGCCGACCAGGCGGCGCAGGATCACGCGGGTTTTTTCCTGCGCACCGAGCAGGGCCGGCCGTTCGTGACGCTGAAGCTGGCCTCCAGTTTCGACGGGCGGATCGCGACCGCGACCGGCGAGAGCAAGTGGATTACCGGACCGGAGGCGCGGCGCGCGGTGCACGGGCTGCGGGCGCGGCATGATGCGGTGATGGTGGGTGCGGGCACGGCGCGGGCGGATGATCCGTCGCTGACGGTGCGCGACCTGGGGGTGACGCATCAGCCGGTGCGCGTGGTGGTGTCGCGGCATCTGGACCTGCCGCTGATGGGTCAGTTGGCGCGCGGCGCGGGCGAGGTGCCGGTGTGGCTCTGTCATGGTCCCTGCGCCGATGCCGAACGGGTCCGCGCCTGGGAGGGGCTGGGCGCGCGCCTGTTGCCCTGTGGCGTGAAGGGCGTTCAGCTTGATCCGATGGACGTGCTGCGCCAGTTGGGCGCCGCCGGGCTGACGCGGGTGTTCTGCGAAGGCGGTGGCGCGCTGGCGGCCTCGCTGCTGGCCGAGGACATGGTCGATGAACTGGTCACCTTCACCGCCGGGCTGGCGATCGGTGCCGAGGGGGTGCCCTCGATCGGGGCGCTGGGGCTGGGCCGGTTGGCCGAGGCGCCGCGCTTTGCCCTGTCGGAGGTGCGCAACCTGGACGGGGACGCGATGCTGCGCTGGACCCGGTCCGGGTAACGCGCCCGGTGGGCTAGCGCCAGAGGTGGGCGTAGGTGGCAAACACCCCCTGCAGTTTCGACAAGGTGCGGTTGGCGATGCCGGGGCGGGGCACCGTTCCGCTGCGCAACCGTTCGACGATGACCTCGACCGGGCAGGGCAGGCCGGTGAGCGGGTCGCGGTAGCGCGGATAGTCGATCAGGGTCGCATGCACCAGCCCGGCGAGGGTGGGGCGAGCGTGGCGCCGGGCCGGAACCTTTCCAAGATCGCGGGTCAGGCCCCAGCCGGCGTAGAAGGGCGTGCCGAGGGTAGTGACCTGCACCCCGCGCAACAGTGCCTCGAACCCGATCAGGGAGGTCATGGTCCAGACCTCGTCCACCTGCGCCAGCAGGGCGGCGGGGTCGGCGTGGGGGGCGATGACGTCGGCCAGCGTGCCGACCTCGGTGGTGCCCTGGCGCAGCCCGGCCTCGACGTCCGGGTGGGGTTTGTAGACGATCACCGCATCCGGGTTGGCCGTGCGCGCGGCCTGCAACAAGGCGAGGTTGGTATTCACCTCTCCCGCGCCGGTACGGATCGAGGCGTCATCCTCGACCTGTCCGGGGACGAGGATGCGGGGACCGGGGGGCAGGTCGTAGGTTTTTCCGCCCAGGTTGTATTTGCTGAGCCCGGCGCCGGTGAGCGCGGCGATCAGCCGTTCGGCCCGCAGGAGTTGATCGGTTCGCAGGTCGGCGCGGGCCGCGATCAGCTGTTCCAGCCGCGAGGGGCGGCGCGGGTCGTAGTAGATGCCCAGATCGTCGGTCACCAGTGACAGCGGCGGCACCAGCTCGGCGCCCAGCCCGCGCGAGCGCAGAAAGCCGTCCTCGACGCGCACGGCGTCGTCCCGAGCGCCGTCCTGTGCATCGGCGCGCGCGGCCCAGACCATGCGGCGGCGACCGGTCGCCCCGGCCTTGGCCGGGTCGTCGGAAAAGATCACCCGTTCGTGGCGCCCGAACATCGCCTGCAACGACCGGCGCTTCCACAGCCGCATCCCCGAGGCGGTCCAGCCGTGCCGGTCCTCGCGCCAGGCGCGGACCTGCGCCTCGAGCGTGTCGAGCACGCATTCCAACTCGCACAGGCGGTCGCGGTAGGGGTCGTACCAGGTCGGGTAGAGTATCATAGCGGCGGCGAAAAGCTGGGCGCGGGTCAGGCTGCGCTGGCGGCGCGGGACCGGGTTTTCATCCTCGGTCAGGCCCCAGCCGGAATAGAACGGTTGGCCGAAGACGCGGGGCTTGTGGCCGGCAAAGATCGCCTCGAACCCCAGTTGCGACGACACGGTATAGACCCCCACCGCGCCCTCCATCAGCGCCCAGGGGTTGACCGGATCGCTCAGCAGGCGGATGCGGTCGTTCTCGTCCTGCGGGCCGAAATGCCCGGGGCGATAGCCGGCCCGGGTTTCGGGGTGCGTCTTGATCACCACCGGCATGCCGGGGTGTTCGAGTTGGGCAAAGACCAACATCTCTCGAAACAGCGCATCATTGCCGCCGCTGGCGGTGACCGAGGCATCACCCCGGGTCTGGTCGATCACCAGCACATAGGGCGGTTCGGGCATCGCGGCGTCGGGGTCGAAACCGCTGTACTTGGTCAGGCCGCCCTCGCGGATGCGGGCGATGGCATCGCGGGCGCGGTCGAGCAGCGCGCTGTCGTCCAACGGGTGGGTAGCGAGGATCTGTTCCAGGTCCGAGGGCGTGGCGGGATCGAAATGGGCCCCCGACCAGTCGAGCGCGAGGCCGAGTGGCGGCTCGCCCGCGCGGCCGGGATGCAACGAGCGCAGGAAGGCGTCCTCGACCCGCAGCACCGGTACATCGTGTTTGGCGGCCACCGAAAGGCCGCGATGGGCGGTCGGGCTGGCGCCCCAGACGGCGACGGCGTCCTCGGGGCCCGGCCGGCCAAGGCGGATGCGGTAGCCTGACAGCGCCAGAATGCGCCGGATCCGCCGTTGGGTCAGGAAGCCGCCGTTGTAAACGAAAAGCCGGGGGCGATTGCCCCCGGCCTGTGCCGTGCCATCCGGGCCGGTCATCCCGTCAGCCGTCAGCCAGCGACGAGATGCTGGAGATCGGGGTGACCGAGCCGGAGATGAGCGAGATGGTCTTGGTCCACTGCGCGTAGGGCGCCTCGGTCACATAGAGCGTGTCATCGTCGCGGATCACGAAGTCGCGGGCCATGAACATGCCGTTGGGCTCGGTCAGGTTGAGAACGTAGACCATGCGTTGCGCCCCGACCAGGTCGTCACGGCCAAGCACCTGACCGGCGATCTCGGCCGGTTCGTTGCGGAACACGAAGACGCCGGTGGGGTCCGACGAGGTGGAGATCAAGCCGCCGACCTGGGCGATGGCCTCGAGCGCGGAAAGTTCCTGGGTCTGGAACTGGACGCGGGCCTGCGAACTGGTTGCCCCGAGCGCGGTGAACGAGCGGGTGTCCTCTTCGACCAGGATGCGGTCGCCGCCGCGCAGCGCGATGTCGAGGCCGGGATGTTCATACAGGTCCTGGAACCAGACCTTGCCCTGCTGATCGCCGCGGGTGACGACGATCTGGGCGACCTCGGGCTCGATGGCAACGCCGCCGGCACGGGCCAGCATCGCGGTCAGGGTCCGGGTCGGCCGTTCGATCGGGTAGATGCCCGGCGCACCCACGGCGCCGACCAGCGACACGGTAGAGCCGTCACCGGCGACGCGGCGCACCTCGACCTGCGGGTCCGGGGTCTGGTCTTGCAGCCGTTCGGTGATCATCTCGCGCAGGCGTTCGGGGGTGTTGCCCGCCGCGCGCAGCCGCCCGGCATAGGGCACGAAGATGAAGCCGGCGCTGTCGACCTGGACCTCGTCAAGGATTGTGGCGTTGGTGCCGGCGCTGGCCAGCAGCCCGTCGTCGACGTTTTCCCAGACGGTCAGCCCCAGGATGTCGCCGGGGCGGATGGTGTCCGAGGTCAGGCGGCCGGCGCTCTGGAAGGCCTTGGAAAAGCCCAGCGCGGGCACCACGGCAGTGGCGCGCGTCACGCGGTCGTTGACGGAGACGACAAAGGCGTCGCCCTCTCGCTGGACGGATCCGGCGTAGATTTCGCGTTTGTTGGGGCCGACTCGGGGCAAGGCGCATGATGCCAGCAGCGCGAACGCAGCCAGCAGCGCGACGGGCTTCGCCCACCGGTAAGTCACGGGTTTCACTGCTCGGTCTCCTCGACCTGTTTTTTGTTCTGCCTCAGGTTTTTCAGACAACCTATCGGAATCCAGCATAAAAATCCAGTCCCATGGCGAGGGGCGCTCAGGTCACCGCGCGCAGGTGTTGCCGTGGTGCCGCTGTGCCGGACTTCAGCGCGTCGTAAGGATCCTCGCGCGCGAGCATCATGTCGACCACCTGGCGCAGCAATTGCCGCCGCCCGCGACGGGAATAGAACCCGCCGGGCACCTGGCTGGTTTCCAGCAGGAAGCGGCGGTAGTCCTTGTAGGCGCGGTTGTCGGGCCGCGCGGCGCGGGCAAAGAAATCGGCCAGCGGCTGGCCCGAGACGAACTCGGGCTTGGCATAGACGGCGTCGCCGAACACCTTGATCGGGATGCCGCGCCAGAGCACCTGCTGGCCGGCGGTGGAATTGACGGTGACGGCGCTGCGGGCATCATTCAGAAGTTGTGCCAGCTTGCCGCCGCGCACGTAATGCACCCGCCCCTGCAACCCGTACTGCCGGGCGAGGCGGCGGGTTTCGGCGCGGACCGGCACGCGCCCGTCCTCGAGCGGGTGGGCCTTGATCACCAGGTGGTGATGGCGCGGGGCGCCGCTGGCAAAGCCCTCGATCACCTGGGCCAGGAACTCGGTCATGGTCGAGAACGGCGAATGGACCTGAAAGGCGCTGTCATGCTCCAGCTGCAGCAGCGCCAGGTGATAGGGGAACCCGCCGGTGCGCACCCGCCGGGTAGACAGGCGCCGGTCGATCGCGTGCACCGGCATCAGCAGGAGGCGGCGCAGGTAGAGCTGGAACTCCTTGGTTACCGGCAGGGCGCGATGCGGGCGGAAGTTGCGATAGCCCCGGTTCCAGAACATAACGAACCAGTGGTAGAGCGCGCCGTAGAAGACGTGCTGGCGCATGTCGCCCCAGTGGGCCGGGGGCAGCGGTGCCTCCATGTCCGACAGCGCCAGCGCCGATTGCATCTCGGGCACCGACATCTCCATCAGGCGGGAATTGCCATTGGAGCCGCCGCGTTCATAGGTCACCCAATAGGGCCGCATGTACCCCTCTTCGAAGACATGCACGGTGAGGCCGCGCGCCCGGGCCGCGCGCACCGCCTCGGCATGGGCGGGCCGGGTGTCGCCGTACAGCACGATGTCGGTGATGCCGCGCGCGTCCAGCAGGCGGCCGATCTCATCCGGCCAGTCCTCGGGGGCGCCGCGATAGGGGATGTAGCTGGCGGCGTCGCGCCAGAACGCCCGGTCGCCGGCGTTGAAGCCGACCCGCCAGACGGTGGCGCCGGCGGTGCGCATCATTTTCGCGAGCGCGTCGAAGAACGGGCCATGCGGTCCCTGAAGGAACAGGAAAACACGATCTGTCTGGGCTGTTCCGGTCATTTGTTGCCCTGCCTGCCACAATACCCCATGGCCACCCCTTAACCGTTTATTTTGGCTAAACTATGACCGGGGCAGGGCACCGGGGCAAGCGGGGGCTTGCCCGGGGCGGTGCGGGCGGCTACCTCACGGGGCGACATACGTGCAGGAGACAGGCCATGTTCACTGGGATCATCACAGATATCGGCACCGTGACCGAGTTGGAGCGGCGCGGCGACCTGCGGGCGCGGATCGGCACCGGCTATGACACCGGGACCATCGACATCGGCGCCTCGATCGCCAGCGACGGGGTCTGCCTGACGGTGATCGACCTGGGTGCGGATTGGTACGACGTCGAGATCAGCGCCGAGACCCTGTCCAAGACCAACCTGGGCGGTTGGACCGTGGGCAAGCGGGTGAACCTGGAGCGCGCGCTGAAGGTCGGCGACGAGCTGGGCGGGCATATCGTCTCGGGGCATGTGGACGGGGTGGCCGAGGTGCTGGCGGTCGAGGACGAGGGCGACAGCACCCGCGTCACCCTGCGCGCGCCCGAGGGGTTGGCCCGGTTCATCGCGCCCAAGGGATCGGTGGCGCTGAACGGCACCTCGCTGACGGTGAATGACGTCGACGGGCGTGACTTCGGCATCAACTTCATCCCGCACACCAAGGAGGCGACCACCTGGGGCGCGGTCACGGTGGGCGACAAGGTGAACCTGGAGATCGACACGCTGGCGCGCTATGTGGCGCGGCTGAACGCGGTGGGCTGAGGCGCCTCAGCCCCACATGTCGCCGACGGTATAGCCCGCCGGGAACGGATCGGAGGGGTCCAGCGTCCAGTTCGCGGTGCCGTGGATCCAGCCCTGGCCGGCCAGCGTCGGCACGATGGCGGGGTAGGGGCCGACGCGGGTTTCCTCGACGATGCGCCCGGTGAAGGTGGTGCCGAGCGGACCGGCGTTGACGAAATCCTGCCCGACCGGCAGCGCCCCCTGCGCGTGCAGCACCGCCATCCGGGCACAGGTCGCGGTGCCGCAGGGCGAGCGGTCGAGAATGCCGCTGGCGCGGACGGGGCGGGCGGGGTCGAACGGCCCGGTCGAGAGCGTGATCGCGCCGCGCCCGTGGGTGCCCGGCGCGACCGGCGGCCCCCAGAGATCGGTGATGGTAGGCCCGGTGATCTCCGGGTTCTCCGGGTGGGCGACGGGCAGCTGTTCGGCGGCGGCGTGGCGGATCGCTTCGGAGACCCTCACGATCTCGGTGCCGTTGGCGGCGTCGAGCGTCACACCCAGCGGCGCGGCCTCGGACAGAACGAAGAACATGCCGCCCCAGGCGACGTCGACGGTGACGGTGCCGAGGCCGGCGACCTCGATCCGCGCGCCGAGGTGGACCGCGAAGGCGGGCACGTTGCGGAAGGCCACCTGCGTGACCTTGCCATCGCGGCAGGTGGCGCGCACGCCGACCAGCCCGGCGGGGGTTTCCAACGTCAGCTCGGTCAGTGGTTCGTGCATCGGCAGGATGCCGGTTTCCAGCAGCACGGTGACCACACAGATGGTGTTGGAGCCGGACATCGGCGGGTATTCGGTTTGCTCCATGATGATGAAGCCGGCATCAGCGCGCGGATCGCAGGGCGGCACCAGCGCGTTGCAGCACAGCGCCGGGTGGCCGCGCGGTTCGCGCAGCATCATCAGCCGGATGTCATCGGCGTTGGCCTGCATCCACTGCATCTTTTCAAAGACGCTGTTGCCGGGGATCGGTGGCAGGCCGCCGGTGATGACGCGGCCCGGTTCGCCCTCGGCATGGGCCTCGACGGTGGTGATCATCCGGGACAGGCGCATGGGGCATCCTCCATATGTGCACGGAAAACAGGCTAAGCGTGGGACAAGGGCGCGGTCCAGAGGCGAGGGCGTGGTTCGGTTGCTGGATCGGGAGGATTAGCCGGGCTATGCAGGATCGGGAGCGTTGCAGAGGAGGTGCGCCATGGGGGACGGGACATTGCGGGAGAGCAGCACGCAAGCGGCCGGGATCGGTCCATAACGGCGGCCCGACGATGGAGCCAGGCGCGGTGCTGCGCACCCACCAGTGGCGGCGGGCGCAGCGGGCGCTGATGCCCAACGCGATCCCAAAGCTGGTGTTGCAGATGCGGATCAAGCGCGCCGCCGAGCTGGGGATGGACTACAAGACCTATGCCAAGGTGCGGCAATTCTCAGGCGATGACATCACCGGGCTGCTGTTCTCCTCGAACGCGCTGCGGATCTTTGCCGGTGACGCGCGGATGCCCGAGGCCGAGGCCGACAAGCTGGCGGCGGTGACGGGCGCGCGGCGGCTGGTGCTGGTGCATCCACCGCAGGCGCCCGAGGCGGTGCTGCTGCGCAACCCGATGCTGGAGGCCGCCGATGCGGCGCCGCGTTTCACCGACAGTTGGGGCCGGGTGCGGGCGCGGATCGAGGCGCTGCTGCGCGACCAGCGTCTGCCGGGCAGCCGGGTTCTGGTGGTGGGCGATGCGCCGCTGGAGCACGAATGGGCCTCGGCGGGGCGCGCGGCGGGCTATCTGGGCGCGCAGGAGTATTTCCGCCCGGCGGTCTGAGGGCTCGGGCACAGGGGCGCCAGCAGGGCGATTCCGCGCAGCCTTGCGGGCGCGCGGGGCTGGCATTCGCGGGCGGTGTGGTCTATCTGCGCAGGGACTGCTGCAAGAAAGGCTGCTGCCCCATGAGCTTTGAAACCCCCGGTCCGGTCGAGGCCGGCATGAGCGACACGATCAGCCCGATCGAGGAGATCATCGACGCGGCGCGCCAGGGCCGGATGTTCATCCTGGTCGATCACGAGGACCGCGAGAACGAGGGCGACCTGGTGATCGCCGCCGAGTTCGCCGATGCGGCGGCGATCAACTTCATGGCCACCCACGGGCGCGGGCTGATCTGCCTGCCGATGACCGCCGAGCGGGTCGACCAGCTGGGCCTGCCGATGATGGCGGTGAACAACTCGTCCCGGCACGAGACCCCCTTTACCGTCTCGATCGAGGCGCGCGAGGGCGTCAGCACCGGGATTTCCGCCGGGGATCGGGCGCTGACCGTGGCCACCGCGATCAACGAGCAGAACACCATGGCAAGCCTGGCGACGCCGGGCCACGTGTTCCCGCTGCGGGCGCGGCGCGGCGGCGTCTTGGTGCGCGCGGGCCATACCGAGGCGGCGGTGGATATCGCCCGGCTGGCCGGGCTGAAACCCGCCGGCGTGATCTGCGAGATCATGAAGGACGACGGCACCATGGCGCGGCTGCCCGACCTGGTGGAGTTCGCCAAGGAGCACGGGTTGCTGATCGGCACCATCTCGGACCTGATCGCTTATCGGGCGCGGCACGACAACCTCGTGCTGGAGACCTCGCGCGAGACCGTGACATCGGAATTTGGCGGGGAATGGGACATGCGCCTGTTCACCGACCAGACCCACGGCATCGAGCATGTGGTGATGATCAAGGGCGATATCACCACCCCGGAGCCGGTCCTGACCCGGACCCATGCGCTGCACGAGGCCTCCGACATCCTGGGGCTGGGGCCGCAGCCGGCGCGCGAGCTGCCGCGGGCGATGGAGATCATCGCCAGGGAGGGGCGCGGCGTGGTCTGCCTGTTCCGGCAACCGCGCAACGCGCTGTACGCCAACGAAGAGGACGGTCCGCGCACCATCAAGCAGACCGGGCTGGGGGCACAGATCCTGGCGAACCTGGGGCTGCGCGATCTGATCCTGCTGACCGACAACCCGCGCACCCGCTACGTCGGGCTCGACGCCTTTGACCTGACCATCACCGGGACGCGCCCGATCCTGGGAGACGACTGACATGGCCGGAAACGAGACCCATTACACCCTGCCGCGCGCGTCGTTCGACAAGCCGGCCAAGCTGCTGATCGTGGTGGCGCCCTATTACAAGGATATCGCCGACAACCTGATCGCCGGCGCCAAGGCCGAGATCGAGGCCGCCGGCGGCAGCTGGGAGATCGCCGAGGTGCCCGGTGCGCTGGAGGTGCCGACCGCCATCGCCATGGCCGACCGCTACAGCAATTTCGACGGCTACGTGGCGCTGGGCTGCGTGATCCGGGGCGAGACCACCCATTACGACACCGTGTGCAACGATTCGAGCCGGGCGCTGCAGCTGATGGGGTTGCAGGGGCTGTGCATCGGCAACGGCATCCTGACCGTCGAGAACCGGCCCCAGGCCGAGGTACGCGCCGACCCCGCCGATCAGAACAAGGGCGGCGGTGCGGCTGCTGCGGCCTTGCATCTGATCGCGCTCAGCCGTAAGTGGGGCGGCCAGAAAAAGGACATCGGTTTCAAGCCGCCGTCCGAGACCATCCTCCTAGCCGGGGACAACGACGGATCCCATACCGCATGAGCACCACGGGCGCGCCCCTGTCGGGCAACCAGAAACGCAAGATGAAATCCGCCGCGCGGCTTTATGCCGTGCAGGCGCTGTTCCAGATGGAGCAATCGGGCCAGACCTCGAACCAGGTGGTGAGCGAATTCCTCGACCACCGGTTCGGCGCGGTGCTGGACGAGGGCGGCGCCGAGATGATCGAGGGCGACGTGGACCTGTTCCGCAAGCTGGTCGGCGACGCGGTCAACCACCAGGCGCGGATCGACCAGATGACCGACCGGGCGCTGGTGGCGAAATGGCCGATCGCCCGGATCGACCCGACCCTGCGCGGGCTGTTCCGCGCCGCCGGGGCCGAGATGATCGAGGCCGACACCCCGCCCAAGGTGGTGATCACCGAGTTCGTCGATATCGCGCGGGCCTTCTTTCCCGAGGGGCGCGAGGCGAGCTTCGTGAACGCGGTGCTGGATCACATGGCGCGCGAGGCGCGGCCGGAAGCCTTCTGATCGGGCAGCGCGTCGGCGTGATCGTTTTCCATGCAGGACCGGCGGCAATCCGCCGCCCCTGCGGCGACATGCCCGGCCCCCGGGCATGGACCGTGGCGGTGGGCGTGCTACCATCCGGGGCAATGGAGATCGAAACATGCCTGAACTGATCAAACTTTACATCAAGAACGTCCTGATCGGCTTTGCCATCGCGGCGGCTTTCGTCGGGATGCTGCTGTGGTTCAACGTGATGAACCTGTGGCATCTGGTCAGCGGCTCTGACGCCGGGATCCTGGCGGTGGTGGTGCTGTGGTTTGCCCATGGCATCGTGTTCGCCGGGGTGCAATTCGCCTGGGCGGTGATGGCCTTGGCCGAGCGCGAGGACAGCGGTCCGCGCGGCAACACGCCGGTGCGCAGCGAAGCCTTGCTCACCGTGCCGGTGCCGGTCGAGGAGACCCCGCGCGCAAGGACGCGGCAGACCCGGCGCTGAGGCCGCGTCAGCGAGAGATGGAAACACCGCCCCGGAGCCTGGCTCCGGGGCGGCTTCGTTTGGGGCGCCGTGATGTTCCCGCGCCAGTGATCCCTCGCGCCTGTCATCCCCGCGAAAGCGGGGTCCCCGTGAAACCGTTGGCGTCGCCGAGAGATCCCCGCCTGCGCGGGGATGACAGGGGAAGAGCGCGAAGATAGCGGAAGAGCGCGGGGACAGAGGCGGAGGGGGTCATGTGGCGGGACCACCAGGCAACCGTGTGGTTATGATTCCCGAGGACCTGTATATACAGGTGGGCGCCAGGTAATCAGGCCAGGACCTGAACAGAGCCAGCTCCCTCGGAATTGCTTAAGGCCACCGGAATGCAACCATTCACGAGAAGGGCAGAACCCGCCACCCGACAGAGGTAGGGGTTTGCCGGGGGCGAGACAAGGGGCGAATGCGGCATTTGACATCGCAGGTGGCCGGCGGCGGATCTGAGTATTTGAAAAGAGAAGAAGCCGGCGGTGCGGCGTCCGGTCCGGTCCGCCTCGGGCTTGATTTTTGTTCACCAATTGTTCACATTCCCGACCATGATCGAAGAGATGCAACCCGGCCAGCTTCTGGCCCGCGGGGTGGCGCGCCACCTGCGCCGCCACGGCTTTGTTTCGGTGGAGGAATTCGTGCCCGCGCGCGGGCTGCGCGTCGACGTGATGGGGCTGGGTCCCAAGGGGGAGCTCTGGGTGGTCGAATGCAAGTCGAGCCGCGCCGATTTCCAGTCCGACAGCAAGTGGCAGGGGTACTTGGAGTGGTGCGACCGCTATTTCTGGGCGGTGGACATGGATTTTCCGACCGAGCTGTTGCCGGCGGAGACCGGGTTGATCATCGCCGATGCCTATGACGCCGAAATCCTGCGGATGGGGCCGGAGGACCGGCTGGCGGCGGCGCGGCGCAAGGTGCTGATGCAGAAGTTCGCAACCCACGCGGCGCGGCGGTTGCAGGCGCTGCGTGATCCGGGTGTGGCGGCGCTGATCGAGCCGGGCGAGACCCGGCGTTAGCCGCGTTTGCCGGTGCCCTCGGCCGCTGCACGGGCCTGGGCCGCTGCGGCGCGAATCTCTTCCGCGATTTCCTCGGCCTCTTCGGGATCGAAATCCATCGGTACTTCGACGCCCTGGGATTCCACGAAAATGCGGACCATGCCGGCATCGGTCGGGCCGATCTGCAGGTTGGCTTCGATCTCGCGTTCGGTGTTGATGCCCATGGTGGCCTCCGGTGTTGAGGCGCCCCTGCTATCGCGCGCGGGGGAGAGAATCAAGCGCGGTCGCGGGGCGATGGGGGAGGGCCGACGCGATCTTGCGCGCTTTGGCCCGGTGCGGGCCGGGGGCGCTGGCCGAGCGCGAGCCGGTCCGTTCCCTTGGCGCCGAGCCGGTCGAACAAAGCTGGAGAATTGACCTGTAAACCACTTGCATTCGTCGGAACGGTTGGCTAAATCGCACCCCAGTGCCGCCTTAGCTCAGTTGGTTAGAGCGCTGGATTGTGGATCCAGAGGTCTCCCGTTCAAACCGGGAAGGCGGTACCATTCTTCCCAAGATTAAGTGGATTGATTTCGGGCTTGAACCCTAGTCGATCTCGACCGTCTGGCGCAGGTCGCCCGAGGTCGCGTCGAAGATCAGGATGCGTTGATCGGTGGTGACGACCGCGTACCAGCCGGGACCCATGGTCACCGCCTGCGCCTTGGCGCCGCCCGGCAGGGTGATCGTGTCGGGCAGGGGGGGCGTGTCGTCGGTGAGCCGCGTGACAAGCAGGCCGACGACCACTACAACGCCGACGATCATCACCACGGTGAGCGTGGTGACGAGAAGGCGCAACAGGCGCAGGGGCCCGGGTTCGGGCGCTGCGTCGTCGGATTGGGGCAGGGGATCAGTCATGGCCAGCCGTATTGTCGGTTTCGAGATCGCGGCCGATCCGCCGCCCCGCCTTGATAAGGCGCTTGCGCGGGATGTGCCAGACGCGGCGGCGTTGTCGCGGACCCGGCTGGCGCGGCTGATCGCGGCCGGCGCGGTGCGGATCGACGGTGCGTCGGTGACCGATGCCAAGGCGCGGGTGGCCGAGGGCGCGCAGGTCGAGATCATGCTGGAGGCCGCGGAGGAGAGCCATATCGGCCCCGAGGCGATCCCGCTCGACGTGGTCTATGAGGACGGCGAGTTGATCGTGGTCAACAAGCCCGCCGGGATGGTGGTGCATCCGGCGCCCGGCACCCCCTCGGGCACGCTGGTCAATGCGCTGTTGCACCATTGCGGCGACGAGCTGTCGGGCGTGGGCGGGGTCAAGCGGCCCGGCATCGTGCATCGGATCGACAAGGAAACCAGCGGCCTTTTGGTGGTGGCGAAAACCGACGCGGCGCATCATGGCCTTGCGGCGCAGTTCGAGGCCCATAGCGCCGAGCGGCTGTACCAGGCGATCTGCTACGGTGTGCCAGAGGCCAGCGATCCGCGGCTGCGCGGGGTCAAGGGCGTGAGTTTCGAGCCGGGCAACATCATGAAGGTCACCACCCAGCTGGCCCGCCACAAGACCGACCGGCAGAAACAGGCGGTGCTGTTCCAGGGCGGGCGGCACGCGGTGACCCGGGTGCGGGTGGAAGAGCGGTTCGGCATGCCGCCGGTGGCGGCGCTGGTCTCCTGCTGGCTGGAAACCGGGCGTACCCACCAGATCCGGGTGCACATGGCCCATGCGGGGCATGGGCTGATCGGCGATCCGACCTATGGCGGCAAGCGCAAGCTGGCGCTCAAGGCGCTGCCCGAGGCGGCGCTAGAAGCGGTGCGCAGCTTTCCGCGCCAGGCGTTGCACGCGGCGGTTCTGGGGTTCGTGCATCCGGTGACGGGGGCGGCGTTGCGATTCGAGGCGCCACTGCCGGCGGACATGGTCAGCCTGTTGACCGCGCTGCGCGGGGGCGGTGCAGACCCCGCGCCATGAGCCAGAGGCAGAACCCGCTCTCGGCCAGCAGCGGCAGGGCATAGGCCGGCTGCATCGCGGCATTGAGGTCCGGCGCGAAAAGCGCGGTCAGGCTGCCGGCCATGTAGACCGCCCCCGAGGCCGCCAGCGCCAGCGGCAGAACGCGACCGAACAGGCCGGCGCGCACCAGCATCACCGCCATCACCACGCAATTGACCGCGAAGAAGATCAACCCGAGGTCATAGCCAAGCCGGTGCAGGGCGATGGCGTGTTCCAGAATCACCGGCGGCAGCGAGGGGGCCAGCGTCAGCGGCAGCAGTGCCGCGCCGATCAGTGCCGCCTGCACCAGCCGCAGCGCGAAGGCCAGCGGCGCCAGCAGCGGCGAGGCGGCGGCGAACAGGCGCAGGAAGACGGCGGCAATGGCCACGTCGGCCAACAGCATCACCAGGTCGGCACCGATGGCCAATTTCCAGAGCATCGGCGCACCGGCAATGGCCCGGGCGGTCACCTCGGGGGCGCCGGGGGTGACCAGGGCGGCGCGCGCGACCCCCTCGCTCCAGACGCCACAGAGGATGATGACGAGGTACAGCCCCCCGGCAACGGCGCAAAGCGCGCGCGATACCGGGGCAGCGGGGCGGGGCGAGGAGGGGGCAAGGGGCATGACAAAGGCTCTTTTCTGGATGGGAGAAACCTATTTTCACCGTATTGTGAATGAAATCCGCGAAATCGGCAGGCAATCCATGCAAATTCGCATGGAATTTGCTTTTGCGGGCCGGCCGGGCTGTGCTATCACACGGTCCCGCAGATCAACTGCGCGCGAGCGCGCAGTTTTTTCACTGTCGGCGCGACGGAAATCTGCCGTAACTGCGTGGAAAGGTTAAAGCACGCAGCCTTGAAACGGCAAATGTGCTTACCTAAGTAAATGTTAAACGCATAAACATCGAGGACGACGGACCACAATGGCGAATTACGGAAACCTGCCGGCCCCCTCGCCCGAAGGGGGAATGAACCGATACCTCCAGGAGATTCGCAAGTTTCCCCTGTTGGAGCCGGAAGAGGAATACATGCTGGCCAAGCGCTGGGTCGAGGAACAGGACACCGAGGCGGCGCACAAGATGGTGACCAGCCACCTGCGGTTGGCCGCCAAGATCGCCATGGGCTATCGCGGCTATGGGCTGCCACAGGCCGAGGTGATCTCGGAGGCCAACGTGGGCCTGATGCAGGCGGTCAAACGCTTTGACCCGGAACGAGGTTTCCGGCTGGCGACCTATGCGATGTGGTGGATCCGTGCCAGCATCCAGGAATATATCCTGCGGTCTTGGAGCTTGGTGAAACTGGGCACCACCAGCGCGCAGAAAAAGCTGTTCTTCAACCTGCGCAAGGCCAAGGCCCGCATCGGCGCGTTGGAAGAGGGCGACCTGCGCCCCGAGAACGTCCAGCGGATCGCCCATGACCTCGGCGTGACCGAGACCGAGGTGATCAGCATGAACCGCCGCATGTCCGGCGGCGATGCCTCGCTGAACGCCACGGTCGGGTCCGAAGGCGAAGGCACCATGCAATGGCAGGACTGGCTCGAGGACGAGGATGCCGACCAGGCCGGCGACTACGAGGCGCGGGACGAGCTTGAGGCGCGTCGTGAGCTTTTGGCGCAGGCGTTGGAGGTTCTCAACGACCGCGAAAAGGACATCCTGACCCAGCGGCGTCTGGCCGACCGACCGGTGACGCTGGAGGAGTTGAGCGGCCAGTACAACGTGAGCCGCGAACGCATCCGCCAGATCGAGGTGCGCGCCTTTGAAAAGCTGCAGCAGAAGATGCGCGACCTGGCCAAGGAAAAGGGCATGCTGGTGCCGGCCGAATAAATCCCGGCGCAGGACGGCGAAAAAGCCCCATCCGTTGCCAGCGGGTGGGGCTTTCGCGTTTTTTCCGCACTCCTTTGCCCGGCGTCGGACGTGGCTTTGCCCTAGGCAAGCGGCGTGGCAGGGCCTAGATTTCCGGGAAAGGAGTTGTGCCATGGCTGGTGGTTGGGCGCGCGACGGCGCGGTGAGCGAACAGATCGAAGCTTCGATCGAGGACGAACTGGCGCGGATGAAATCGCAGGCGCGCCCGGTGGGCGAGAGCCTGACCCATTGTGCCGAATGCGAGGAAGAGATCCCCGAGGCCCGGCGCAAGGCGCTGCCCGGTGTCAAGCTCTGCATTGATTGCCAGCAGGAGCGGGACGGCGTCCACAAGGCGCGCGGCGGCATCAACCGGCGCGGATCGAAGGACAGCCAGTTGAAATAGAGGCGGGTTACCGCTGGTTCCGTTTCTGCCGCCACCAGCGCAGGAACAACCGCACGTCCTGCCCGGCCACCATGATGCCGAGCGGCACCATCCAGAACCCGAGCACGGGCAGGAAGCCGAACACCCCGCCCAGGATCATCAGCAGCCCCAGCACGAAACGCAGCCCGCGCGGTACGCGGGCACGGATGCGCTCGAGCACTTGGCGCAGGCGGTCCCTGAGCGATCTGGTGGTCTCGTCGCGGTTGCCCATGCGGTTGCCCCCCCTTGCGCTCAGGCCGAAGCTGGGAAGAGCCGTTTCAGGGCTCCGCCCGTTCGCAGGCGAAACCGTCCTCAGGACGGTTTCCGGGGCGCCTGCATTGTCGGGGCTCCGCCCGTTCGCGAGCGAAACGCTCCACCGGAGCGTTTCCGGGAAGCTCGCTCACCCCTCCATCGCCTCCAGCTCGTCGATGAAGCCCTCGATCATGCTCAGCCCCTTGTCCCAGAACTTGGGATCGGAGGCGTCGAGACCGAAGGGGGCCAGCAGGTCCTTGTGGTGCTTGGACCCGCCCGCCTTGAGCATCTCGAAATACTTGTCCTCGAAGCCCTCGGCCCCCTCGGCGTAGACCGAGTAGAGCGCGTTCACCAGCCCGTCGCCGAAGGCATAGGCATAGACGTAGAAGGGCGAGTGCACGAAGTGCGGGATATAGGCCCAGAAGGTCTCATAGCCGTCCATGAACTCGAACGCCGGCCCGAGGCTCTCGGCCTGCACGGACATCCACAGCGCGTTGATGTCGTCCGGGGTCAGTTCCCCCGCCCGGCGCGCCGCGTGCAGCTTGCACTCGAAATCATAGAACGCGATCTGGCGCACCACGGTGTTGATCATGTCCTCGACCTTGCCGGCCAGCAGCACCTTGCGCTCGGCGTCGTCCTTGGCGGTGTCGAGCATCTTGCGGAAGGTCAGCATCTCGCCGAACACCGATGCCGTCTCGGCTAGCGTCAGCGGGGTGGAGGACAACAGCTCGCCCTGACCGGCGGCCAGGACCTGGTGCACGCCGTGGCCCAGCTCATGCGCGAGGGTCATCACGTCGCGCGGCTTGCCCAGGTAGTTGAGCAGCACGTAGGGATGCGCGTCGGTCACGGTGGGATGGGCGAAGGCGCCCGGGGCCTTGCCCGGTTTCACGCCGGCGTCGATCCAGCCCTTGGAGAAGAACGGCGCGACGATCTCGCCCATGCGCGGATCAAAGGCGGTATAGGCGGTCATCACCGTCTGTTCGGCCTCGTCCCAGCCGATCTGGCGGGTTTCTTCCATCGGCAGCGGCGCGTTGCGGTCCCAGACCTGCATCTTGTCGAGGCCCAGCCACTTGCGCTTGAGGTCATAGTAGCGATGGCTCAGGCGCGGGTAGGCGGCGACCACGGCGGTGCGCAGCGCCTCGACCACCTCGGGCTCGACGTCGTTGCTCAAATGGCGCCCGGTCTGGGCCGTCGGCATGCCGCGCCAGCGATCGACGATCTCTTTTTCCTTGGCCTGGGTGTTGTGCACGCGGGCAAAGGTCTTGATCGTCTCGCCAAAGACGCGGGCCAGCTCGCGCGCGGCGGCCTCGCGGGTGGCGCGGTCCTGCTCGGTCAGCAGGTTCAGCGTGCCCTCGATGCCCATGGTCTCGCCCTGAACCTCGAATTCCAGCCCGGCAATGGTCTCATCGAACAGCCGTTCCCAAGCGTCGCCGACAACCCCCAGATCGTGCAGGAATTTCTCCAGCTCGTCCGAGAGTTGATAGGGCTTCATCGCGCGGATGCGGCGGAACACCGGCTCGTACCGGGCCAGGTCGGCGTTCTCGTCCATCAGCGCGGCAAGGCGGTCATCCTCGATCCGGTTCAGTTCGAGCGAGAAGAACACCAGCGGCGTGGTGAAATTGGTGATCTTTTCCTGGCAGTCGGACAGGAACTTGGCGCGGCCCGCATCGGTGGTCTGCTGGTAATAGCGCAGGCCGGCGTAGGACATGATGCGCCCGGCCACCTGGGTGATCTTTTCGTCGCGCAGCACGCAGTCGAGCAGGCCGTTGGCGTCAAGCGCGGCCAGCTTCCCCTCGTAATCGGTGGCGAAGTCGGTGCAGGCCTGTTCCAGCCAGTCCAGATCGCGCTTCAGCTCGGGCGCGTCCTCGCCGCTGTAAAGGTCGCTGAGGTCCCATTCCGGCAGGTTGCCCAGCGGCGCGGCGCCGGTCTCCGGTTTTTCAAAGGTCGGGCCTTTTTCGAAGGTCGGGGCGGCGAAACGCGTCATCGGAAACCTCATTGTTGTCTGTTGTTTGATTAAGCGCGCGGTGGGCCGGGTTCAAGCCATTGCGCCGAAACGCGCCAGGGCGCGGGCCTTGGGCGGGGATATTTCGGGTGAAAGGAAAAGGGCGCGGCAGGTGCGGACCGGTGGGCGGGGGATCAGACGTCCGCCCGGGAGGGGTCTGAAAACAGGGCCGCGATCTGGTCGAAGAGGAGGGCGCGGGTCTCGGGCCCCTCCATCATCACCTCATGCCGGGCACCCTCGACGATTTCCAGCCGGCCCTTTGGCCAGCCCTGCATCCGGCTGCGAATGGTGTCGGTGCAGACGATGCTTTCGCAGCTGCCGAGCAGGGTGAGGCAGGGCAGGTCGGGCGCGGGCTGACGGGCCAGGTGGGCGGTCTCGGTCAGGGCCTCGTGCATCCAGCGCAGGGTCGGACCGCCGATGCCAAGCTCGGGGTGGGCGGCCAGCTGGCGCTGCATCATCGCGTACATCTCGGCGTCGGTGGTCAGCGAGTTGCCCTCGAACTCCTGCTTTTCCACGTAGTTCTGCCGCCCGGTGGTGGGCATCGGTCGGCCCCCCAGCCCCAGCAGCGGTCCGAGATAGGCCGCGGCATAGGCCACCGGGCGCAGCCCCCCGGGCAGGGAGATGCTCCACATCGGGCCGGAAAAGACGGCGCTGTCCACCGGCAGCCCCTCCATCAGGGCGCGCAAGCCGATGCAGCCGCCCATGGAATGGGCCAGCAGGTGGAACGGGCGGGGCAGATCCAGCCGCACGGCGGCCTCCAGCGCCGCCGCCACGTCGCGCTGGTAATCAGGGAAATGCGCCACGTGACCGACGTGTGGGTCGTCGGTCACCCGGTCGGCAAGGCCCTGTCCGCGCCAGTCGATCGCAAGCGTCGCAAAGCCGCGCGCGGCCAGGTCGGCGGCGGCTGGGCCGTACTTCTCGATATACTCGGTGCGCCCGGGAAACAGCAGCACGGTGCCGTGGGCTGCCGCCTCGGGGCGCCAGAACCCGACACGGATTCGCACCCCGTCGGTACAGGACAGCCACAGGGCCGCGCCGCCCGGCGGGCCGCCGGCCACGTCATCATAGAGTGGGGCCGGCGATCCGGTCATCAGGCCAGGACCGAGGCCAGCTTCATCGCCAGGCCCATGTCGCCGTCGACCGAGAGCTTGCCGGTCATGAAGGCGCTGGTCGGGTTGACCTCGCCCGAGACGATCCCCTCGAAGGTTTCCTGATCGGCGGTCAGGGTCACGTCGGCCTCGTCGTCGGAGACCCGCGCGCCGTTGGCGTCCAGCACGATGGCGCCCAGGTCGGCCACGCTCAGCTTGGCCGAGCCGTCAAAGCCGCCGCCGGCCAGCTTGTCGTTGAGTTCGGCCGCAGCCTTTTCCAGAAAGTCGCTCATGGTGTCTCCTCGCTCACCGGGCCGGCGCCTCTGGTATTTGGCGCGGGCCGCGTTACATTGCATCCTGTTATGGGCGTTAAACAGCACAATCTCAAAGGTATCGTGACGGCAACCGCGCTCTTCGCGGTGTTTTGCCAGCCGTTGGCCGCGCAGACGGCGGATACGGGCGATGAAAAGGCGCTGCTCTCGGCGCTGTCGGATGCCGATGCGGCAGAAGCGGTGCAATTGGAGCGTCAGCTTCAGGCCCTGTGGAGCCACAGCGACTCACCCGCCATGGACCTGTTGCTGAAACGCGGTCGCGAGGCGCTGCAGGAGGGCGATACGCAGACCGCGATCGAGCATTTGACGGCGCTGACCGATCATGCGCCGGATTTCGCCGAAGGGTGGCACCTGCGCGCCTCGGCCTATTACGAGGCCGGACTTTACGGGCCGGCGGTGGCCGACCTGGAGCGCGCGCTGAAGCTCAACCCGAACAATTTCCAGGCGATCTATGGCCTGGGCACCATTTTCGAGAGCCTGGGCGATACAAGGAACGCCTATCGCGCCTACAAGCTCGCGCAGGCTATACATCCCCATTACGAGAGCGTAACCGAAGCCCTTGAGCGGCTGAAACCCGAGGTCGAGGGCAAGCCGCTGTAATCGCGGACGACGGGCCAGCATGGGGCGAGAGTGATGGGTAACGGGACATCCCGGATCGTGGCCGTGCTGGGGCCGACCAATACCGGCAAGACGCATTACGCGATCGAACGTATGCTGGGCTATCGCACCGGGGTGATCGGCCTGCCGCTGCGCCTGCTTGCGCGCGAGGTCTATGACCGGATCGTTGACGCGCGCGGCCCCTCGGTGGTGGCGCTGGTCACCGGGGAAGAGCGGATCGTGCCGCCGCGCAGCCAGTACTGGGTCTGTACCGTCGAGGCGATGCCCGAGGGGATGGGCGCCGATTTCGTCGCCGTGGACGAGATCCAGCTGTGCGCCGATCCCGAGCGCGGCCATGTCTTTACCGACCGGCTGCTGCGGGCGCGGGGAACGCACGAGACGCTGTTCCTGGGCTCGGACACCATGCGCGGACCGATCCGGGCGCTGGTGCCCGAGGCCGAGTTCATGCGCCGCGAGCGAATGAGCCAGTTGGTCTATTCAGGTTCGAAAAAGATAAGCCGCATGCCGCCGCGTAGCGCGATCGTCGGGTTTTCGGTTGATAATGTCTATGCCATTGCCGAGCTGATCCGACGGCAAAAGGGCGGTGCGGCGGTGGTGATGGGGGCGCTGAGCCCGCGCACGCGCAATGCGCAGGTGGCGCTGTATCAGAATGGCGAGGTCGACTACCTGGTCGCCACCGATGCCATCGGCATGGGGTTGAACCTCGATATCGACCATGTCGCCTTTTCCGCGCTGTCCAAGTTCGACGGCCGCCGGATGCGCCCGCTGGCGCCCAACGAGTTGGCGCAGATCGCCGGGCGGGCAGGGCGGGGCATGGCCAGTGGCACCTTCGGGGTGACCGGCGATGCACGACCGCTGGACGACGGCGTGGCGCAGGCGATCATGGAATATCGTTTCACCCCGCTGAAGAAACTCAACTGGCGCAACGCGGCGCTGGAGTTCGGCTCGGTCGAGCGGCTGATCCGCTCGCTCGAGGTGGGGCCGGAGGACGAGGTTCTGGTGCGGGCGCGCGAGGCCGATGATCTCGGCGCGCTGAAAACGCTGAGCCAGGTGGCCGAGGTGGCCGCCCGCGCCACCGACGGCGTCAGTGTCCGGCTGCTCTGGGATGTCTGCCGGATTCCCGATTTCCGCGGCATCAGCCACGCCGAACATGCCGGCCTGCTGGAGACCATTTTCGGGCATCTGCACCAACGCGGGGCGATCCCGGACGATTTCCTGGCGCGCCAGATCCGGCGCATCGACCGCACCGACGGGGATATCGACACATTAAGTAAACGTCTGGCCTTTATCCGGACATGGACCTATGTCGCGCAAAGGCGTGGATGGGTTGGTGATGAAAGTCATTGGCGCGGCGAAACGCGCGCTGTAGAAGACAGGGTGTCGGACGCGCTGCACGAGCGCCTGACACAGAGATTTGTGGACCGGCGCACCAGCGTGTTGTTGCGGCGGCTCAAACAGAAGGAGGCCCTTTTGGCCGAGGTGAACGACAAGGGTGAAGTGACCGTCGAAGGCGAATTCGTCGGTCGGCTGGAAGGATTCCGGTTCTCGCCGGACAAGGGCGCCGCTGCCGGCGCCGAGGAAAAGACGGTGAAATCCGCGGCATTGCAGGCGCTTGCGCCGCATTTCCACCTGCGGGCGGATCGGTTCTACAATGCGCCCGATACCGAGATCGACTATACCGAACAGGGTGGTCTGATGTGGGGCGAGCATGCCGTGGGCAAGCTCGTGGCGGGTGCTGATCCGCTGAAGCCGCAGGTCGAGGCCTTTGTCGACGAGGCCGCCGGGCCGGACGTGGCGCAGAAGGTGCAGCGCCGGTTGCAGCATTTCATCGACCGCAAGATCGCCGCGCTGTTCGAGCCGCTGCTGACGCTTCAGCGCGACGAGACGCTGTCGGGGCTGGCCAAGGGGTTTGCCTTTCGCATGGTCGAGTCGCTGGGGATCCTGCCGCGCGCGGGCGTGGCGCAGGACGTCAAGGCGCTGGACCAGGACGCGCGCGGTGCCCTGCGCAAGCATGGCATCCGGTTCGGCCAGTTCACCATCTTCATGCCGCTGCTGCTGAAGCCGGCGCCGACGCGGCTGCGGCTGGTGCTCTGGGCGCTGGCGAACGGGCTGGACGAGTTTCCCGAGGCCCCGCCGCCCGGGCTGGTGACCGTACCCACTGCCAAGGATGCGCCCGAGGGCCATGACACCATGTGCGGCTATCGCGCTGCCGGCGAGCGGTCGATCCGCATCGACATGCTGGAGCGGCTGGCCGACCTGCTGCGCGGGCAGGACAGCCGCGGCGGATTCGAGGCGACGCCCGACATGCTGTCGATCACCGGCATGACGCTGGAACAGTTCGCTGACCTGATGCAGGGGCTGGGCTATCGCGCCGAAAAGGGCGAGCGGGTGAAGGTCAAGCCGGTGGAGGCCGTGGCCGAACCGGTTGCTGCCGAAGCTACTGCTGAGACCACCGCAGAGACAGCGGTCGAATCCCCCGCCGACAGCCCAGCTGACGCGGGCGCGGCCCCCTCCGAAACCGGGGCCGCAGCGGAGGCCGAGGCGCCTGTTGCGCCCGAGCCCGAGGCGGACACCGCCGAGGCGGCACCCGAGGCTGCGCCGGCAATAGCGGACGTCGCCTCTGAGGCGCCCGAGGCGGAGGCGGACACCGGGGCGGAAGAGGCCGAGATGGAGGTGTTCTATACCTTCACCTGGGCCCGCAGCGCCGCCGGTCGCGGTCGCGCCAACCAAGGGCGCGCGACGCAGGGTCGCGGCAAGCCGCAGGGCAAGGACGGCGGCAGGCCGCGTGGCAAGAAGCCCCAGGGCGGCAAGCCCAAGGGCGAACGCGGGCAGGGCGCCAAGAGCTTCAGCGCCCGACCGCCGAAAAGGGAAAAGCCGATCGACCCTGACAACCCCTTCGCCGCCGCGCTGATGGGGCTGAAAACCGACAAGTAACGGGCATGACCGCGCCCGCCGTCAAGCTGCGCCTGGACAAGTGGCTGGTCCACGCCCGGTTCTGCAAGACCCGCAGCGTCGCGGCGGCGCTGGTCGGGGCCGGGCACGTGCGGGTGAACGGGGATCGGGCGCAGAAACCGGCGCAGACGGTGGCGCCCGGCGACATACTGACGCTGGCACAGCCGCGCGTGGTGCGGGTGCTGCGCGTCGAGGCGCTGGGTCTGCGGCGCGGGCCGGCCAGCGAGGCACGGACGCTGTACACCGAATTGAGCGAGAAACGGGACGATTCCCCGCCCAATCCGCGCTTTGAGGGAAAGGGGCGGCCCGGCAAGCGCGAGCGGCGGGCGCTTGATCTTTCCCGGCTTCCGGGGACGGATTGACGCCTTGAAGAACCGCGCGCGCTGTTCTAGCTAGGGGCTTAAACGCTCAGACGGGACCTTGCCATGACCTATGTTGTGACCGACAACTGCATTGCCTGCAAATACACAGACTGCGTCGAGGTCTGCCCGGTGGATTGTTTCTACGAGGGCGAGAACATGCTGGTGATCCACCCGGACGAGTGCATCGACTGCGGCGTGTGCGAGCCCGAGTGCCCCGCCGACGCGATCCGCCCGGACACCGAGCCGGCGATGGAGACCTGGGTGGAGTTCAACCGCAAGTACTCCGAGATGTGGCCGGTGATCATCACCAAGAAGGACCAGCTTCCCGAGGCCGAGGATCGCGATGGCGAGACCGGCAAGCTGGACAAGTATTTCTCGGAAAAGCCCGGCGAGGGCGGCTGACTGATTCGAGCGCGAAGCTCGCAACACCGCCTCAACACTGTGCCGCAAGTCCCTGAGACTCATGGGATTCTCGGGATGTATGGGGACGACCTCTTTCAAAAAGGGGCGGACTGTGCTATATATGTCCCCTACAGTTTATGGAAACGCCTGGGCCGCCCCGTACAGAATGCACGCGCTGGGGTAAAATAAGTTTGTCGAAAATTCAGCATGACGGGGCATGGCACGTGACCCGATGCTGATTTTTTTGTCGCTTTGCGGTCTGGACGATAGCAAGGAAGACCTGAATGACCAAGTCCAAGAAACTCGAATTCCGCCCGAACGAATACGTCGTCTACCCCGCTCACGGGGTCGGACAGATCGTGTCGATCGAGGAACAGGAGGTGGCCGGCCTCAAGCTGGAGCTGTTCGTGATTTCTTTCGAAAAGGACAAGATGACCCTGCGGGTGCCCACCAACAAGGCAACCGAGGTCGGCATGCGCTCGCTCAGCTCTCCCGACGTGATCGACCAGGCGATGAAGACGCTGAAGGGCAAGGCCAAGGTCAAGCGGGCGATGTGGTCGCGTCGCGCGCAGGAGTATGAGCAAAAGATCAACTCGGGCGATCTGATCTCGATCGCCGAGGTGGTCCGCGACCTGCACCGTACCGACGACCAGCGCGAGCAGAGCTATTCCGAGCGGCAGCTGTACGAGGCCGCGCTGGAGCGTCTGACCCGCGAGGTTGCCGCCGTTTCGGGCGGGGACGAGATCCTTGCCGCAAAGCAGGTCGACGATGTGTTGATGTCGCGCGCGGCCTGATCCGCACCGCACCGACGCTTTGACCGCGTTGATGGACCGCGCCCGGATCGGGCGCGGTTTTTTCATGGCCGCGCGGTTGGACCCTGCCGCATTTCCGGGCGTTGTCCCTTGCGACCCGACCGCGCATTGCGTTTAGCTTTCCGCATGAGCCATGAAACCACCCCGGCCGAGACCGGTGACAGCCTGAAAATCCGCATCAAGCGCCTGTACAAGGGGCAGGAGCCGCGTTCGGTCCGGTTCCGCTATGCGCTGATCGCCTTCGACGCGGTGAGCATCCTCTATTTCATCGTTGCCGCGCCGTTCTCAGCCTCGCTGGCGGTGCATCTGCTCAACGCGGTGGTGGGGGTGTTGATCCTGCTGGATTTCTCGGCCCGGCTGTGGATCGAGCGCAACCGCGCGCGGCTGTTTCGGCAGGTGCATACGCTGGCCGACCTGGTGGTGATCGTGGTGCTGGTCCTCGATCCCTTCCTGTCGCACAGCCTGGCGTTCCTGCGAATCCTGCGAGGGCTGCGCCTGATCCATTCCTATCACCTGCTGCGCGACATGCGGCGCGACAGCGCGTTCTTTCGTGCACGCGAGGATGCGGTGGTCGCCGGGGTCAACCTGACCGTGTTCCTGTTCGCGACCTCTTCGCTGGCCTATGTCCTGTTCTTCGACCGGCAGCCGGGGCTGGCGGCTTATGTGGACGCGGTCTATTTCACCGTTGCCACCCTGACCACCACCGGGTTCGGCGACATCACCCTGGCCACGCCGGTGGGCAAGCTGTTCTCGATCTTCGTGATGGTGTTCGGCGTGGCGTTGTTCCTGCAGTTGGCACGCGCCCTCTTTCAGCCGCAAAAGGTGCGGTTCCGCTGCCCGGAATGCGGGTTGTTGCGCCATGATCCGGACGCGGTGCATTGCAAGCACTGCGGCCACCTTCTGAACATCCCGACGCCCGGGGCGGATTAACGGCCGGAGATCCCGGCAAGCAGGGCCAGCAGCGCCGCGATTTCGGCCAGTTGTTGCGCCGCGCCGAGGATGTCGCCGGTCTGCCCGCCCAGCTTGGCCCGTGCCAGCGCGCCCATGCCGACGACCGCCAACGCGACCCAGACCAGGGCCGAAAGCGCGGCCCAGCCGGTGCAGGCCAGCGCCAGTGCCAAGGCCAGCGCCAGAGCCGCCCAGACCGCGCCCCGTTCGGGCCGGCCGACACCGTGGGACAGCCCGTCGGTGCGGGCGCGGGGCAGGGCGGCCATCAGCGCCGGCATCCCCGCGCGCGACAGCACCGCCGCCGCCAGCACCGATCCCCAGGCCCCGGCCGCGATCAGCCCGGCCAGCGCGCTCCAACGCAGCCCGACCGAGAGGATCAGCGCCAGCACGCCGTAACTTCCGATCCGGCTGTCGCGCATGATCTCCAGCCGCCGCTCTCGCGTCATCCCGCCCCAGAGGCCATCGGCGGTGTCGGCAAGCCCGTCCTCGTGCATCGCGCCGCTCAGCATCGCCTGCGTCAGCAGCACCAGCCCGGCGGAAATCATCGCGGACAGCCCGGCACCGATCGCCAGCGCGCCCAGCAGGCAGGCGGGGGCCGCCACCGCCAGCCCGGCCAGCGGCCAGGCCCAGGCCGATCGCGCCTGATGCGCAAAGGCGCCGGAGGGCAGGTGCGGCAATGGCAGACGTGTCAGCAGGGCCAATGCGACGGCGATATCGTACACTCCGGCGGTCAGAATGTCGCTTTTGCGCATGCGGCTTGCCTTTCCGGGTTGTGGCCGTCCCGGACCGGTTTAAACACCGGGGTCTGACGTGATGCAATGCAGGTGGCACATGCTTCCAGACTTTCGTGACCTAGACCAGTTCCGTGCAATCCTGGCCGGGGCGCCCGAACCCGATGCGGTGTCCCGCGCCGGTGCCGAGGCGCGCAACGGCCAATTGACCAAGCCCCCCGGCGCGTTGGGCCGGTTGGAGGAGATGGCGATCTGGTACGCCGGCTGGCGGGGCGATCCGCGGCCACGGATCGAGGCGCCGCAGGTCATCGTCTTTGCCGGTAATCACGGGGTGACGGCGCAGGGCGTGTCGGCCTTTCCCGCCGATGTGACCGCGCAGATGGTGGCGAATTTCCGCGCCGGTGGTGCGGCGATCAACCAGTTGGCCCGGGCGGCGGGCGCGCAGATGGACGTGATCGCGCTGGAGTTGGACCGGCCGACCGCCGATTTCACCCAAGGCCCGGCGATGAGCGAGGACGAACTTTGCACCGCCCTGCGCACTGGCTGGGACGCGGTTGACGCGGGCGCTGACCTGCTGGTGGTGGGCGAGATGGGGATCGGCAACACCACCCCGGCGGCGGCGCTGTGTCTTGCGCTTCATGGTGGTACGGCGGGCGACTGGACCGGGCGCGGCACCGGGCTGGACGATGCCGGGCTGGCATTGAAGGCCGAGGTCGTCGAGCGCGCGGTTGCACTGCACCGGCCGCAGATCGGCGACGGGCTGGATGCGCTGGCGCGGCTGGGCGGGCGCGAGATCGCGGCCATGGCCGGGGCGATTGCCGCGGCGCGGATGCGGCGCATTCCGGTGCTGCTCGACGGATTCATCTGCTGTGCTGCCGCTGCCTGCCTCAAGGCGGTGAACGTGCGCGCGCTGGATCACGCGCTGGCCGGTCATCAGAGCGCGGAACAGGCGCATTCCGCGCTGCTCGAGCGTCTGGGACTGGAGCCGCTGCTGTCGCTGGGCCTGCGTCTGGGCGAGGGGTCAGGGGCGGCGCTGGCGATCCCGGTGCTGCGCGGCGCGCTGGCCTGCCATTCCGGCATGGCCACCTTTGACGAGGCCGGCGTCAGCGAGGGCTGACGCGGGCGGATCGGCCGTAATCCGGGGGGCTCAGGCGGATTTCTTCTCTTCCTCCTGGGCCAGTTCCTGCAGCGCTGCCTCCAGTTCCTTTTCCAACTCGGTGGCACGCTGGATATAGACCGGGTTCTCGCTGGCCGGGAGGTCCGGGTTCCAGACCTTGGCCAGTTCCCGCACTGCATAGCGGTCGTGGGAATAGAACATCTGTTCGGCGCGCGATGCCTCGTACTCGCTGAGGCCGATATTCTCGAGCACGTAGCGCCCGGCGCGCAGTGAGCTGTCGAACATCTCGCGCACGATGTCGTTGGCGCCGGCGCTATAGAGCGCAAAGACGTGGTTGCGGTCATGGGCGCGGGCGATGATGTGCAGGTCGGGCCGCTCGCGCCGGGCGTAGGTGACCAGCGTGGTGGTGCTGATCGGATCGTCCAGCGCGACCACCAGCACCCGCGCCTTGTCCAGCCCGGCCGCCTTGAGCAGCTCGGGGCGGGTCGGATCGCCGAGGAACCCCTTGACGCCAAAGCGGCGCATCAGCTGGATCGTCTCCATGTCGTGATCGAGAACGATGGTCTTGATCCCGCTGGCCCGGACCAGACGATTGACGATCTGACCGAACCGCCCGATCCCGGCGATGATGACCGGACCCTCGTCGTCGATCTCGTCGGCCTTCGGTTCGGGGCTGCGATCCTTCATCCGCTTGGACATGAGGTCATAGGCGATGAAGAGCAGCGGCGTGATCAGCATGGTCAGCGCCACCACCAGCAGCAGCTTTTCCGACAGGGCCGTCGGGATCACGTTCTGCTGGCTGGAAAAGGCCATCAGGACAAAGCCGAATTCGCCGGCCTGCGCCAGACCCAGCGTGAACAGCCAGTGATCGCGGCCCTTCAGGTTGAAGGCGCGACCGACGAAGAACAGCACCGTTCCCTTGGCCAGGATCAGCAGCAGCGCCAGCCCGATCAGGTCCAGCGGATCGGCCAGGAAGGCGCGATAGTTGATGCCGGCGCCGACGGTGATGAAGAACAGGCCGAGCAGCAGCCCCTTGAAAGGCTGGATGTCGCTTTCCAGCTCGTGCCGAAACTCGCTGTTGGCCAGAACCACGCCGGCCAGGAAGGCCCCAAGCGCCGGCGACAGCCCCACCAGGGTCATCAGGAAGGAAATGCCGACCACGATCCCCAGCGCCAACGCGGTATACATCTCGCGCAGGTTGGCGGCGTGTATATAGCGGAACACCGGTCGGGTGAGGTAGACGCCGGAAAAGATGATGAAGGCGACCGCGCCCAACGTCACCAGCGTCACCGCCCAGCCCGGCAACCCCTGGACCAGCGACAGGCCGACGTCCCCGGCTCCGTGCGCGGCCTCCTCGATGGCGCGCTGGATCGAACCGTCGCTGTCGATATGGACGTCGTTATGGGGGCTGTCGGCCGCTGCCAGCAGCGGCAACAGCGCCAGGATCGGGATCACCGCGATATCCTGCGTCAGCAGCACCGAGAACATCGAGCGCCCGCCGCCGGTCTCCATCAGCCCCTTTTCCGACAGGGTCTGCAAGACGATGGCGGTGGAGGACAGCGACAGCGCCAGGCCCACGGCCAGCCCCACCTGCCAGGTTTCGCCGGCCAGCACCGCGACCCCCATGATCGCGAGGGTCGAGAGCAGGAGCTGCAGCCCGCCCAGCCCGATCAGGCGGTGGCGCATGTCCCATAGCGCACGCGGCTCCAGCTCCAGCCCGATCAGGAACAGCATCATCACCACGCCGAACTCGGCAAAGTGCTGCAGTTCCAGGGTTTCCGAGCCCACCAGCCCCAGCACCGGCCCGATCACGAGGCCTGCTGCCAGATAGCCCAGAACCGATCCCAACCCCATGCGCGCGGCAAAGGGCACGGCGATCACCGCCGCGGCCAGATAGATCGTGGCCTGGAACAGGAAGTTTTCCATGAATGCGGGTCCTCTTGGGCGTCAGATGGGCAGCGGCGCATCGCGCTTGACCTGATCCATGACGATCTGGCTTTGCACGCGCGCGACGGCAGGATGGGGCAGGATGACCTCGTGGAGCAAGGTATTGAGGGCCGGAAGGTCGGCGCAATAGACCCGCAGCAGGTAATCCGCCTCTCCGGTCAGGGTCCAGGCACCGGTGATTTCGGGGCGACTGCGCAGCAGTTGGGCAAACCCCGCGGCCGGTTCGGTGCCATGCGCATGCAGATGCACCTGCACGAATCCTTGCACCTGCAATCCCAGTTTCAGCGGATCGAGCCGGGCGGAATAGCCCAGGACATAGCCCTCGGCCTCCAGCCTCTGGCGTCGGCGGCCGGCCTGGCTGGGGGACAGCGCAAGCTCTTCGCCCAACTCCTGCGCGGTCAGGTGGGCGTTCTTTTGCAGTGCGGCCAGCAGCCGTTTATCGGTTTCATCCAGCATATGCGTCGTTTCCTCGCATTTGCTGTAGATATTGCGCATTTCCCGCACATCAACTGCGTAACGTGCGAAAGAACGCGAAATTTTTCCGTTTTCTCACGTTGTATTTTACTTGTCGGGGACCAGCAGGGCGAAAATGAAGGCGTCGCGGGCGCGCGCGGCGTCGGGGCCGGCGACCGGACGAGCCTGGCCGGTGCGGAGGACGGCCTGCATCTGCGGGCCGAAAGATCCCTGATCAGGCCGAGTCGTCGAGCGCCGCCACGATGGGCGAGAAATCCGCCGCCGTCAGGCTGGCGCCCCCCACCAGCGCGCCGTCGACGTTGGGCACGGCAAAGATCTCGGCGGCGTTGTCGCCTTTGACCGAGCCGCCGTACAGCAGCCGGACCGAGCGACCGACACCGGCACCGAAGCGGGCCTCGAGACGGGCGCGCAGGAAACCATGCACCTCGCCGATCTGCTCGGGCGAGGGCACCCGGCCGGTGCCGATGGCCCAGACCGGTTCGTAGGCGATCACCAGGTTCTCGCCGGTGGCGAGATCCGGCACCGATTCCGAGAGCTGTCCGCCGATGATGTCGAGCGTGTTGGCGGCCTCGCGCTGGGCCAGGGTTTCGCCGAGGCAGACGATGGCCGAGAGCCCGGCCTGCATCGCGGCGCGGGCCTTGGCGCGCACCATTTCGCTTGTCTCGTGATGATCGGCGCGGCGCTCGGAATGGCCAAGGATGACATGCTGCGCGCCGGCGTCCATGATCATTTCCGCGCTGGTGTCGCCGGTATGGGCGCCCGAGGGTTCGGCGTGGCAATCCTGCGCGCCGATGGCAATCGCGGTGCCCGCGACCGTCTGCGCGGCGCGGTGGAGCAGCGGTGCCGGCGGGCAGATCAGGATGTCGCAGTTCGGAGAGGGGTGCGCCCGGGCCAGCGCCTGCACCTCGGCCAGTGCCGCACCGGTGCCGTTCATCTTCCAGTTTCCCGCCGCGAGTTTGCGCCGCATGCCATGCCCCCTGTCGTTGTTACCGGCGTTAGGTAGCACCGAGCGCACAGGGTGACAATCGCGCAGCGCGATGCGGCGGGTGGCCGGCCTGGCCCTAGTCCTCGGCCTCGACCGGGTCGGGCGTGTCCTTGAACTTGATGGATTCGCCACAGCCGCAGGCCTCGGCCACGTTGGGGTTGTTGAACTTGAACCCGGCCTCCAGCAGGGACACCTCATAGTCGATCTGGGTTCCGAACAGGAACATCTGCGCCATCGGGGCGATCATCACCCGGGCGCCGTCCTGTTCGACGACCTCGTCGTTGGGGTCCGCCGTTTCGACGTATTCCATGGTGTATTCCATGCCCGCGCAGCCGCCCTTCTTGACGCCGATGCGCAGGCCCGCGTGGCCCGCCTGATCCATCAGCTTGGCGATCTGCGCCGCGGCGCGAGGGGTCATCGTGATGGCTTGCTTGCCGGGAATGCCAAACATGTGGGTCTCCTTCACCTTTAACCTAGTCGCGACCAGCGGTGCGCTCAAGGGGGTGATCTGTCGAGGGGGGGCGCGGGACCGTCATGAGGCAGGCGGTCCCGCTTGGGTCAAAAGGTGCCGGGGGAACGGCGGTTAGAAAAGACCTTTGGACCGGTTGTCGACCGCCGGGCAGCGGCCATCGCGGCAAGTGATTCCGGTTGACCCGCGCGCGCAGGGTGTTCACGACTTGCGGCGATACCTCAAGGGTTGTGCGCCATAAGTGTGAACATTCGGTAACACGGCGTGGTTTTTCTGTGGATAACCCACCCGCGCTACATGAAGCCGAGTTCCAGCCGGGCCTCGTCGCTCATCATCTCCATGCCCCAGGGCGGTTCCCAGGTGAGCTCCACGTCCACCTGCTTGACGCCGGGGATCGGTTCGATCGCATCGGCGACCCAGCCCGGCATGTCGCCGGCGACCGGGCAGCCCGGCGCGGTGAGGGTCATGATCACGCGTACCTCGTTCTGGTCGTTGATCTCGACGGTGTAGATCAGGCCCAACTCGTAAATATTGACCGGGATTTCCGGGTCATAGACCGTCCGGCAGGCCTCGACGATCTGTTCGTAGAGCGGATGGTCGACGGTCGAGGGCGCGATCAGCGGCGCGCCTTCCAGCGGTTCGGGTGATTTGGTCATCGGGGCCTCGGTGTCATTTCCTGAGCGATTATATAGGAAATGTGAGGCCCAGCGTCCAGAGGCGGTGTTCAGGACGCGTGACTTATCCCATCGCCAAGTTGGGCGGAAACGCGACGCTGTGGGATCAGGGTCGCTGGCGTCGCCGTGCCCGGTCAAGGGCGAGGTGGGTCAAAACCGCCGCGCCGTAGCAGGCTGCGATAACGGCGGTCATGCCCAGCACCCCAGACAGGCCCAGCACCGCCAGCATCAGCGGCGTGCCCAGCATGTTGCCCAGGTTGCCCATCTGCGCCAGCGCCCCGTTGGCCAGTGCCCGGCTCTCGGCGGTCTGGTTGAGCTGCGCGATGGCGGTAAAGCTGGCCCCCTGCACCAGCCCCAGCGTTGCAAAGAGCGCGATGGCCGGCGCGGCGCTGTGCGGCGCCAGCGGCAGCAGCAGCGCCAGTCCGGCGGCCAGCGCAAATCCCAGCAGCACCACGCGGATCGCGCGCCAGCGGCGCAACAGCGCCACGCCAAGCGTCATCGAGACCGCGATGGCGGCGAGCGGGGCCAGCGAGGCGACCAGCGTGCCGGCGCGCGGCGGCAGCAGCGGCGGCCAGACGGCGAGCACGGCAACGAAGGTCAGCGTGTAGAACAGCCACCCCCAGGCCGGCGCCGAGAGAAATGGCGAACGGTAGATCTCGCCATGCCGCCGCAGCACGCCGCGCGGGGTCAGTGGCGGATCGCTTCGGGCCATGGGGCGATCCGCCGGCACCAGCCGGAGCAGCAGCAGCGCCATCGCCGCCATCCAGCCCCCATGGGCGGCGAACAGAGGGCCGGGGCCATACTGCTGCGCCACCGGTACGCCCACAAGCGCGGTCACCGCGAAGGCCACGCCAAAGAAGGTGCCCCAGAGCGTCAGCGCGGCAGGGCGTACCGGGTCGGGCGCCACCTGTGCGATCAGGGTCGGGGCGGCGACGACGATGGCCAGGTGGGTGCCGCCCTCGATCACCCGCAGGGCCAGCATCGCGGGCAGCGGCGGCAGCAGGCTTTGCACCAGCGAGATCGCGGCGCCGAGCACCAGCGCCCCGATCAGCGTGCGGCGAAAACCGATGCGCGCCACCAGGATCCCGGCCACCAGCCCCAGGGTCACGCCCAGCAGGCTGAGCAGCGACACCAGGAACCCTAGCATCGCGCCCGCCTCGGGATAGCTCTGGCCAAGCTGTGGCAGGATCACTGCCATCTTGGAGAACTGCCCGGCGGCCCCGAGGCCGGCGGCGTAAAGCGCGAGGATGGCGATCCAAGGGGAAGCGGGGCGGGTCATGGCGGCTTTGGTGGCCTGCGGCCGGGGTGAATGCAAGGGGCGGCGACCCTTGCCAGCGCCGCGGCTTTGCCGCAATACCGGACGCGACACGAAAAAGGCCCGGCGCGATGACCCAACGATTTTCCTTTCAACTCGACGCCCGCGACGGCAAGGCCCGCAGCGGCGTGATCGACACGCCCCGGGGCCAGATCCGCACGCCGGCCTTCATGCCGGTGGGCACGGCGGCGACGGTCAAGGCGATGATGCCCGAAAGCGTGGCGGCGACCGGCGCCGACATCCTGCTGGGCAATACCTATCACCTGATGCTGCGCCCCACCGCCGAGCGGATCGACCGGCTGGGTGGGCTGCACAAGTTCATGAACTGGTCAAAGCCGATCCTGACGGATTCGGGCGGGTTCCAGGTGATGAGTCTGGCCAGCCTGCGCAAGCTGACCGAAGAGGGGGTGACCTTCAAATCCCACATCGACGGCTCGAAACACCACCTCAGCCCCGAACGCTCGATGGAAATCCAGCGGCTGTTGGGCTCGGACATCGTGATGTGTTTCGATGAATGCCCGGCGCTGCCCGCCGACCGTGACCGGATCGCGGAGTCGATGCGGCTGTCGATGCGCTGGGCCGAGCGGTCGCGCGACGCCTTTGGTGACCGGCCCGGCCATGCACTGTTCGGCATCCAGCAGGGCGGGCTGGAACGTGACCTGCGCGAGGAAAGCGCCGAGGCGCTCAGGGCGATCGGGTTCGAGGGCTATGCCATTGGCGGGTTGGCGGTGGGCGAGGGGCAGGAGGCGATGTTCGACTGTCTCGACTATGCCCCCGACATGCTGCCCGAGGATCGGCCGCGCTACCTGATGGGGGTGGGCAAGCCCGACGATATCGTCGGTGCGGTGGCGCGCGGAGTCGACATGATGGACTGCGTGCTGCCGTCGCGCTCGGGGCGCACCGGGCAGGTGTTCACCCGCCGTGGGGTGCTCAACATCAAGAACGCCCGCCACCAGGACGACCCGCGCCCGCTGGACGAGGAATGCAGCTGCCCGGCCTGTCGCAACTATTCCCGCGCTTATCTGCACCACGTGTTCCGCAGCCACGAGATCATCAGCTCGATGCTGCTGACATGGCACAACCTGCACTACTTCCAGGAGATCATGCAGGGCATGCGCGACGCCATCTCCGAGGGGCGGTTCACCGAGTGGCAGGCGGCGTTCCACGCGCAGCGCGAACAGGGCGATATCGACCCGCTGTGAATATGGGCGGGTTCAGGGCACACGCTTGCGTTCGCTGGCAAACGGGCTGAGGCCCAGCCAGCTTTGCATGCTGCGCGCGATGGCGCGGTCGCCGTCCAGTTCGATCTTGTCGGCCGCGCTCGAAACCGTGGTCAGCCCCATCCAGATCGCGGTCATGGTGCGCAGATCGGTGGTCACGTAAAGATCCACGTCGAAGCCGGGATGCGACTGGCACAGGTCAACCGCGCCGTCGGGTTCGACCACCAGCCAACAGTCGCGTTTCGAGGCGGGCAACTCCGGATAACAGAGGTGCACCACGATGCGCCGCTCGGGCAGGGGGGCGGGGTTCAACCCGCGCCGCATGTCCCACATCAGCAGCGAGGGGTCGAGGTTTTCCAGCGAGGGCTGCGATTCCACCCATTTCTGCCCCCAGAAGCCGAAGGCCTCGATCACCGGGCGCAGGTCCTGCCCGGCCTCGGTCAGGTGGTATTCCAGCACGTCCGGTTGCTCCGGCACCGGGCGGCGGGTGAGGATGCCGGCCTCTTCCAATTCGCGCAGGCGGCGCGACAACAGGCTGGGCGACATGCGCGGCACCCCGCGGCGCAACTCGTTGAACCGGCTCGATCCGGCGATCAGCTCACGCAAGAGCACCATGGTCCAGCGGGTGCAGAGCACCTCTGCCGCCATCGCGACCGGGCAGAACTGCCGGTATCCCGTCTGGCTCATGCCCGCATCCTCCCCGTGCTGGCCCGCCCCCCCCCGGTACAGTTCCTGTACTATCACGGTTCGGTGCCTCTGGATAGAATCGGCAGCAGGGAACAGCGCGGTGACGAAAACGCGCCCCCGCTGTTCGAAACGCGACAGAAAACGGGAGGAAGACAATGCAAGCCAGCATGTACGAACGCCTTGGCGCCGCCGCCGGGATCAAGGCCATCGTTGCCGACGTGGTCGAGGCGCATATGAACAACCCGGTGATCCGGGCCCGGTTCCTGCCCTACCGGGACGACCCGGAGAACCTTGCGGCGGTCTCGCAACAGTTGTGCGATTTCCTCTGTGCCGGCAGCGGCGGGCCCGAAACTTATACCGGGCGCGACATGGTGGAGACCCATCGCGGCATGAACATCAGCGCCGAGGAGTACATGGCCGAGACCGACGACATCATGGCCACCCTGGCCGCGCATGGTATCGATGAGGCCACGCGCAACGATGTCCTTGCCATCGCCTATGGGCTCAAGGGCGAAATTATGCGGGTCTGAACCCCGGGCGCAAATCGTGGGGGCGCGTCCCGGGGGCCGGGCGGTGCGGGGTCAGATCCCCAGCACCGGCCGCGCCACCAGCCACATCGCCCCGGTGATCAGCAGCGTCGCGATCAGGTTCAGCCAGACGCCGGCGCGGATCATGTCGCCCATGCGCAGCCCCTCGTAGCCGAAGACGATGGCATTGGGCGGCGTGGCGACCGGCATCATGAAGGCCATCGACGAGGCCAGCGCCACCGGCACCATCAACCATTGCACCGGCAACCCCATGCCCACGGCGACGGCGCCGAGGATCGGCAGGAAGGTGGCGGTGACGGCGGTGTTCGAGGTCACCTCGGTGATCATCAGGGTGACGCCGGAGACCGCCAGCACCAGCAGCCACAGCGGCACCTCGGCCAGCCCCGCAAAGCCGCCGCCGATCCAGCCGGCCAGGCCGGTGTGATCGAACCCGGCGGCCAGCGCCAGCCCGCCCCCCAGCAACAGCAGGATGCCCCAGGGCACGGCCCGGGTGTCCTGCCAGTCCAGCAGGCGCGTGCCGCTGCTGTCGCCCGCCGGCAGTACGAAGACGGCGATGGCGGCGGCGATGGCGATCCCGGCATCGGTCAGCGGCAGGTCCAGCGCGCCCCGGGACATCCAGCCCAGCGCGGCCAGTGCGAAGACAACGGCGACGCGCCACTCGGACCGGCGCATCGGGCCCAGTGCGCGCCGTTCGCCGGCGATTACCGCCTCGGCCCCCGCCGCGCCCAGGTCTCCGAAATGGAACAGAACCCGCGTCAGCAGCAGGTAGCAGATGGTCAGCATCACCACCGCCACCGGCAATCCGACCTGCATCCACGTGCCGAACCCAAGCTCGATCCCGTAGGAACTGGCCAGAACGCTGGCCAGCAGCGCGTTGCCGGGGGTGCCGATCAGCGTGCCGACCCCGCCGATCGAGGCCGAGTAGGCCACCGACAGCATCAGCGCCACGCCGAACCGGCGCGCCGCGCGGTCATCATCGGCGCGGGCGCCGACCAGTTCGATCACGGGCAGGGCGACGGCGAACATCATCACCGTGCTGGCGGTGTTCGAGATCCACATCGACAGCGCTGCCGTGGCCAGCATGAACCCCAGCAGGATCCGCCGGGGCGCGGCCCCCATCGCCGCCACGATGGCCAGCGCGATGCGGCGGTGCAGCCCGTGGCGTTGCATTGCCGCCGCAACCAGGAAACCGCCAAGGAACAGGAAGATCAGCGGATTGCCGTACTGCCCGGTGATCGTGGCCACGGGGGCGATCCCCATCGCCGGCATCAACGGGACCGGCAGCAGCGCGGTGGCGGGCAGGGGGGCGGCCTGTCCGATCCACCAGATCACCATCCAGGCGGTCACGCCGACCAGCCGCCAGGCCGGTGGCTCCAACCCCGGCGGTGCCGGTACCAGCAGAACCGCCAGCATCACCGCCGGCCCGGACAGCAGCGCCAGCCGCTGCGCCCGTTTCCCGTGTTTCGAGTGAAGCTTGTCGGCCATCCGTCGCGATCCCGTCCAACTCTGCTTATACCTGAAAGCCCTTCCTAGCAGTCCCTGCTCGGGCGAGCCATGGGCGACGAAGGGGGGCATGAGGCGAGAGGGGGGAGGGCCGACGGCTGCAATGCGCGCTTGAAACCCCGGGGCATGTGCCCCAGATTACTAATCCGTAAGAGGAGACGCCGAGCGCTGCCTGATCCAGGGGCCGGGCGTCTTGCCAAGAACAAGGACCGAGCATGCAAGAGCCTCTCAATTCCTCCTATCCCGTCCTGCCGTTGCGCGACATCGTGGTGTTCCCCCACATGATCGTGCCGCTCTTCGTGGGCCGGGAGAAATCCGTTCGGGCGCTGGAAGAGGTGATGGCCGACGACAAGCAGATCCTGCTGTCGAGCCAGATCGACCCGGCCGAGGACGACCCCGAAACCGACGGCATCTACAAGGCCGGCGTGCTGGCCAACGTGCTGCAATTGCTGAAACTTCCCGACGGCACCGTCAAGGTTCTGGTCGAGGGGCAGGCGCGCGTGCGCATCACCGAGTACCTCGACAATGACTCCTTCTTCGAGGCCCGCGCGGAATACCTGACCGAGATGCCCGGCGACGTGACCACGACCGAGGCGCTGCTGCGCACCGTTGTCGACGAGTTCGAACGCTATGCCAAGGTGCGCAAGAACATCCCCGACGAGGCGCTGGCGGCGGTGGGCGAATCCACCGACCCGGCCAAGCTGGCCGACCTGATCGCCGGTCACCTCGGGATCGAGGTGGACCGCAAGCAGGAGTTGCTCGAAACCCTCTCGGTCTCGGAGCGGCTGGAAAAGGTCTATGGGCTGATGCAGGGCGAAATGAGCGTTCTGCAGGTCGAGAAAAAGATCAAGACCCGGGTCAAGAGCCAGATGGAGAAGACCCAGCGCGAATATTACCTGAATGAGCAGATGAAGGCCATTCAGAAGGAGCTGGGCGACGGCGAGGAGGGCGAGGGCGAAATCGCCGAGCTCGAATCCCGCATCGCCGAGACCAAGCTGTCCAAGGAGGCCCGCGAAAAGGCCGAAGGCGAGCTGAAGAAACTCAAGAACATGTCGCCGATGTCGGCCGAGGCTACCGTCGTGCGCAACTATCTCGACTGGATGCTGTCGATCCCGTGGGGCACCAAGTCCCGCGTGAAAAAGGACCTGGGCCGTGCGCAGGAGATCCTCGACGCCGATCACTATGGCCTCGACAAGGTCAAGGAGCGGATCGTCGAGTATCTCGCCGTGCAGCAACGCTCGAAAAAGCTCAAGGGCCCGATCATGTGCCTTGTCGGCCCTCCGGGCGTCGGCAAGACCAGCCTGGGAAAATCGGTGGCGCGGGCCACCGGGCGCGAATTCATCCGGATTTCGCTGGGCGGGGTGCGTGACGAGAGCGAGATCCGCGGTCACCGCCGGACCTATATCGGTTCGATGCCCGGCAAGATCATCCAGGCGCTGAAAAAGGCCAAGACCACCAATCCGCTGATCCTGCTCGACGAGATCGACAAGATGGGCCATGATTTCCGTGGTGATCCGGCCAGCGCGATGCTGGAAGTTCTGGACCCGGAACAGAACTCGACCTTCGTCGACCACTATCTCGAGGTGGAATACGACCTGTCGAACGTGATGTTCCTGACCACGTCCAACAGCTACAACATGCCCGGTCCGCTGCTCGACCGGATGGAGATCATTCCGCTGGCGGGCTACACCGAGGACGAAAAGCACGAGATCGCCAAGGCGCACCTGATCCCGAAGCAGATCAAGAACCATGGCCTCAAGGCCAAGGAGTTCACCCTGACCGACGGGGCGCTGACCGCGATCATCCGCACCTATACCCGCGAGGCCGGGGTGCGGAACCTGGAGCGCGAGATCGCCAAGGTCTGCCGCAAGGCGCTGACCCGGATCATCAAGAAAGAGGCGGAGAGCGTCAGCGTGACGGCCGACAACCTCGACGAGTTCCTCGGCGTGCCCAAGTACCGCTATGGCCTGGCCGAGAAAGAGGACCAGGTCGGCGTGGTCACCGGGTTGGCCTATACCAGCGTCGGCGGCGAACTGTTGTCGATCGAGGCGCTGCGCCTGCCCGGCAAGGGCCGGATGAAGACCACCGGCAAGCTGGGCGACGTGATGAAGGAATCGATCGAGGCGGCCTCGTCCTATGTCCGGTCGGTCAGTCCGCAACTGGGCATCAAGCCGCCGCGCTTTGACCGCTGGGACATCCACGTGCACGTGCCCGACGGTGCCACGCCCAAGGACGGCCCCTCGGCCGGTCTGGCGATGGTGACGGCGATCGTGTCGGTGCTGACCCAGATCCCGGTGCGCAAGGACATCGCCATGACCGGCGAGGTCACCCTGCGCGGCAACGCCACCGCCATTGGCGGGCTGAAGGAAAAGCTGCTGGCGGCGCTGCGTGGCGGCATCAAGACGGTGCTGATCCCGGAAGAGAACGAAAAGGACCTGCCGGAGATCCCCGACAACGTGAAGGAGGGGCTGGAGATCATCCCCGTCTCGCACGTGTCAGAGGTGCTGAAACTGGCGCTAGTGCGCGAGCCCGAGCCGGTTGAATGGGACGAGGCGGCCGAGGAAGAGGCCGCCGCAGCCCGCGCCGCGCTCCGCCCCGAAGAGGGGGTCGGCGCGACCGCGCACTGAGCCGCATGGCGACCACGTAAAGACAATTTGGGGCGGGCCGGATGGTCCGCCCCTTTGTCGTGACAGGGCGCCTTTTCTGGTCTTCGGGGCGGCGCCGTACTAGACTCGCGGCACAGCAGAACAAAGGGAATCCCATGGCAGACGACGAGCATTCCGAAACCGTGCCGACAGGTAACGACTCGAAGGGGACGACGCCGGACGTGGCACCGCAAAGTGCGCCGGTCGAGCCGCACGTGCTGCGGGTGTCCGAGCCCGAGGTGGCGCGGCCCGACCTGCGCAAGAAAGAGCTTATCGACGCGGTGCTGGAGCGCTGCGAGGTGAAAAAGCGCGACGCCAAGCCGGTGATCGAGGCGATGCTGGCGGTGCTGGGCGAGACCTTGGCCGGGGGGCGCGGGTTGAACCTCGAACCGCTGGGCAAGCTGCGCGTCAACCGGACCATGGATCGCAAGGACCGCCGCATCGTGGTCTCCAAGCTGCGTCAGAAGCTGCAATCCTCCGAAGACACCACCGATACGCCCGCGCAGGAGCCGGACCAAGACGCTTAGGAGCAGCCAGGAAAAAGGCGCGGGCTTTCTGCCCGATAGGGGCTTGCACGCGGTGGCAAGCTTGTATAAATCCCCGCGCACGGGTGATTAGCTCAGTGGTAGAGCGCTTCGTTCACATCGAAGATGTCAGGAGTTCGAATCTCTTATCACCCACCATTTTCCCTGCCTCGCGTCGCGGTCTTCTGGATCGCATCACCGGAAAGCGGCGGGGAAGGATGACATGTGCCGGATGCTCTTGCCTCCCCCTTCGGGAATGGCTAAGCACGGCGCCACGGGTGATTAGCTCAGTTGGTAGAGCGCTTCGTTTACACCGAAGATGTCGGGAGTTCGAGCCTCTCATCACCCACCACCTTTCCTCGCTTCGTCGTTCTCTTCTGTGCGCACGCGCACAGCACCTCGAGGCTTTCGCGGGTTTATAAGCCTTCCTGCACGCTTATCCTTTGTGGGCCCCTGACGAAAGGATGAGCCATGAGCTGGAACCCCGCCCTTGATCCGCATCCCCTCGATGCCGGAACGCTTGACGCGATCGAGACCGTGATCGTGCCCCGTGCCCGCGACCTCGGCGATTTCGAGGTCCGCCGCGCGCTGCCCGCGCCGCGCCGCCAGATGGTCGGCCCCTTCATCTTTTTCGACCAGATGGGACCGGCGGAGTTCGTGACCGGGCAGGGGATCGACATCCGCCCGCATCCGCACATCGGGCTGGCGACGGTGACCTACCTGTTCAACGGTCGGTTCCATCACCGCGATTCGCTGGGCACCGATCAATGGATCGAGCCGGGCGCGGTCAACCTGATGACCGCCGGGCACGGGGTGACCCATTCCGAGCGGGTCGACGGCGACATGCTCAAGGCGCCCTACGAGTTGTTCGGCATCCAGACCTGGATCGCCTTGCCCGAGGATCGCGAAGACGGGCCGGCCGGTTTTGCCCATGTCCCCGAGGCCCGGTTGCCGCTGTTGCAGGGCGAGGGCAAGCAGGTGCGTCTGATCCTCGGCTCGGCCTGGGGGGACCGTGCCCCGGTCGAGACCCCGTCCGAGATGTTCTATGCCGACGCGGTGCTGGATCCGGGGGCGGCCATCCCGCTGCCCGGTGACCACGAGGATCGCGGCGCCTATGTGCTCTCCGGGGCGGTCGAGGTTGCCGGCGACCGGTTCGAGGCGGGCCGGATGATGGTGTTCCGCCCCGGCGACAGGGTGTCCTTGCGGGCCGGGCCGCAGGGCGCACGGCTGATGCTCCTGGGTGGCGCGACGTTGAACGGGCCGCGGTACATCTGGTGGAATTTCGTCGCCTCTTCGAAAGACAGGATCGAGGCCGCGAAAGAGGCCTGGCGACACGGCGACCGGGAGACCGGGCCGTTCCGGCTGCCGCCGACGGACAGGGATGAGTTCATTCCATTGCCCGGGGTCTGAGGGCGGTTTGAAAAATGCCTCAAAAAAACGCCTGAATCCTGCGAACGCCGCTTGACGGGGCAGGGGCGTGGCCATAATACAGCCCAACGTTCGGCTTGGCCGGACGGGCAGTGAGCGGTTGTAGCTCAGATGGTTAGAGTACCGGCCTGTCACGCCGGGGGTCGCGGGTTCGAGCCCCGTCAACCGCGCCACCACTGCCAAAGCCCCTGTCCGGGGGACATCGGACGGATGTCGAAGGACCGATGCGCGGTTGTAGCTCAGCTGGTTAGAGTACCGGCCTGTCACGCCGGGGGTCGCGGGTTCGAGCCCCGTCAACCGCGCCATCATCCTTCAAAGGGATCACCATAGAATGGGTGCGATACTTGATCGGCTGTCGTGGGAATTCGCGTTTCTGCTTGCCGTGACGCTGGGACTGGCCCCTTTCGTGCCTGAACCGCATGTCTGGCAAAAGCTGCTGATGCTCTTCGACGGAACTTTGAGCCGGCCCATCGACATCCTTGACTTTGCCTTGCACGGGGCGCCGTGGCTGCTGCTCGCGGCCAAGGCCGGGCGGGCGATCATCGGGCAGAACAGCGCGCCGTGATCGTCTTCGGGGCAGCGCCTTATGATTGACACATCCGCAAGTTATGTCTGATGGCTGCTGGATTCCGATGCCCGATCACGTAACAGGGGGATGACCTTGATCCTTTCATCACAACGCCGGTTCGCCGGAGAAATTCCGTTGTCCTCGGGCGTTCTGGCCGAGCCGTATCGCTTGTTGTCGCTCATCTGGGGGGATCGGCTGGTACGGCAGGTTCTGGCCGTGGTGCTCGGCGTGATCCTTGCGATCATCCTGGTCTTCACGGTGTCCGGGATCTGGAGCGACGGATCCGAGCTGGCGCATATCGTGCACAGCAATTTCCATCTCAGCGAGGACGGCAGCCTCGCCGAGAACTTCAATCACGGGATTGCCTTCGTGGCGGCGTTTCTTTTGCTGGCGTCGGCCATCCAGACGCGTTCGCGTGTGTTCGTGTTCCTCACCTTGCTTTACGGCTTTATCTGGCTTGACGATTCGGCGCGGTATCATGAGCGGGTCGGAGAAAAGCTGGGCCGCGTGCTGGATATTCAGCCTCATTTCGGTCTCGGGGCGCAGGAGTATGGCGAGCTGCTGGCCTGGACCTTGGCCGGCGCGGTCCTTGCGGTCGTCCTGCTGTGGGCCTGGGCCGGGCGCCGGCGAGGCGATGTCGGGGTGCTCTTGCCATTCCTCGGGTGTTTCGTGCTGTTGTTCCTGTGCGGTGTTGTCGCCGATGTGGTGCACAAATGGGTGCCGGAGGGGTTGAACCCGCTGTTCCAGGTGATCGAGGACGGGGGCGAGATGATCGCCGTGGCGCTGGGCGCGGCGCTTGCCTTTGGCACCCTGCGCCATGTCGAAGCCTATTATGCCGGAGTTGAGGAGACCTCGGGCTAGGCTTTCGGATCGGCGGGGTCGCAACGGCCCGCCACTGCGCCGTATGCGGTGCCCGCCGGCGACGCCGGGCAGGAAATACCCGCCCGGCGCCAGTCTCATGCGCGGCCTGTCAGGCCGGTTTGTTGGTCAGTGCCTCCAAAACCCGCGCCCAGCTGCGCATACCCTTGTGAAAGCTGGTCACATCGTATTTCTCGTTCGGGCTGTGGATCGCGTCGTCGTCATTGGCGAACCCGATCAGCATCGCGTCGAGCCCCAGCACCGACTTGAAGAAGCCGGCGATCGGGATCGACCCACCCATGCCGGTGAACACCGCCTCGCGGTCCCACTCGTCCGACAGTGCGCCGCGCGCGGCCTCGAACTCGGGGCGTTCAATGTTCATTACCGGCGCCGGCGAGCCTTCGAGGTCCTGGTTCCAGGTTACCGTGGCGTCCGGCGACAGCCGCTCTTCCACGTGCTTGCGGATCTTGCCGCGCAGCGCATCGGGGTCCATGTCGCCCACCAGCCGGCAGGTGATCTTGCAATGCGCCTGGCTGGGGATCACGGTCTTGGAGCCGGCACCGGTATAGCCGCCCCACATGCCGTTCACCTCCAGCGTCGGGCGCGCCCATTGCTGCTCCAGCGTGGAATAGGCCTTTTCGCCATGCGGCACCGAGTAGCCGACGGAAGTGAGATACTCCGCCTCGTCGAAACCGCAATTCTGCCACTGCCGCAACTGGTCTGCCGGCACCTCGTGCACGCCTTCGTAGAACCCGTCGATGGTGACCCGGCCGCTGTCCTCGTCGTAAAACGAGGCGACGATGCGCGCCATCTCGCGCAGGGGGTTGAGGCCCGGTCCGCCGTAATGGCCCGAATGCAGGTCGATGCGCGGGCCGGTGATGGTGAACTCGTCCTTGAGCATGCCGCGCAGTTGCGAGGCGATCGAGGGCACGCCGCGCGACACCATCGAGGTGTCGCAGATCAGCGCCAGGTCCGCCGTCAGCTCCTCGGCGTTGGCCTCCATGAACGGCACCAGCGAGGGAGAGCCGCTCTCTTCCTCGCCCTCGAAGAAGAAGGTGATGCGGCAGGGCAGGGTGCCGTGCACCGCTTTCCACGCGCGGCAGGCCTCGACAAAGGTCATCAACTGGCCCTTGTCATCGCTGGCGCCACGACCGCGGATCACCTTGCCCGCCGGTGTGTCTTCGATCTGCGGCTCGAACGGGGGCGTCTTCCACAGGTCCAGCGGGTCTACCGGCTGCACGTCATAGTGCCCGTAGAACAGCAGGTGCGGCGCATCGCTGTTTTCCTCGCCGACATGGCCCACCACCATCGGGTGGCCGGTGGTCGGGCGCTTCTCGGCCTTGATCCCGATGCTGTTCAGGTCTGCCACCAGCCAGTCGGCGGCCTTCTCGACATCGCCCTTGAAGGCGGGATCGGTGGAAATGGACTGAATCCGCAGAAACTCCATCAGCCGGTCGATGGACCCGGTCAGATCGTCATCGATTCGGGCAAGCACGGCATCAAGCGACATTCTCTGTCTCCTATAGTGGAATTTGGGGCGAACCTATCAACGTGCGCCCCCCTGTCCAGAGAAGACCGTTGATCCAGATCAAGGTTGCGACAATCTAACCGGCGCTAACAGGTTGATCGAAAGATGTGCAAACTCTATTGGTTTTAATCTATGAAGCTAGCATGCGCATCTGTGAATATGTCCGGAAGGGCATTTCCGGGCCAGCCAAAGGGGGAAAAGCCGGTGAACTACAGCGAGAAACTCGACGAGGCGATCGCGCGGCTGCATGACGAGGGTCGGTATCGGACCTTTATCGACATCGAGCGCAGGAACGGTCATTTCCCCCACGCGATCTGGACCCACCCGGACGGCAGCGAGCGTGACATCACCGTGTGGTGCGGCAACGACTATCTTGGCATGGGCCAGCACCCGGTGGTGCTGGAGGCGATGCACAAGGCGCTCGACGCCGCTGGTGCCGGCTCCGGCGGCACCCGCAACATCTCGGGCACGACCGTGTTTCACAAGCGGCTCGAGGCAGAGCTGGCCGATCTGCACGGCAAGGAGGCCGCCCTGGTGTTTACCAGCGCCTATATCGCCAACGACGCAACGCTTTCGACCCTGCCCAAGCTGTTCCCCGGCATGATCATCTATTCCGACGCGCTGAACCACGCCTCGATGATCGAGGGCGTGCGCCGCAACGGCGGTGCCAAGCGCGTGTTCCGCCACAACGACGTGGAGCATCTGCGCGAGTTGATGGCTGCCGACGACCCCGCGGCGCCCAAGCTGATCGCCTTTGAGTCGGTCTACTCGATGGACGGCGATTTCGGCCCGATCGAGGCGATCTGCGACCTGGCCGACGAGTTCGGCGCGCTGACCTATCTCGACGAGGTGCACGCGGTGGGCATGTATGGCCCCCGTGGCGGCGGCATCGCCGAGCGCGACCGCCTGATGCACCGGCTGGACATCATCAACGGCACGCTGGCCAAGGCGTTCGGCGTGATGGGCGGTTATATCGCCGGGTCGGACAAGATGTGCGATGCGATCCGGTCCTATGCGCCCGGCTTCATCTTCACCACCTCGTTGCCACCGGCGGTGGCGGCGGGCGGCGCGGCCAGCGTGGCGCATCTCAAGCGCGACCAGGAGTTGCGCGACCAGCATCAGACCCAGGCCAAGATCCTGAAAACCCGGCTAAAGGCGCTGGGCCTGCCGATCATCGACCACGGCTCTCATATCGTGCCGGTGATCGTCGGCGACCCGGTGCATACCAAGCAGCTTTCCGACATGCTGCTTGAGAATTACGGGATCTACGTTCAGCCGATCAATTACCCGACGGTTCCGCGCGGGACCGAACGGCTGCGCTTCACCCCCTCGCCGGTGCATGGCCCGAACGAAATGGACAAGCTGGTGCGGGCAATGGACGAACTTTGGTCTCATTGTGCGCTGAATCGTGCCGAACTGGCCGGCTAGCGGCCACCTTGCTGTGCAAACCGCTTGTGCTGTGGTAGTTTTGTCGCAAGAACGGGCGTAGGCGAATCTGAGGCGATGGCCTTACGCAGACGGTAAAGACACGGCAGGCACGGGGCGGCAGGGATGATTAGGCGCAAGACGCAGCGCAAGGTCGAAGAGGATCAGGCCGTCGAAATCAAGGGTTTCGACGACTTTGAGGTCCGACTCGGCGACGTGATGCGGGGCGAGCGCGCCACGATGGGCAAGTCCCTGCTTGACGTGCAGCGGGAGTTGCGGATCAAGGCCAGCTACATTGCCGCGATAGAAAATACCGACCCGGGTGCCTTTGATACGCCCGGGTTCATTGCCGGTTATGTCCGCTCTTATGCGCGCTACCTGAACCTGGACCCGGACGAAGCCTTTGACTCCTTCTGCCGGGAGAGCGGGTTTTCGGTCGCCCATGGCATGTCCGAGCGGGCCTCGAGTGTAAAGAACACCCGCACCGTCGAGAAGACCGCCGGAACCGGCGTCCGCGATCCGTTCACCGCACCCAACACCCCCTTTGTTCCCGAAAGCGACGGCTTTTTCGGCCAGATTGAACCGCGCGCCATCGGTTCCAGCCTGGTGCTTCTGGCGCTGATCGGTGGCATCGGCTACGGCGGCTGGACGGTTCTGAAAGAGGTGCAGCAGGTTCAGGTCGCGCCGGTCGAACAGGTTCCCGTCGTGCTGACCGATCTTGATCCGCTGGCCGGTGCCGCGCGCTCCGGCAGCGCGCGGGAGGGCGGCGGTGGCTTTGCAGAGCCGAGCGCTGAGGCGCTCGACCGGCTCTATCGGCCGCAGGCGCTGGACGTGCCGGTTCTGGTGGCGCGCGATGCCCCGATCTCGACCCTTGATCCGCGCAGCGTGGGAACGCTGCGCTCGCCGGATCTGCCGCAAGTGCAGACCGCTTCGGCCGCGCCGACCCGGACCGGGGACGTGGTGCCGCAGGTGGTCGAACCGGCCGCGCCGAACCTGATGATGGTGGCGGTGCGCCCCTCTTGGGTGCGGGTGCGGGCGGCGGATGGCACCGTGATCTTCGAGGGGATCATGGAAAGCGGCCAGACTTACGAGGTCCCGGCCACCGAGGAGCCGCCGACGCTGCGCGCCGGGGAATCCGGGGCGATCTACTTTGCCCTGAACGGTCAGCATTTTGGCCCGGTCGGGAACCGTGGCGTGGTGACCTCGAACCTGCCGCTCTCGACCGATGAGATTGCGGCGCGCTTCCAGGTCGCGGACCTCGAGCAGGACCGTGACCTCGCCCGCATGGTCGCCGAGGCACAGCTTCAACCCGCCGATCAGTGACCTCTCGGTCATCGGGCCATTGCGGCGGCGCGGCGGGCGGCCTATTTACCCGGTAACACAGGATCGAATGGACAGGCCCCCCATGTCGCTGAACCACGTGCGCCCGTGGCGCAACATCTATCGCCGCAAATCGCGCCGGATCATGGTGGGTGACGTTCCGGTCGGGGGCGATGCGCCGATCACCGTGCAGACAATGACCAATACGCCGACCACGGATGTGGCCGCGACCGTGGCGCAGGTGCAGGCGGCGGCCGAGGCAGGCGCGGATATCGTCCGGGTCTCGGTGCCGGACGAGGCCAGCGCAAAGGCCCTGAAGGAGATCGTTGCCGAAAGCCCGGTGCCGATCGTGGCCGACATCCATTTCCATTACCGTCGCGGGATCGAGGCGGCCGAGGCCGGCGCGGCCTGTCTGCGGATCAACCCGGGCAACATCGGCAGCGAGGACCGCGTGCGCGAGGTGATCCGCGCGGCGCGCGATCACGGCTGCTCGATGCGGATCGGGGTGAATGCGGGAAGCCTGGAAAAACACCTGCTTGAAAAATACGGCGAGCCCTGTCCCGAGGCTATGGTCGAAAGCGGTCTGGAGCATATCAAGCTGTTGGAAGACAACGACTTTCACGAATTCAAGATCAGCGTGAAAGCCTCTGACGTCTTCCTCTCGGCCGCCGCGTACCAAGGCATTGCCGAGGCGACGGATGCGCCGATCCACCTCGGGATCACCGAGGCGGGCGGGCTGACCTCGGGGACGATCAAATCGGCGATCGGGCTGGGCAACCTGCTGTGGATGGGCATCGGCGACACCCTGCGGGTGAGCCTCTCGGCGGACCCGGTGGAAGAGGTCAAGGTCGGTTACGAGATCCTGAAATCGCTCGGGCTGCGGCATCGGGGGGTCAACATCATCTCTTGCCCATCCTGCGCGCGGCAGGGGTTCAACGTGATCAAGACCGTTGAAATCCTTGAGAAAAGACTGGAACACATCAAGACGCCGATGAGCCTGTCGATCATCGGCTGCGTGGTCAACGGGCCGGGCGAGGCTTTGATGACCGATGTCGGTTTCACCGGCGGCGGCGCCGGGGCGGGCATGGTGTACCTGGCGGGCAAGGCGAGCCACAAGATGAGCAACGACCAGATGGTCGAGCATATCGTCGAACAGGTCGAGAAGAAGGCGGAAGAGCTGGAATCGGCCCGCGCGGCCGAGGCGGCGGAGGCTGCCGAGTAGCGCCGGATCGGGGAATTTCGGGGCCGTTTCGTACGTTTCAGCGTAGTCCGAATCCGCCGGAAATCCCCGGTTGGGGAATTGTCCCGGCGTTTTGTACGATCCGCCGGCGCGCGCCCCATAGAAACACATATGTCAGAGTCAGAATTTCTCGCCTGCGGCATCGCAGGGGCTGGCGGGTTGCGATCCGCTCGGGCAGAAAGACCGGCGACACGACGAACCAAGGAGCGAGCGAGATGACCACGCGCGAGGCCGTACTGGAAGAGCTGAAGACGCTGACCGATCCGGGCAGCGGCAAGGACATCGTGAGCGCGGGGCTGGTGCGCGCGCTGGCGGTCGAGGGAGAGACCGTGCGCTTCGTGCTGGAGATCGACCCGAAACACGCCACGGCGATGGAGCCGGTGCGCGCCGAGGCCGAGGCGCGGGTGCAGGCGCTGCCCGGTGTCGCCAAGGCCTCCGTTCTGATGACGGCGCATTCCGACAAGGCGCCGCCGGACCTGAAACCGGCCGCCAAGCCGAAACCGGCGGGGCCGCAGGCGGTGCCCGGCGTAAAGCATATCGTTGCGATTGCCTCCGGCAAGGGCGGGGTGGGCAAATCGACAGTTGCGGCGAACCTCGCGGTGGCGCTGGCCGCCGAGGGCAAGAAGGTCGGGTTGCTGGATGCCGATATCTATGGCCCGTCGCAGCCGCGCATGATGGGGGTGACCAAACGCCCCGCCAGCCCGGACGGCAAGACCATCATTCCGTTGCAGGCACATGGGGTCACCATGATGTCGATCGGGTTGATGATGCAGGAGGGGCAGGCGGTGGTCTGGCGCGGCCCGATGCTGATGGGGGCGTTGCAGCAGATGATGACCCAGGTCGCCTGGGGCGAGCTGGACGTGCTGCTGATCGACCTGCCGCCGGGTACAGGTGACGTGCAGCTGACGCTGAGCCAGAAGTTCCAGGTCGATGGTGCGGTGATCGTCTGTACGCCGCAGGACGTGGCGCTGCTGGACGCGCGCAAGGGAATCGACATGTTCCGCCAGCTCAAGACCCCGGTGCTGGGCATGATCGAGAACATGTCGACCCATATCTGTTCCAACTGCGGCCACGAGGAGCATCTGTTCGGTCATGGCGGCGTCAAGGCCGAGGCCGAAAAGCTGGGCGTGCCGCTGTTGGCGGAGATCCCGCTGCACTTGGATATCCGTCTGGCGGGCGACGCCGGCACGCCGGTCGTGGCCGCCGATCCCGACAGCGCGCAATCGGAGGCCTTCCGCGAGGCGGCGCGGGCGCTGGTGGCGCAGAAGGTGGTCTGAGCAGGCGGTCGTTCGGCCGGTTGGGGTCAGGTTGTCATCCCCGCGAAAGCGGGGATCAGGTGGCGTTGGGGGCGGGTTTATGAGGTCCCTGCTTTCGAGGGGATGACAGGCGCGAGTGACGGTCAGTTCTTTTTGTCCCCCCCGTGCAGGCGGGGATTCCCGGGGCGTTGATGGGCGGGGCGGAGGTCTCCGCTTTCGCGGGGATGACAAGGGACCAGTGGCGGTGACAGGGGCGTGCGCGGGAGAGTGATGGCGCTGCGCGCCATGCCTTCGGCGAGAGTATTTTTTTGAAGAGAAGAAGGGGGGACGTCGGCCGTAAGGGCGCGCGCGGCCTGAAGAGGGCGTCGGCGTTGCAAATGCCTGCGGCGTCTAGTCCAGCCCGAGGAAGCCGCCGAACTGGCCGCGCTTGTAGAGCAGGCCCTGTCCGGGGCGGTGCATGGCGTGCAGCACGCGGCCGACGATGATCGAGTGGTCGCCGCCCGGGTGGCAGGCCTCGGCGGCGCAGTCGAAGCGCGCGAGGCAGCCGGCGAGGATCGGCACGCCGTCGCTGTCCGGGGCCCAGTCGATGCCGGCGAAGTCATGGCCGCTGCCGGCGAAACGGGCGGCGAGCGGCTGTTGCGCCTCGTCCATCACGTGGATGGCATAGCGCGGCGCGGTGGCAAAGGTATCGTGGCGCAGCGAGCGTTTCGCGGCGCACCACAGCACCAGCGCCGGGTCCAGCGAGACCGAGGAAAAGGAATTGACGGTGATCGCCAGCGGACCGTCACTGCCGGCGGCGGTGACCACGGTGACGCCGGTGGCGAAACAGCCCAGGGCATCGCGAAAGGCGCGGGCCGTGTCGGGGCCGGGGACGAAACGGGTCTCGGTCATCTGGTCGCGCGCCTTGGTCACGGGTCAAACTGTCGCAAGAGTTCTGCGTGCCACGCTGCGGCGCGATTGTCCATGGCCCCCGGGGCGCAAAGGCCGGCCCGCGCGATGCGGGGCCGGCCCGGTGGTTCAGGTCATGGCGCCTGTGACGATCCCGGCCATGCCGCGGGCGATGCTGTCGATCTCTCCCATGGCGTCGATGGTCTGCAGCACGCCCTCGCCCTCGTAATAGGCGATCAACGGCGCGGTCTGGGCGTGGTAGGCCGCGAGGCGGCTGGCCACGGTTTCGGCGGTGTCGTCGGCGCGGCGCTTGAACTCGGTGCCGCCGCAGCTGTCGCAGATGCCGGCCTGTGCCGGGGTCTTGAAGCTGTCGTGATAGCCTTCGCCGCAGGCGGCGCAGGTGTAGCGCCCCGAGATCCGTTCGACCATGGCGGCGTCGTCCACCTCAAGGCTGATCGCGGCGTTGATCCGCTGCCCGGTTTCGGACAGCAGCGCGTCGAGCGCCTGCGCCTGTACCGTGGTGCGCGGGAAGCCGTCGAGGATGACCCCCTTGGCGCAGTCGGGTTCGGATAGGCGATCGCGCAGGATGGCGATGACGATCTCGTCGCTGACAAGATCGCCGGCCTCCATCACCGCCTTGGCCTGCTTGCCCGCCGGGGTGCCGGCGGCGACGGCGGCGCGCAGCAGGTCGCCGGTGGAGAGTTGCACCAGGCCGAATCGCTGTTCCAGCATGCGGGCCTGGGTGCCCTTGCCGGCGCCCGGAGGCCCCAGCAGGATCAGCACGGCGGGGGTGGTCGTCGCGGGGGTTGTGGCGTCCATTGCGTCTCTCATCACTTGGCCGCGCGGTTGGCGATCAGGTCGTCGACGACCGATGGATCGGCCAGCGTCGAGGTGTCGCCCAGCGAGTCGAAATCGTTCTCGGCGATCTTGCGCAGGATGCGGCGCATGATCTTGCCCGAGCGGGTCTTGGGCAGGCCGGGGGCCCATTGGATCACGTCGGGGCTGGCGATCGGGCCGATCTCGGTGCGGACCCAGCTGCGCAGCTCCTTGACCAGGTCGTCGCTCGGCTCCTGGTCGTTCATCAGGGTGACGTAGCAATAGATGCCCTGGCCCTTGATCTCGTGCGGGTAGCCGACCACGGCGGCTTCGGCCACGGCGACATGGGCGACCAGCGCGCTTTCGACCTCGGCGGTGCCCATGCGGTGGCCCGAGACGTTGATCACGTCATCGACGCGGCCGGTGATCCAGTAATCGCCGTCGGCATCGCGGCGGCAGCCGTCGCCGGAGAAGTAGTAGCCCTTGTAGTCGGAGAAATAGGTTTTCTCGAAGCGGTCGTGATCGCCCCAGATGGTGCGCATCTGGCCCGGCCAGCTGTCCTTGAGGCAGAGCACGCCCTCGGTCGGGCTTTCATGGATCTCTTCGCCCGATTGCGGATCGAGCACCACCGGTTGCACGCCGAAGAAGGGTTTCATCGCCGCGCCCGGCTTGGTCGCATGGGCGCCGGGCAGCGGGGTGAGCAGGTGGCCGCCAGTCTCGGTCTGCCACCAGGTGTCGACGATGGGGCATTTGCCCTTGCCGACGACCTCGTTGTACCAGGTCCAGGCCTCGGGGTTGATCGGTTCGCCCACGGTGCCGAGGATGCGCAGCGAGGAGAGATCGCATTTCTCGACGAAGGCCTTGCCCTGGCCCATCAGCGCGCGGATCGCGGTGGGGGCGGTGTAGAACTGGGTCACCTTGTGCTTTTCGCAGACCTGCCAGAAGCGGCTGGCGTCGGGGTAGGTCGGCACGCCCTCGAACATCAGCGTGGTGGCGCCGTTGGCGAGCGGGCCGTAGACGATGTAGCTGTGGCCGGTGACCCAGCCGACATCGGCGGTGCACCAGTAGACGTCGCCCTCGTGGTAATCGAAGGTGATCTCATGGGTCATCGCCGCATAGGCGAGATAGCCGCCGGAGGTATGCACGACGCCCTTGGGCTGGCCGGTGGAGCCGGAGGTATAGAGGATGAACAGCGGATCCTCGGCGTTCATCTCGACCGGGCGGGAGTAGTCGTTGGCCTCGAGCACCATCTCGTTATAGTCGCAATCGCGGCCGTCGACCCAGGTGGTCTGGCCGCCGGTGCGTTTCACCACGAGGCATTTCACCGTGTCCTTGCAGTGCAGCAGCGCCGCGTCGGCGTTGGATTTCAGCGGTGTCTTGCGGCCGCCGCGCGGGGCGTGGTCGGCGGTGATCAGCAGCTTGGCGTCGCAGCCGTTGATGCGCGCGGCCAGCGCGTCGGGCGAGAAGCCGGCGAAGACGATGGAATGGATGGCGCCGATGCGGGCACAGGCCAGCATGGCATAGGCGGCTTCGGGGATCATCGGCAGGTAGATCACCACCCGGTCGCCCTTGCGCACGCCGAGGGTCTCGAGGATGTTGGCCATCCGGCAGACCCGGCGGTGAAGCTGGGCATAGGTGATATGTTCGGCCGGCTCGTCCGGATCGTCGGGCTCGAAGATGATCGCGGTCTGGTCGGCGCGGGTCTCGAGGTGCCGGTCGATGCAGTTGGCGGCGACGTTCAGGGTGCCGTCGCCGAACCATTCGATATGGATGTTGCCGGGCTGGAAGCTGACGTCGCGAACCTTGGAAAAGGGCTTGATCCAGTCGATGCGCTTGCCGTGTTCGGCCCAGAAGGCGTCAGGGTCGGCCACCGATGCGGCGTACATCTCGTCGTACTTGGCGGCATCGACGTTGGCCTTGGCGGTGATCTCCGCCGAGGGCGGGAAAACGGCGGTTTCGCTTTGCGCAGGATTGGTCATGTCAGGCTCCTCCCTCTGACGGTTTCGGTGCGACGGCACGCAACATCTAAAACACGCGCCGCCGATGGATTCCACTCTGCCGCGTATCATATCGGCGCGTGAAAATAAGGGAATAACTTACAGAAAAGAAACGATTTGCTTGTAAATCAATTTCGGGATTTGGCGGGAAACTGTAAATTTTGACGCGAGATCGTCGGAATTGTCATGTTAATAAAGGCAATTGGGTGTCAAAGGTTTCCGGGCGCCACGGCGGGCGGTGGCGTCCGGAATTCGCAGGGGTGCGCTTTCGGGCTGTTGCGTGGGGCCGCTTCGGTGTGACATTTTGTTTCGGCATGCAGTGGCATACCGAAGTGCCCCGCCGGCGCGCGCCGGCGACTCGGGCCCCGGAACCGGGGTTTGAGGCGGCAGGCAGGGGTTGGCAGCGGTCGGTGTTATAGCTAGCCTTCCTGCAAGCGGTCCCAACGACCGGCCGCAAGTTAGGGAGAGAGAGTTCATGAAAAGATTGATGTGTGGCGCCGCCACCGCCGCGATCAGCCTGGCCTTTGTCGGCGAGGCCGCCGCGACCGAATGGAATGCCTCCGTCTGGGGCAAGCGGCGCGCCTTTACCGAGCACGTGGAGAAGATCGCCGAGCTGGTGGCGGAAAAGACCGGTGGTGAGTTCACCATCAACGTCAGCTATGGCGGGCTGTCCAAGCCGAAGGAGAACCTGGACGGGATCTCGATCGGGGCGATCGAGATGGCCCAGTTCTGCGCCGGCTATCACCCGGACAAGAATCGGCTGATCACGGTGCTGGAACTGCCGTTCCTGGGGGTGAGCAACCTTGAGGAAGAGGTCGCGGTCAGTAACGCGGTCTATGGCCATCCGGCGGTGCAGAAAGAGATGGCGCAGTGGAATGCAAAGCTGCTGATGACCTCGCCGATGCCGCAGTACAACATCGTCGGCACCGGCGAGCCGCGTGATGAGCTGGCCGAGTTCGACGGCATGCGCGTGCGGGCCACAGGCGGTCTGGGCGAGGCCTTCAAGGCGGTTGGCGGGGTGCCCACCTCGGTGCCCGCGACCGAGGCCTATAACGCGATGGAATCGGGCGTGGTCGATACCGTGGCCTTCGCGCAGCACGCGCATCTGTCGTTCGGCACCATCAACCGGGCCGATTGGTGGACCGCCAACCTGAACCCCGGCACGGTGAATTGCCCGGTCGTTGTCAATACCGATGCCTATGACGCGCTGAGCGACGAAGAACGCGCGGCGCTGGACGGGTCGGTCGACGAGGCGATTGCCCATTACCTGGCCAACTATGGCGAGCTTCTGACGCGCTGGGACAGCGTGCTGGACGAGAAGGGCGTGCAGAAGGTGATGATCTCGGACGAGGTTCTGGCGCAGTTCCGCGAAACGGCCGCGGTGCCGGCTCGCGACAAGTGGATCGCCGACATGACGGCGCAGGGACTGCCGGGTCAGGAGCTTTATGACCTGGTGGTGAGCACCCTGGACAAGGCCCGCATGGGCAACTGATCCGCGTGATCGCGGCCGGACCCCTGGGCGGGGTCCGGTCGTGCCGCGTGCGCGCCCGATGTCGTGCCGCACGCCCCCCGACAACAACAACAACGAGGGTTCGAACCATGGCCGGACATGCCCCGGTGCTGGAGGATGGTAGCCTGCTGAGTCGTCTGGACCGGCGATTCCTGCAACTTGAACGTTTTTTCGGACTGCTGAGCGGTCTGGCGGTGTTTTCGCTGATGGTACTGGCGGTGATCTCGGTCGGGGGGCGCAACCTGATGAACGCGCCGCTGCCCGGCTACGTGGACTGGATCGAGCAGGCGATGCCGCTGATCGCCTTCATGGGGATTTCCTTTGTCCAGCGCGAGGGCGGGCATATCCGCATGGATATCCTGATCGGGCAACTGCGGGGGCGGGCGCTCTGGGCGGCGGAGCTGGTCTCGGTGCTGCTGATGCTGGCGCTGATGGCGGCGCTGGTCTGGGGCAGCTGGGCGCATTTCCAGCGTAGTTTCGATTTCGCCGCGCCGCTGTGGAGCCGCGACAGTTCGATCGACATCGGGCTGCCGCTCTGGCCGGCGAAGCTGTTGGCGCCGGTGGCCTTCTCGGTGCTGTGCCTGCGGCTGGTGCTGCAGGCCTGTGCCTATGGCAAGGCGCTGGTGCTGGGCGAACACAACCCGGTGGCGGTGCCGCTGATTCAGGACACGGCGAGCCAGGCTGCGGCCGAGGCCGAGCAGTTGGAAGGGTAGCGGATGGAACCGATTGAAATCGGCCTTTGGGTCACCGCCGGAATGCTGGTCATGGTCGTGCTGGGGATGCGGGTGGCCTTTGCCGCCGGTCTGGCCGGGCTGGTCGGGCTGATCCTGATCTTCTGGTCCAAGCGCGGTTTCGACACCGAGCACCTGGGCTGGGCGCTGACCGTGGCGATCAAGACCGCCGGGCAAGTGCCGCATTCCAAGGTGGCGAGCCAGGCGCTGAGCCTGATTCCCACCTTCATCCTGATCGGCTACCTGGCCTATTACGCCGGGCTGACGCGGGCGCTGTTCGAGGCGGCGAAACGCTGGATCGCCTGGCTGCCGGGGGGGCTGGCAGTCTCGACGGTGTTCGCCACTGCCGGTTTCGCCGCCGTCTCGGGGGCCAGCGTGGCGACGGCTGCCGTGTTCGCCCGAATCGCCATCCCCGAGATGCTGGAGTGCGGCTACAACAAGCGGTTCGCGGCGGGCGTGGTAGCGGCAGGCGGCACGCTGGCCAGCCTGATCCCGCCCTCGGCGATCCTGGTGATCTATGCGATCATCGTCGAGCAGGACGTGGGCAAGCTGTTGCTGGCCGGGTTCATTCCCGGCGCCTTCTCGGCGGTGATCTATGCCATCCTGATCGTCGGCATCGCGGTGGTGTTCAAATCGGTCGGCCCGCCGGTGCGCGGCTTTACCTGGCGCGAGCGGTTGGTGTCGCTGCCGCCGGCGCTGCCGATCGTCTTTGTCGTCGTGATCATCATCTTCTTTGTCTACAACCCGTTCGGCGATGCCTGGGGCACCCCGACCGAGGGCGGTGCGCTGGGGGCCTTCGTGGTGTTCCTGATGGCGCTCTATCGCGGGATGCGTTGGGCCGAGCTGAAATCGGCGCTGCTGGAGACCGCGAAACTGGCGGTGATGATCTTTACCATCATCTGGGGGGTGCTGATCTATGTGCGCTTCCTCGGGTTCGCCGATCTGCCGGGGGCGTTCTCCGACTGGATCACCTCGCTGCACATGCCACCGCTGCTGATCCTGGTCTGCATCCTGCTGGCCTACGCGGTGCTGGGCATGTTCATGGATGCCATCGGGATGCTGCTGTTGACGCTGCCGGTGGTCTATCCGGCGGTGATGGCGCTGAACGGAGGCGAGGCCGTGACCGCGGCCGAGAGCGCCTTTGGCATGTCGGGAACCATGTGCGCGATCTGGTTCGGCATCCTGGTGGTGAAGATGGCCGAGTTCTGCCTGATCACGCCGCCGATCGGGCTGAACTGCTTCGTGGTTGCCGGGGTGCAGCCGGGCCTGAGCGTGCAGGACGTGTTCCGGGGCGTGATGCCGTTCTTTGTCGCCGATGCGGTGACCATCGCGCTGTTGGTGGCGTTCCCGGGAATCGTGCTCTACCTGCCATCCTTGGCGGGGTGAGGCGCGCCCGGACAAAGGTCCTGCGGATCTTTTTCAGCGCCGAACGGGCCGAGCCCCAAGGGTACGCCCGGAGTGCCCCTTCCCCCTGAGGGGGAGGGGACGCCAAGGGCGAAGGGTGGCGCGATCGAACGATGCCTCTGACGGTCGTACCCGGACAAGGGAAGAGCAGAAGCCCGCGACGGGGCGCGGGCGGCGCTTTTCGGGACAGGTGCCGCGCCAAGATGTTCGCGCGCGCCCCCATCGTGATTTGTGGTTTGAAAGCAGCGTCATGAAAACGGCGTGGTAGGCCCGGCAGGACTTGAACCCGCAACCAAAGCGTTATGAGCGCTCTGCTCTAACCAATTGAGCTACAGGCCCGCCTTGCTGTTTGGGTATCATGATCGCTGCCCGCGTCAAGCCAAACCATCGCCGATAGCGTGCCAATCCGATGGCAAACCGTTGCACAAGCGCGCGCAATCGACTAACCCGCGCGCAACCAGCGGAAAGGACCGGCCGATGACGACAGGCAAGAACGGCATCACCTATGCCGAGGCAGGCGTGGATATCGACGCGGGCAATGCCCTTGTCGACCGGATCAAGCCGGCCGCGAAACGCACCAACCGCCCCGGCGTGATGAGCGGGCTGGGCGGGTTTGGCGCGCTCTTCGATCTCAAGGCGGCGGGATACAGCGACCCGGTGCTGGTGGCGGCCACCGACGGTGTCGGCACCAAGCTGCGGATCGCGATCGACACCGGCAACGTCGACGGGGTCGGCATCGACCTGGTGGCGATGTGCGTCAACGACCTGGTCTGCCAAGGGGCGGAACCGCTGTTCTTCCTCGACTATTTCGCCACCGGCAAGCTGGAGACCGAGAGCGCGGCGCGCATCGTCGAGGGCATCGCCGAGGGCTGTGTGCAATCGGGTTGCGCGCTGATCGGCGGCGAGACGGCGGAAATGCCGGGCATGTACCCGGAGGGCGATTTCGATCTGGCCGGATTCGCGGTCGGTGCGATGGAGCGCGGCACCGCGTTGCCCGAGGGCGTGGCCAAGGGCGACGTGCTGCTGGGGCTGGCCTCGAACGGGGTGCATTCCAACGGCTATTCGCTGGTGCGCAAGCTGGTCGAGATCTCCGGTCTGGGCTGGGACGATGCCTGCCCCTGGGGTGAGGGGAGCCTTGGCGCGGCGCTGCTGGCGCCGACGCGGCTTTACGTGACGCAGGCACTGGAGGCGGTGCGCGCGGGTGGTGTGCACGGGCTGGCCCATATCACCGGCGGCGGGCTGACCGAGAACCTGCCGCGGGTGCTGCCCGAGGGGCTGGGCGCCGAGATCGACCTGGGGGCCTGGGATCTGCCGCCGGTGTTCCGCTGGCTGGCCGAGACCGGTGGCATGGTCGAGGGCGAGATGCTCAAGACCTTCAATTGCGGCATCGGCATGATCGTGGTCTGTGCCGCCGACCGCGCCGAGGCGCTGGCGGACCTGCTGACGCAGGCGGGCGAGAGCGTATCGCGCCTGGGCACCGTGACGGCGGGGCAGGGCGTGACCTATTCGGGCACGCTGCTGTGAGTCACAAGCGCGTTGCCATCCTGCTCTCGGGCGGGGGATCGAACATGGTCGCGCTGGTCGACAGCATGACCGGGGATCATCCGGCGCGCCCCTGCCTGGTGCTGTCGAATGACCCGCAGGCCGGCGGGCTGGTCCGGGCCGCCGAGCGTGGCGTCGCCACGGCGGCGGTGGACCATCGCCCGTTCAAGGGGGATCGCGCGGCCTTCGAGGCCGAGTTGATGAAGCCGCTGTTGGCGGCCGAGCCGGACATCATCTGTCTTGCCGGGTTCATGCGGGTTCTGACCGGCGGTTTCGTGGCCCATTGGCAGGGGCGGATGCTGAACATCCACCCGTCGTTGCTGCCGAAATACCGGGGGCTGCACACCCATGCCCGCGCGCTGGAGGCCGGTGATGCCGAACACGGTTGTACCGTGCACGAGGTGACGCCGGAACTGGACGACGGCCCGATCCTGGGCCAGGCGCGGGTGCCGATCCTGCCGGGCGATACCCCCGAGGCATTGGCCGCGCGGGTTCTGGTGCAGGAGCATCAGTTGTATCCGGCGGTGCTGCGCCGCTTTGCGGCGGGCGAGCGGACACCGGTTCTTCTGGGCTGAACCGACCGGATCATCGCGCGTATTTGCAAAGCTATCGTGAACGGCGTATGAAATCGGGGTCCGCAACCGGGAAGGGGCGGGCGTTTTTCGGCGGCTGGCCCCGAGAATCGTACAAAAGAATAGTCATAAGAAGCGCCATTGATGAAAACGCTTACCACGACGCAGGAGTTGCAAGACTTCTGCGATGAGGCCCGAACCCACGCTTACGTCACCGTCGACACCGAGTTCCTGCGCGAGCGAACCTATTACTCCAAGCTGTGCCTGGTGCAACTGGCGATGCCGGGCGAGACCGATGAGAACGCGGTCCTGGTGGATCCGCTGGCCGGGGAGATGTCGCTCGAGCCGCTGTACGAGCTGTTTCGCGACGAAAGCGTGGTCAAGGTGTTCCACGCCGCGCGGCAGGATCTGGAGATCTTCTGGGTCGAGGCCGGGGTGTTCCCCAAGCCGTTGTTCGACACCCAGGTCGCGGCGATGGTCTGCGGGTTCGGTGATCAGGCCGGCTACGAGACGCTGGTGCGCAAGATCGTGCGTCAGCAGGTGGACAAGACCTCGCGCTTTACCGACTGGTCGCGGCGACCGCTGAGCGATGCGCAAAAAACTTATGCGCTGGCTGACGTGACCCATCTGCGCCAGATTTACGAGTACCTGGCCGCCGAACTCGAGAAGACCGGGCGCAGCCATTGGGTGACCGAGGAGTTGCAGATCCTGACCGATCCGGCGACCTATGACATCCAGCCCGAGGCGGCCTGGCGGCGGGTCAAGACGCGGACCAATTCGGCCAAGTTCCTGGCCGTGGTGCGGGAGCTGGCGGCGTTTCGCGAAAGCTATGCGCAAGAGCACAACGTGCCGCGCAACCGGGTCTACAAGGATGATGCGCTGGTCGAGTTGGCCTCGGTCAAGCCACGGACACATGCCGATCTTGGAGGGCTGCGCCTGTTGCTGCGCGATGCGCGGCGCGGGGCGATCGCGGACGGGATCCTCGCAGCGGTCAAGCGCGGGATCGAGTGCCCGCCGGGCGACATGCCGCAGCCCGACCGCAGCCGCGAAAAAATGCAGGTGAACCCGGCGCTGGCCGACCTGTTGCGGGTACTGCTCAAGGCCAAGACCGAAAGTGCCGGCGTCGCCGCCAAGCTGATCGCGCCGAGCGCCGATCTGGATGCGATCGCGGCGGGCATGCGCGACGTGCCGGCGCTGAAGGGGTGGCGGTACGAGGTGTTCGGCGCCGATGCGCTGCGGCTGTGCGAGGGCAAGCTGGCGCTGGCCGCCAAGGGCCAGACCGTCAAGCTGATCGAGGTCTAGGGCCGCTCAGCGCCGCCTGGTTGTCCGCACGTTGTCGCGGGCGACCACGCGGATCATGCGGATGTTGCGAATTTCCTGCTTGGTCATCGCATGGGCGGCGCGCACGGTGCGCGAGAACGGCGTGCCCAGTCGCGTCGCCCGCTCCGGGTAGACGACCCGGAACGACAGGGAAAACACGCCCTCGGCTTCCTCCTCGGGGGTGGTGACCGGGCGCAGCTCGACCTTGTAGGGACCCTGGCGCGCGGCCAGCCCCTCGACGTAGATGATGGCGCCGGTGGTCGTGGGTTCGACCCGCAGTTCCGTCACCTCGGCAATGGGCACCGTCATGTCGACCGGGTCGGGACGGGAAAATATCCCCTTGCGGCTCTTGGGCAGGAGCGGGTTGACCTCTTCGGCCGGGGCCTCGACGCGTTCGGACCGGCTCTTGCCGAACCAGTTGCCGGGGTTGATACGCGAGTCGCGCCAGCCACCGCATCCGGCAAGCAGCAGGCTGGCGACAAGCAGAACGGTGACCTGTTTTTTCATCTTGCCCTGTCTCGTACTAGATCCGCCCAACCCGGTTATCGCATCCGCGCCCGGTTGAAAAGCCGCAAGCCGGGTCTGGACAGCCCGGCGGGTGCGGCATAGGTCAGAGGGCGGTATCAATCCAAGGAGCTTTCGATGGCGACCCCCGCATTTGAAGAGATTGTCGAGGATTTCGAGTTTCTCGAGGATTGGGAGGACCGCTATCGCCACGTGATCGAGCAGGGCAAGGCGATGGCGCCGCTGGACCCGGCCCTCAAGGTGCCGGCGACCAAGGTGGATGGCTGTGCCAGCCAGGTCTGGCTGCACCCGGTGATCGAGAACGGTCATTTCCATTTCGACGGCGACAGTGACGCGATGATCGTGCGCGGGCTGATCGCGGTGCTGCGGATGCTCTACAACGGGTTGCCGGTGGGCGAGGTGGTCAAGGTCGACGCGCGCGCCGAACTGGGTCGGCTGGGGCTGCACGATCACCTGTCGGCGCAACGCTCGAACGGGCTGCGGGCGATGATCGAACGGATCCGCCTGGTCGCCGCCGAGAACGCCTGAGCCCCCTTACCGGGCCGCCCAGTCGCGCAGCGTGGTTTCCAGATCGCCGTAGCCGGTAAAGCGCCGCTCGAAGGCGAGGCCGAGCCGCGCGGCGCAGTCGCGGGCCTTGTCGGTCAGGTCCGGGTCGTCGGTCTGGGCCTGGTAGACCAGTTTCGTGTAATTGCCGAAATAGCTCTCGAGCAACTCGGGGTGCCTGTCCAACTGGAGCGGCCCCCAGACAAAGGCGTCGAACTGCCGCACCAGGAAATCGGTCAGGTAAAAGGCGGTGGCCTCGTCGTGGGCGGCGAAGCGGTCGTTGCCCTCGAAGAAGGAATAGCAGTGCGGCCCCTGCACCATGTCGACGCCGAGCCGGTCGCAGGCGGATTTGAGATGCCCGCCGGTGCCGCAATCGGCGTAGACCACGTGGATGGTGTCATAGCTGCGGCGATGCTCGGCGATGGCGGCCTCGATGGCCGGGGTGATCCGCTCGGGGTGGTTGTGCAGGATCGCCGGCAGGCAGGCCAGGTCGATGTGATCCCAGCCGTTGCGCCGCTTGAGGTCGAGGATTTCACGCGCCAGCGCGCCACAGGCCAGCAGCAGGATACGCCCGGTCTTGCGCTCGGGCGCGGCCAGCCCGGCCTCGGTCAGGCCCCTGTCGGACAGTCCGGTACCGGGGGGCGGCGGCGCATAGGGCCGCCGCGCGGGGCGGCCGGCCGAGCGCCGGCGCACCATGGTCAGGCCCGCATCGCGTTGTGCTTGCGCGCGACGTAATCCTTGGCGGTTTCCACCGCGACGGCGGCATCACGGCAATAGGCATCGGCGCCGATCGCCTTGCCGAATTCCTCGTTCAGGGGCGCGCCGCCGACCAGAACGATGTAATCGTCGCGGATGCCCTGTTCGACCAGCGTGTCGATCACCACCTTCATGTAGGGCATGGTGGTGGTCAGCAGCGCAGACATGCCGAGGATGTCGGCATCCTCGCGGTCCAATGCTTCGAGATAGTTTTCCACCGGGTTGTTGATGCCCAGATCGACCACCTCGAACCCGGCGCCCTCCATCATCATCGAGACAAGGTTCTTGCCGATGTCGTGGATGTCGCCCTTGACGGTGCCGATCACCATCTTGCCGACGCGCGGAGCGCCGGTCTCGGCCAACAGCGGTTTCAGGATCGACATGCCGCCCTTCATCGCGTTGGCGGCCAGCAGCACCTCGGGGACGAAGAGGATGCCGTCTCGGAAGTCGTTGCCGACGATGGTCATGCCGCCGACCAGCGCCTCGGTCAGCACCCGGTAGGGGGCCCAGCCGCGTTCGAGCAGGATGTTCACGCCTTCCTCGATCTCTTCCCTGAGACCATCGTAAAGGTCGTCGAACATCTGCTGGACGAGTTCCTCGTCATCGAGTTCGGAAAGGATGATGTCTTCTTCTTCGGACATGCGACGGTGTTCCTTGGCTGTCGGGATGATCCCGGTTGGTCCGTTTTGACTCTTTGTTGCCGGATGGGCGCGCGCGCTCTTCGACATTTGCGACACCCGCGGCGCTGCAACCGACCATAGGGGGGAAAATGCGGAATTGATAATGAGCATTTCGCAGGAAGATCATGGGGTGATTGCATGTGTTCGTGTTTTGTTCCATGATTTGCCCATGAGTTGCGAGATTCCCATTGATCCGGCCCGGCGCCGGGCGCGCGGCACGGCCAGCAACCGGGCCGGACGGTTCGACCTGGCGCGCAGCGATGCGCATGACGGCTGGTCCGACCCCGAGCCGCTGCCGCCGATCCGCACCGAGGTGCGCGACGAGGTGGTGCGCAGTGCGATCACCTACAATCGCTCGCCGGATTTGCCGTTCGACCGCTCGGTGAACCCTTATCGCGGCTGCGAGCATGGCTGTTCCTATTGCTTTGCGCGGCCCAGCCATGCCTACCTGGGGCTGTCGCCGGGGCTGGACTTCGAGACCCGGCTGTTGGCGCGTCCCGGCCTGCCCGAGGTATTGGCGCGCGAGCTGAGCGCGAAACGCTACAAGGTGGCGCCGATCGCCATCGGCACCAATACCGACCCCTACCAGCCGCTGGAGCGGGATCGCGGCATTGCCCGCGCGGTGCTGGAGGTGTTGGCGGCGTTCAACCACCCGGTTGCCATCGTCACCAAGGGCACGTTGATCGAGCGCGATCTGGACATCCTCGCGCCGATGGCGGCGAAGGGGCTGGTGCGGGTGGGGATCTCGGTCACGACGCTGGACGCCGGGTTGTCGCGCCGGATGGAGCCGCGCGCGCCGACCCCGGCTCGGCGGATGGAGAGCATCCGCAGGCTGACGGCGGCGGGGGTGCCGGTGCGGCTGATGGCCTCGCCCATCGTGCCGGGGCTGACCGACCACGAGATCGAGGCGCTGTTGGAGGCCGGTCGCGCGGCGGGTGCCGACGCGGCGAGCTGGATCATGCTGCGGCTGCCGCGCGAGGTGTCGCCGCTGTGGCAGGAGTGGCTGGCCGAGCATGAACCGGGGCGAGCGGACAAGGTGATGGCCCGGCTGCGCGAGATGCACGGCGGGCGCGATTACGATCCGCGCTGGGGCCACCGGATGCGCGGCGAGGGGGAATACGCGGCGATGATCGGGCAGCGGTTCAAGGCGGCGGCGCGACGGTTCGGGTTGGACGGGGCGGTACCGGCGCTGCGCTGTGACTTGTTCGCGGTGCCACCGCAGCCGGGGGATCAATTGTCGCTGTTCTGAACCGACGGCTTGATCCGGCGCGGCGGCAGGGCCACAAACGGTGCAACGGGACCGGCAAGGGAGGGCAGGGATGGCCGATTGGGATCAACGGTTCGCGCGGTCGGGATATCTGTTCGGGACCGAGCCGGCGGCGTTCCTGCGGGCGCAGGCCGGGGTGTTGGCGCCCGGCTCGCGCGTGCTCTGCGTCGCGGATGGAGAGGGGCGCAACTCGTCCTACCTGGCCGGTCTGGGGCACCGGGTGACGGCCTTTGATGCCTCGGGCGTGGCGCTGGACAAGGCCCGTGCGCTGGCGGCGGAGCGGGGCGTTTCGGTGGATTTTCGGCAGTCGGGAATCGAGGACTGGGACTGGTCGCGGACCCATGACGCGGTGGTGGGCGTGTTCATCCAGTTCGCCCCGCCCGCGTTGCGCGACCGGCTGTTCGGCTGGATGGCGCAGGCGGTGGCGCCGGGAGGGTTTTTGCTGTTGCACGGCTATGCGCCGCGGCAGGTGGAATATGGCACCGGCGGGCCGCCCTGTGCCGCGAACATGTACACCGAGGAGTTGTTGCGCGCGGCCTTCGCGGGGTGGGAGATCCTGCGGTTGCGTGATTACGACGCCGAGATCGACGAGGGCGAGGGACACTCCGGCCGCTCGGCGCTGGTCGACCTGGTGGCGCGCAAGGCGGGGTGAGGTGGCGCGGCCCGGCCTTGGGCCGGGCAACACCTAGCCAAAGGCGGAAACGAAAAGGGACGCCGAAGCGCCCCTTTCCCTGTCCTTGATCGTGCTGGCCTACTTGCCCAGCAGCGCCTTGGCCTTGTCCGCCACGGCCTGTGCGGTGATGCCGAACTTTTCGTAGAGTACCTCGGCCGGGGCCGAGGCGCCGAAGCTGTCCATGCCGACGAAATCAGCCTTGGCCTCGCGGCCGCGCTCACCCAGCAGCCAGCGGTCCCAGCCGCCGGCACGCACCGCCGCTTCGACGCCCACGCGCACCGGACCGGCCGGCAGCACCTTGCGGCGATAGGCCTCGTCCTGTTCGGCGAACAGCTCCATGCAGGGCATCGAGACGACGCGGGTGCCGATGCCCGCCGCCTGCAGCAGGTCGCGCGCCTCCAGTGCGATGGAAACCTCGGAACCGGTGGCGATCAGGATCGCCTCGCGCTTGCCCTCGGCGTCGGCCAGAACATAGGCGCCCTGTGCGGTGAGGTTGTTCATCTTGTGCTCGACCCGCACCGTCGGCAGCCCCTGGCGGGTCAGCGACAGCACGCTGGGTGTTTCCTTGGAGGTCAGGGCGAGTTCCCAGGCCTCGGCGGTTTCCACCGTGTCGGCGGGGCGGAAGACATAGGTGTTCGGCGTCGCGCGCGAAATCGCCAGGTGCTCCACCGGCTGGTGGGTCGGGCCATCCTCGCCCAGCCCGATGCTGTCATGGGTCATGACGAAGACGGTCGGGATGCGCATCAGCGCCGCCAGCCGCATCGCCGGGCGGGCATAGTCGGTAAAGGCCATGAAGGTGCCGCCATAGGGGCGGATGCCGCCATGCAGCGCCATGCCGTTCATCGCCGAGGACATGCCGTGTTCGCGGATGCCCCAGTGGATGTAGCGCCCCTTGCGGTTCTCGGGCAGGAACACGCCCAGATCGCCGGTCTTGGTGTTGTTGGACCCGGTCAGGTCGGCCGAGCCGCCCACGGTCTCGGGCAGGATCGGGTTGACCAGTTCCAGCACCATTTCCGAGCTCTTGCGCGTGGCCACCTTGTGCCCGGCCTCGCTGGCCTGTTTCTTGAGCGCGCGGATGGTGCCGGACAGGCGCTTGGGCACGTCGCGGGCGTAGGCGCGGGTGAACTCGGCCTGGCGCCGCTCGGACAGCCCCTCGAAGCGGACCTGCCAGTTGGCGCGTTCGACCGCGCCGCGCTGGCCGATCTGTTCCCATTCCGCCTTGATCGTGTCGGGGATGTTGAACGGGGCGGCGGTCCAGCCATAGGCGGCCTTGGCATCCTCGATCAGCTTGGCGTCGGTCAGCGCGCCGTGCCCCTTGGAGGTGTCCTGCGCCGAGGAGCCGAGCGCGATATGGGTCTTGCAGGCGATCATCGAGGGCTTGCGGCTGGCCTTGGCCTTGTCCAGCGCGGCGTCGATCGCCTCGGGGTCATGGCCGTCGATCTCCTGCACGTGCCAGCCCGAGGCGCGGAAGCGCTGCATCTGGTCGGTGCTGTCGGCGATGTCGACGGTGCCGTCGATGGTGATGTTGTTGTTGTCCCACAGCACGATCAGCTTGCCCAGGCGCTGGCGGCCGGCAAAGGAGATCGCCTCCTGGCTGATGCCCTCCATCAGGCAGCCGTCGCCGGCGATCACGTAGGTGTGGTGATCGACGACCTTCTTGCCGTAGCGGGCGCGCTGGATTTCCTCGGCCATGGCAAAGCCGACGGCGTTGGCGATGCCCTGTCCCAGCGGGCCGGTGGTGGTCTCGATCCCCGGCGCGTGGCCGTATTCGGGGTGCCCGGCGGTGATCGCGCCCCACTGGCGGAAATTCTTGATCTGCTCCAGCGTCATTTCCGGGTAGCCAGTGAGATAGAGCAGCGAGTAGAGCAGCATCGAGCCGTGGCCCGCCGACAGGATGAAGCGGTCGCGGTCGGGCCAGTCGGGCGCGGCGGCGTCGAACTTCAGGTGTTTCTCGAACAGGACGGTGGCGACGTCGGCCATGCCCATCGGCATGCCGGAGTGGCCGGAGTTCGCGGCGGCGACCGCGTCCAGCGTCAGCGTACGGATGGCGGCGGCCTTGTTCCAGTGATCGGGATGGGCGGTGCGCAGGGCGGTCAAATCCACGAGTGTTTCCTCTGGCGTTGCGGGCAGATGGGCGCTCAATACCAGCCGGGGGGCAAAGATCAAGCTTGGGCGCGGTCCGGCCCCTGAACGCACATAAGGACCGGCGCCCAAGTGCTTGAAACCAAAGGGGGGGCATTTTATCGAAGGTTTCGCTAGACTGGCCGACAACCGGAAACCGGTGCGATTCGGGATGGCGCAGGCGCCCGGGGCCGGGGTCCGGCAACGTGGTGGACCAACCGCATGAGAAGGTAAGGGGCATGAGCCAGGTAGAAGAACTAGAGAGCCGGATCACGGCCGCGATGGAGCGGATACAGGCGGGGCTGGGCGCGCTGTCCGACCGCGCCGAGAACACGGCGACGGCGCAGCAGCAGGCCGATGCGGACCTGGTCGCGGCGCTGGAAGAGGAACGGCTGGTCACCGCCCAGTTCGAGGAGCGGTTGAAGCGGACCAAGGCCAAGCACGCCGAGGAGATCGAGGCGCTGGAGGCGCAGATCGCCGAGGCCGGCGCGGTCGAGGAGATGCGCGCCGAGATCGAGACGTTGACCGCCCGGCTCGCCGACACCAGCGCCGTCGACGCGCTGAGCCAAGAGGTCGAGGCGTTGAAAGCGCGACTGGCGGACACCTCGGAAACCGATGCGCTGACCCGGGAGGTCGAGCGGCTGAAGGCCGAGCTTGCCGCGCGTGACCCGTCCGACGAGGTCGCGGCCGAGATGGAGATGCTCAGGGCGCAACTGGACAAACAGGCCGAGGCGGCGGCGCGGCTCGACATGGACCTGCAGCGTTTGCGCCAGTCCAACGAGCAATTGCGCGAGGTCAACGCCACATTGCGCGAGGCCAACCAGGCGGCGGTGGGCGAGCCCAGCCTGATCAACAAGGCGATGCTGGCCGAGCTGGAGGGGTTGCGGGCCACCCGCGCCACCGATGCCGCCGAGGCAGGTGCGATCCTGGCCCGGCTGGAGCCGCTGTTGTCCAATGCCCGCAACCTGCCGGAAGGGGAGGATGAATGATGCCCGAGGTGACCATTCATATCGGCGGGCGCGACTTCGAAGTGTCCTGCCAGGAGGGCGAGGAGAGCTTTCTGCACTCGGCCGCCAAGATGCTGGACGACGAGGCGCGGGTGCTGTCGGACCAGATCGGGCGGATGCCCGAGGCGCGGATGTTGCTGATGGCGGGGCTGATGCTGGCCGACAAGACCGCCGCCGTCGAGGACCGGATCAAGGAGGTCGAGGCGCAGCTGGCCGAGTGCCAGGGCGAATTGACGCGGCTGCGCGACGCCCCGGCGCCGGAGGCAGAGCGCATCGAGGTGCCGGTGGTGCCGACCTCGGTGACCGAGACCCTGGCGGAACTGGCGGCGCGGGCCGAGGCGCTGGCGGCCGAGGTCGAGGAGAAGGCCGGCGAGGCCGAGGACAAGACCGGCGATTGAACCGACCGCGTGGCGGGCACGAAAAAGGGGGCCTGCGGGCCCCCTTGGTGTTCGATCCGGTCAGGTTGCGCCTGCGCGGCGCGCTTACCCGTTGGCTTCGCGGATCTTGTCGGCGGCGTCCTTGTCGAAGGTGACGCCGTTATCCTCGAAGAGCTGGTCCAGCTCGCCCGAGAGCGTCATCTCGGTGATGATGTCACAGCCGCCGACAAACTCGCCCTTGACGTAAAGCTGCGGGATGGTCGGCCAGTCCGAGAAATCCTTGATGCCCTGGCGGATGTCGTCGTCGGACAGCACGTTCACATCGGCGTAGTTCACGCCCATGTAGTTCAGCACGCCGGCGACACGGCTGGAGAACCCGCATTGCGGCATCTCCTTGGTGCCCTTCATGTAGAGCACGACGTCGTTCTCGGTGATGGTGGATTGGATGCGGTCTGCTGCGTCTGTCATGGTGTCTCTGTCTCCGTGGAGGGGGGCGCGTGCGGGCGTCAGTCGGGGGCCTTGGTGGTCAGGGCCAGCGCGTGCAGTTCGCCCTGGGCGCCGTCCATCTTGCCCTTGAGCGCGGCATAGACCGCGCGCTGCTGTTGAACCCGGTTCTGACCGCGAAAGCTTTCGTCGATCACTTCGGCGGCATAGTGATTGCCGTCGCCGGCCAGGTCCGTGATGGTGATCTTCGCGTCGGGAAAGGCCGCGCGGATCAGTGTTTCGATTTCATGGGATTGAATCGCCATGCGGGTCGTCTCCTGTTGGTCTTGGTCCAGATGTAGGACGCGCGTGCGAAACGTGCAAGCAGGCTGCAGGTATTCCGGCAGGCACCGCCACGGGGCGGCGCCCTAGCCGGATCAGGCGAAGGTCTGTTCGAAGCTGTCGCGATACAGCGCCGACAATTCCTCGAGCGGGGCCTCGGAACTGCCGAACCGTACGTTTTCGCCGCTGAATCGTCCAACCGAGGAGATCGGCACCCCGGCACGGCCGGCCTCGATCATCAGCGCCTCGGCCTGATCGAAGTTGCAGGCCACGAGGTAGCGGCCCTGATCCTCGCCGAACAGGGTGTCGGTGGCATCGCTGTCGATCAGCACGCCGACGCCGGAGCTCTCGGCCAGCTCGAACGCGGCCAGCGCGAGGCCGCCGTCGGACAGGTCGGTGCAAGCGGTGATCAGCGCGCGGTTGGCGCGGATGAAATCGCCGTTGCGCTTCTCGGCGTCCAGATCGACCGCGGGGGCATCGCCGTCCTCGCGGTTGAACACCTCGGCCAGCAGGGCGGATTGGCCCAGGTGACCGATGGTTTCACCGACCAGCAGGGCGACGTGCCCCTCGCGCACGGTGGTGCCGATCACCTCGTCTTCGCCGGTGATCAGGCCGACGGCGCCGATGGTGGGGGTGGGCAGGATGCCCTCGCCGTCGGTCTCGTTGTAGAGCGAGACGTTGCCGGACACGATCGGCATGTCGAGCGCGGAACAGGCGGCGCCGATGCCCTTGATGGCGCCGACGAACTGGCCCATGATCTCGGGCTTTTCGGGGTTGCCGAAGTTCAGGTTGTCGGTGCTGGCCAGCGGCGTGGCGCCGACGGCGGTGAGGTTGCGATAGGCTTCGGCCACCGCCTGCTTGCCGCCCTCGACCGGGTTGGCGCGCACGTAGCGCGGCGTCACGTCCGAGGTGAAGGCGAGCAGTTTGTCGGTCCCATGCACCCGGACGATGCCGGACCCGAGGCCCGGCGTGCGGGCGGTATCGGCCATCACCATGGTGTCATATTGTTCATAGACCCATTGTTTGGCGCTGTAGTTGGGCGAGCTGACCAGCGCGCGCAGCCCGTCGATGGGGTCGATCTGGGGCACGTCGGCCAGCGGCTCGGCGGCCGGTGTCTCGACCCAGGGGCGGTCGTATTCGGGCGCCTCGGACGACAGTTTCGACAGCGGCAGGTCGGCCATGGCTTCGTTGTGGTGCATGATGAGGAAGCGATCCTCAGCAATGGTCTCGCCGACGATGGCAAAGTCGAGATCCCATTTGTCGAACACCGCGCGGGCCTCGTCCTCTTTTTCCGGGCGCAGCACCATGAGCATGCGCTCCTGGCTTTCGGACAGCATCATTTCATAGGCGGTCATGCCCTCTTCGCGGCAGGGAACCTTTTCCAGGTCGAGCCGCACGCCCAGTTTGCCCTTGTCGCCCATCTCGACGGCGGAACAGGTCAGGCCGGCCGCGCCCATGTCCTGGATCGAGATCACCGCGCCGGTCTGCATCAACTCCAGCGTCGCCTCCATCAGGCGTTTCTCGGTGAACGGGTCGCCGACCTGAACGGTGGGGCGCTTTTCCTCGATGGTGTCGTCGAACTCGGCGCTGGCCATTGTCGCGCCGCCGACGCCGTCGCGGCCGGTCTTGGCCCCGAGGTAGACCACGGGCATGCCGACGCCCGAGGCGGCGGAGTAGAAGATCTTGTCGGTATCGGCCAGGCCGGCGGCAAAGGCGTTGACCAGGCAGTTGCCGTTATAGGCGGGGTGGAACCGCACCTCGCCGCCCACGGTGGGCACACCGAAACAGTTGCCGTAACCGCCGACACCCTCGACCACGCCGTGCACCAGGCGCTTGGTCCTGGGGTGGTCGACCTCGCCGAAGCTGAGCGCGTTCATCGCCGCGATCGGGCGCGCGCCCATGGTGAAGACATCGCGCAGGATACCGCCGACGCCGGTGGCCGCGCCCTGATAGGGTTCGATGTAGGAGGGGTGGTTGTGGCTCTCCATCTTGAAGACCACCGCCTGGCCGTCGCCGATGTCGACGATTCCGGCATTCTCGCCCGGGCCGCAGATCACCTGCGGGCCGTCGGTGGGCAGGGTGCGCAGCCATTTCTTGGACGACTTGTAGGAACAGTGTTCGTTCCACATCGCCGAGAAGATGCCGAGTTCGGTAAACGTCGGCTCGCGCCCGATGATCTCGAGGATGCGGTCGTACTCGTCGGGTTTCAGGCCGTGGCTTTCGATCAGCTCCGGAGTGATCTCGGGGTCTTGCATCGCTTGGGCTTCTCCGCATGGCGTCGTTTGCGCCGTAATAGGGCAACGCCCGGTTGGGGAAAAGGGTCAAGCGCCCACGGCAGCCGCGACCTGTGGACCCGGCGCAAAAAAAAAGGCCGAGCACTAAGCTCGGCCATAGTCCAACAGGGAGGTATGAAGATGATGAGCAACTAAGCACCATCGCCTTCGAATGCTGATTTAGGGATCACACCATGAACGATCAAGCGCAATGTTGCCGCAGGTGCGGCATGCCCGGCATGAGATCAGCGCATAGCTCAGATTTTTCCCAATTGGCGCAATTGCTTGCGATGTGAAATGATCTCGTCCTGGACGAAGTCGCGGAACGCGGTGATGCGCTTGGAATGCCGCAACTCCTCGGGATAGGCGAGAAAAACCGGAACCTCGCCGGATTCGATCTCGGGCAGAACCCGCACCAGGTGGGGGAAATCCTCGGTCAGGTAATCGGGCAGGGCACCGATGCCCAGGTCGTTCAGGACCCCTTGGAGCACCCCGAAATAATTGTTCACCGACAGCAGCGAATGCGGGTTGTGGCTCATCAGCTGCTGGACCAGCCCGGCACCGGCCGCCACCTGCGCCGAGGAGGGATTCTGGCAGATCAGCCGATGATCGGCGAAATCGGTGATATCCTCGGGGGTGCCGTGGCGGCGCAGGTAATCCTGCGAGGCATAGAGCTGCATCTGCACGGTCATCAGCCGTTTGCGGATCAGGTCGGCCTGGCTCGGCTCCTTCATGCGGATGGCGACGTCGGCCTCGCGCATCGGCAGGTCGAGCACGCGTTCCTCGAGCATCAGGTCGATCTTGAGGTCGGGATACTTGTCGTAGAGCTTGGTCAGGCGTGGCGCCAGCCACAGCGTGCCGAAGCCGGTGGTGGTGGTCACCTTGAGGACGCCGAAGACCTCTTCCTCGCTGTCGCGAATGCGCGCGGCGGCGGCATCGAGCCGTTTGGTCATGGCGCGGGTGGCATCGAAAAGCAGTTCACCCTGTTCGGTCAGGATCAACCCGCGCGCATGGCGGTGGAACAGGGTGCTGTTCAGCCCCTCTTCCAGCGCGCGAATCTGCCGGCTCACCGCGGATTGCGACAGGTTGAGTCGCTCGCCCGCGTGGGTGAGGCTGCCCGCGTCGGCCACGGCGTGAAATATCCTAAGCTTGTCCCAATCCATATCCACCAATCACTTTCGTCCGCCGGCCTGTGCTCTACATACTTTAGAGGGTTTACTGACACGTTCCATTTAGCTTCGTTTCGGAGTGTAGCAAAAAAACCCTGTTCAGGTCAGTAATCGTGACCTATTGTGAGGGCAGCAACCAGTTGCAATCTGTACAGACGCGGGGAGGCGCCTAATGAGTACGCAGAAAATCTCGCTCAACGATCGATTTGACCTTGAGAAAAGCCCGGTCCTGCTGAACGGGACGCAGGCGCTGGTCCGGCTCATGCTGATGCAGAAGGCCCGCGACCGGGCCGCCGGGCACAACACCGCCGGACTGGTGACGGGGTATCGGGGCTCTCCCCTCGGGGCGGTGGATCTGCAGATGTCGCGGGCGGCGAAACCGCTGGCCGAAAGCGATGTCACCTTTCAGTACGGGTTGAACGAGGACCTGGCGGCGACCGCCCTTTGGGGCAGTCAGCAGGCCGAGTTGCGCGGCGAGGGCAAGTTCGACGGCGTCTTTGGCCTGTGGTACGGCAAGGGGCCGGGGGTGGACCGCTCCGGCGACGTGATCCGGCACGCCAACATGGCCGGCACCAGCGCGCTGGGCGGGGTGGTGATGGCGATGGGCGACGACCATACGGGTGAGTCGTCCACCGTGCTGCACCAGTCGGAATGGGCGCTGATGGATGCCTACATGCCGATCGTGAGCCCGGCCGGCGTGCAGGAGATCCTCGATTACGGCATCTACGGCTTTGCGCTGTCGCGGTTCTCGGGCCTGTGGGTCGGGCTGAAGACGATGAAGGACACCATCGAGGTGACTTCGGTCGTCGATGGCGATCCGAACCGGGTGCAACTGGTGATGCCGCCCTTTGACATGCCCGAGGGCGGGCTCAACATCCGGCTGGTCGATGATCGCGTGCCGCAGGAGGCGCGGATCATTGATCACAAGCGTTTCGCCGCCGAGGCCTTTGCCCATGCCAACAAGATCGACAAGCGGGTCTGGGGCAAGCCGGGGGCCAAGATCGGGCTTGTCGCGGCAGGCAAGAACTGGCTCGACCTGCAGCACGCGTTGACCCTGCTGAACATCAACGAGGGTGAGGCCGAGCGGCTGGGGATCACCACCTACAAGATCGGGCAGACCTTTCCGCTCGACATGAAGGGGTTCCAATCCTGGGCCGAGGGGCTGGACCTGATCGTGGTGGTCGAGGAAAAGCGCAAGCTGATCGAGGTGCAGATCAAGGAGGCGATCTTCGACGACCGTCGTGGTCGCCGCGTCTATGGCTGGTACAAGGGCGGCGCCGGTGGCATCCACCGCGAAGAGCTGTTCCCGACCCGGGGCGCGCTGGACCCGATCATGATCGCCGAGAAACTGGGCGGCATCCTGATCGAGGAGGGGCGCGAGACCGATGGCATCCGCGCCGGCATGCAGGCGCTGGACGACGCGCGGCGCAACGACAACGCCGAGGAGATCGCCAGCCGTCTGCCCTATTTCTGTTCCGGCTGTCCGCACAACACCGGAACCAAGCTCCCGGACGGCTCGCGCGCCTATGCCGGGATCGGCTGTCACTTCATGGTGCAATGGATGGACCGCGACACGCTGGGATTCACCCACATGGGCGGCGAGGGGGCCAACTGGATCGGCGAGGCGCCGTTCTCCAAGACGCCGCATGTGTTCCAGAACCTTGGCGACGGTACCTATAACCATTCCGGCGTGCAGGCGATCCGGGCCGCCTTGGCGGCGGGCACCAACATCACCTACAAGATCCTGTTCAATGACGCCGTGGCGATGACCGGCGGTCAGGACAACGAGGGCGGCCTGACCGCGCCGCGCATCGTCAACGAGCTCAAGGCGATGGGGGTCAAGCACCTCGCCGTGGTCTACGACGAGAAGGAAGACGTGGATTTCAAGGCGATGCCGGCCGGGGTGCCGACCCATGAGCGCGCCGAGCTGATGAATGTGCAGAAGGATTTCCGCCAGAAGGAGGGTGTCTCGGCCATCGTCTATATCCAGACCTGCGCCGCCGAGAAACGCCGCCGGCGCAAGCGGGGCACCTTTCCCGACCCGGACAAGCGGGTGTTCATCAATACCGACGTCTGCGAAGGCTGCGGCGATTGCGGCGTGCAGTCCAACTGTGTCTCGATCGTGCCGAAAGAGACCGAGCTGGGCCGCAAGCGGGCGATCGACCAGTCGTCGTGCAACAAGGATTTCTCCTGCGTCAAGGGGTTCTGCCCGTCCTTCGTGACTGTGCAGGGCGCCAAGATCCGCAAGGAGGCGACCGCCGAGCTGGACCTGCCGCATCTGCCGCTGCCCGAGCTGCCGCAGATCGACGGCACCCATAACGTGGTGATCACCGGCGTCGGGGGCACCGGGGTGGTGACCATCGGCGCGGTTCTGGCGCAGGCGGCGCAGATCGACGGCAAGGGCGCCGGCATGATGGAGATGGCCGGGCTGGCGCAAAAGGGCGGCGCGGTGCACATCCATTGTCGCATCGCCGAAAAGCCCGAGGACATCAGCGCGATCCGCGTGGCCACCGGCGAGGCCGATGCGCTGATCGGCGGCGACCTCGTGGTCAGCGCCGGGGCCAAGACCCTGGGTTTGATGACGACCGGGCGCAGTGGTGCGGTGGTCAACAGCCACGAGATCATCACCGGCGATTTCACCCGCAATACCGAGTTCACCATTCCCACCGACCGGCTGTCGCTGGCGCTGGAGGCGCGGCTCAAGGAGAACCTGTCGCTGTTCGATGCCTCGGAGCTGGCGCGGGTCACGATGGGCGATTCGATCTATTCCAACATGATGGTGTTCGGCGGCGCCTGGCAGCGCGGGCTGATCCCGGTCAGCCATGAGGCGATCACCCAGGCGATCGAGTTGAACGGCGCGGCGGTGAGCCAGAACCTGCGGGCCTTTGATATCGGGCGCTGGGCGGTGCTGCATCCGGGTGAGGCGCAGAAGCTGCTGACGCCCAACGTGGTCGAGCTGCCCAAGTCGCTGGACGAGAAGATCGCCTATCGCGCCGAGCACCTGCTGGCCTATCAGGGCAAGCGGCTGGCCAAGCGGTATGGCAAGATGCTGGAAGGCATCGAGGATCGCGAGCTGAAGGAGGCGGTCGCCAAGGGGTATCACAAGCTCTTGTCCTACAAGGACGAATACGAGGTGGCCCGGCTGTTGCTGACCAGCCGCGAAAAAGCGGGCGAGGCATTCGACGGCGATCTGAAGATGACGTTCCACCTGGCGCCGCCGATCCTGGGCGGCAAGGGGCCGGACGGACGCCCGAAGAAGCGCGAATTCGGTGAATGGATGCTGGGGCCGCTGAAGATCCTGGCGCGGCTGAAGCGGTTGCGCGGCACGCCTTTCGATGTCTTTGGCTATTCGGCCGAGCGCAAGATGGAGCGCGCCCTGATCCGGCAGTACGAGAAGGACATGAAAGAGGTTCTGCCCAAGGTCACGCCCGAGACCCGTGACATCGTCCTTGCGCTGGCCAAGCTGCCGCTGGAGATCCGCGGCTTTGGTCCGGTGAAACTGGCGAGTGAGGCGAAGGCGGCCAAGCGGCGGGAAGAGCTTTTGGCGGCCTTTCGCCAAGGCGGGCCGAACATGAAGGCCGCGGCGGAATAAAAACTTCACAGAAGGATCATAGGGTTTATGAACCCACGTATCCTTGGCGGCCCGCGCCGCCGATTCTGCCGGAGCTGCCGAATGCCGTCGCGCCGCCACATCGCCCGCGATCTCACCTATGCCCATTCCGCCTCGACCAGGGGCGGGCGGGCCGTGATTCGCCTGATGGAGAACACGACAGGGCGGCTGCGCCTCATCCGGCGCGCCGACGGCTATGCGGACGAAGTCGCCGCCGGGCGCGATTTCTGGTCGGTGATGGTGGAGCGTTACGGCCTGACCCTCGACGTGGTCGGCGGCGCGCTGGAGAACATCCCGCGCGACGGGCCGCTGATCGTGATCGCCAACCACCCGTATGGCATCCTCGACGGGTTGATGATGGGCCATGTGTTGAGCGAGGTCCGCGGCGATTTCCGCATTCTCGCCCACCGGGTGTTCCGCAAGGCGGAGGATATCGAACAGGCCATCCTTCCGATCAGTTTCGACGAGACCAAGGAGGCGGTGCGCCTGAACCTGGAGACGCGAAAGACCGCGCTGAACTATCTAAGCGCGGGCGGGGCGGTCGGCATTTTCCCGGGCGGCACGGTGAGCACGGGGGCGACGCCGTTCTCGCACCCGATGGACCCGGGCTGGCGCGGGTTTACCGCGCGCATGGTGGGCAAGTCGCGGGCCACGGTGGTGCCGATCTATTTCGACGGGCAGACCAGCCGGCTGTTCCAGATTGCCAGCCACCTGCACAGCACGCTGCGGATGGGGCTGCTGATCAAGGAGTTCCGCAAGCGGGTGGATACGCCGGTGCGCGTGGTGGTCGGCGAGCCGATCGGGCGCGACATTCTCGACCCGATGGCAAAGGATTCGCGCAAGATGATGGATTTCCTGCGCAAAGCGACGTATGAGCTGTCACCGCAACCGCTGAAATCATACGATTACGGCTTTGAATTCGAGGAACGGCATCGCGCCTGACGGACCATGGCAGTAGGTATTTTCGATTCCGGGCTGGGCGGGCTGACCGTCCTTGACGCCGTGCAGAACCGCCTGCCGGAGGTGGAGTTCCTGTATTATGCCGACAGCGCCAACGCCCCTTACGGCGTGCGTGATGCCGAGGACATCCATCAACTCACCAAGCGGGCGGTCGAGGACCTTTGGAGCCGGGGCTGTGACCTGGTGATCCTGGCCTGCAACACCGCCAGCGCCGCCGCGCTGCGCCGGATGCAGGAGGCCGGCGTGCCCGAGGGCAAGCGGGTGCTGGGGGTCTTCGTGCCGTTGATCGAGGCGCTGACCGAACGGCAGTGGGGCGACAATTCGCCCCCGCGCGAGGTGGCGGTGAAGACCGTGGCGCTGTTCGCGACCCCGGCCACGGTGGCAAGCCGCGCGTTCCAGCGCGAGCTGGCCTTTCGCGCCATCGGCGTGGACGTCGAGGCGCAGGCCTGCGGCGGGGTGGTGGATGCCATCGAAGAGGGCGACATGATCCTGGCCGAGGCGCTGGTACGCAGCCATGTGGACGCGTTGCGGCGCAAGATGCCGCATCCCGACGCCGCGATCCTGGGCTGCACCCATTACCCGCTGTTGCAGCAGGTGTTCCAGGAGGCGCTGGGCGCAGAGGTGGCGGTGTACAGCCAGGCCAACCTGGTCGCCGGCAGCCTTGCCCATTACCTGACCCGGCATCCGGACATGCAGGGCGCGGGGGCCGGCGGGTTCCTGACCACCGGGGATCCGACCCGGGTCAGCGACCGCGCGACGCAGTTCCTGCGACGACAAATCAGCTTTTCCAAGGCGTGAACCGCCTGTGGTCGCCTGTCGGCCTGTCGCTTTGAAATTCATGCAAATACAATAGGTAAGAGGTCGAAGATGACCCATAAGATCGCCATCCTGGGGGCCAGCGGATACACCGGGGCCGAGTTGATCCGCCTGATCGCCCAGCACCCCAACATCGAGATCGCCGCCCTCTCGGGCGAGCGCAAGGCCGGCATGGAGATGGCCGAGGTGTTCCCGCACCTGCGCCACATGGACCTGCCGCGGTTGTGCAAGATCGACGAGATCGATTTCACCAAGATCGACCTGTGTTTCTGCGCCCTGCCGCACAAGACCAGCCAGGAGGTGATCGCGGCGCTGCCCGGGGACCTCAAGGTGGTGGACCTGTCCGCCGATTTCCGGCTGCGCGATCCGGCGGAGTACGAGAAATGGTATGGCAACAAACATGCCGCTTTGGCGCAGCAGGGTGAGGCGGTTTACGGGCTGACCGAGTTCTACCGCGAGGAAATCCGCAGTGCGCGGCTGGTGGCCGGGACCGGCTGCAACGCGGCCACCGGGCAGTTCGCGCTGCGGCCGCTGATCAGCGCCGGGGTGATCGACCTCGACGAGATCATCCTCGATCTGAAATGCGCGGTGTCCGGGGCGGGGCGGTCGCTCAAGGAAAACCTGCTGCACGCGGAGCTGAGCGAGGGCTACAATGCCTATGCCGTCGGTGGCACCCACCGGCACTTGGGCGAGTTCGACCAGGAGTTCTCGAAAATCGCCGGGCGCCCCGTCAAGGTGCAGTTCACACCGCATCTGATCCCGGCGAACCGGGGCATCCTGGCCACCGTTTACGTCAAGGGGGACGCGCAGGCGATCCATGACACGCTGGCGGCGGCCTATGCCGATGAACCGTTCCTGCAGGTGCTTCCCTTTGGTCAGGCGCCCAGCACGCACCATGTGCGCGGGTCGAACTATTGCCACGTCGGGGTGGCCGCCGACCGGATCGAGGGCCGCGCCATCGTTTTTGCCGCGCTGGATAACCTGACAAAAGGTAGCAGCGGTCAGGCGTTGCAAAACGCCAACCTGATGTTAGGTGAGAACGAGGAGGAGGGGCTGACCATGGCCCCGCTGTTCCCGTAAGGGCAGGTGCCAGGGTGAGGTGGCGATGAAAAGTCTGAAGAAAACGCGTCGTATTCAGGTCATCTTGCTGGCTGTCGTTGCCCTTGTGGCCTCGACCGTGCTGATTGGCTACGGGATGCGTGACGGCATCAACTTCTTTCGCGCCCCCAGCCAGATCGTGGCCGAACCGCCGTCACCAAGCGAGGTGTTCCGTATCGGCGGGCTGGTCGAGGAGGGCACGCTGGTGCGCGGGCAGGGCGAAACCGTGCGGTTCTCGGTCACCGATGGCGGGGCGACGATCCCGGTGGTCTTTACCGGGGTGCTGCCCGATCTCTTTGACGAGAACCAGGGCATGGTCGGCACCGGACGCTACGTGAACGGCGTGTTCGAGGCCACGGAAATCCTTGCCAAACACGACGAGACCTACATGCCGAAAGAGGTCGTGGATGCGCTGAAGGAACAGGGCGTCTACGTGGAGCCGGGCGAAAGCTGATCCGGTTCCGAGACGCGCGGGAACGCCCCCGAGGGGCGTGGTTCCGATGATGCCGATCCCGGGATGCCGTGGTCCGGAGGGGGGCGGCATCTGCCTGGTACGTTTGTGCGATGGGCGCATCGAACCAGCATCAAGTTGGCAGTCAACGCGCTGAGCACGGAGCGAAGTACGCATCCCAAGGACATCGAGCGGAGGCCACGCCAGGCAAAGAGGGGCCTCACCTGTGGCCGAGCATGAGGGCGACCAGTTCCGATTGCCGGCGGGTTCCGGTCTTGTCGAAAATCCGCGTCAGGTGCGAACGGGCCGTCGAGTCGCTGATGCCCAGCCGGGCGGCAACTTCGCCGCGCCCGCCGCCGGCCAGCAATTCGATGGCGAGCCGGGCCTCGGCCGGGGTCAGGTCGAACTGGTGCGCGATCCGGCGACGGTGGTTTTCCCGCCTCCGCTCCCAGTCGCTGATCAAGAGCAGCGCCACGGGGCGCTGGATCAGGCCCGGCGTCGTGTCCTGTTCGGACCAGGGCAGAACCTCGATCGAGAACCTGTCCGGGGCCTCATCCGTGCCCAGACGGATCACGCCGCCGCGCACCCCGGTGTCCGGTGTGGCGCAATCGGAGATCAAGCGGCGCAGCCGGTCGTTGACCTTTCGCGCCGTCAGAAACAGGGTTCCGTTGCGCAGTTGAAGCACCGGAATGGCACCGAGCGCCGCCTCGGTGTGGTCATCGGCGACCACCGGGCGCGCCTGCGCATCGACAGGAATGGCAAAGCTCGCGCCGTGTTGCGCGGCCCGTTCGGCCGCTTCGCGGGCCAGTTTCAGCGCCTGCATCCGACGCATGATCGCGGTGGCCTGGATCGCATGGGGCACGATCTCGGCAAAGGCCTGGGCCGTGGTGTCGTGGATCTCGTCATTGTTTGAACCGGTCTGGATCACCAGCGAGGCAAAGGCGCCATCCTGAACGACCAGTTTGCTCGCCAGTCTTTCCGTGCCGATACCGGACCGAATCCAGAAATCATTGTGGAATTCCGACCTGAGAAACCGGTCGCGGCCATAGGATCCGAGCGAAGTGATCTGACCGACCGGCGCCCCTGCCGTGGCCTGGATGGTGGGGTCCTTGCACCACCAATGCTCGGAATAGGTCTCGATCACTTCCGGGTTGACGCGCGGAGAGAACACCTCGGTCAGGCGAAGTTCGGGGTCGTTGATGACCAACGAGGCATTTTCGACTTCGCAAACATCGGCGATCGAGGTCAGGGCTTGATCCCATGAGGCAGATCCGGCGGCGGCGGCATAAATCCCCGAAATCGACTCCAGCAATTTTTCTTGCGTTCCGCCCAAGCGCATCAACCCCCAAAAGAAATGACATCGTCTAAATGCTGCCAGAATACGCAAACTTGCGCTTATGGGCACCCCTTTTGACGGTTTTGGGCCGGGATCGGTGGTTTATGCGGATTCCGAAGGCACATCGGACGTTTGTCCGATGTTTGGCCGGCGGCATCGTTTTAGCTTCGATGTATTGCAGACAGAGCTGTGGCATGCCCGGATATTATTGGTTTGACGCGTTTCTTTCGTTTGATTTCAAAGCCTATCGCAAGACGCTGCGGATGGGCTCTGCGGTCGTGTGGTCGGCGGTGCTGGCGGTATCGCCCGCCCTTCAGGCCGCGGCGCAGGGCATTCGTCCGGACGGGCGAACCGCCACGACGGTGACCACCAGCGGGCGGGTCACCGATGTCAGGACCACGACAAAGTCGCAGGGGTTTGGCGTCAACAGCCTGCTTGACCTGAATGTGGGGGCCGGGACGGTCACCAATATCCATGCCCCGAAGGGCACCGGCGGAACGGTGAACATCATCACCGGCGGTCGCGGTGTGGTCGTCGACGGAACGCTGAACGGCATGAAGAACGGCCAGGTCGGCGGTGAGCTTTATATCGCCAGCCCGGATGGGTTCACCGTCGGGGCCGATGGCAAGGTGCTGGCCGGGCGTATCGGCCTGTCGACCCCGACCAAGGGGTTTGCCAACCGCATGATCGACGCCGACGGCACTGTCGACGGCGATGCGGTGCAGAGCCTTGTCGATGGCACCGCGCGGCTGGGTGAGGGCGGCATGGACGTGGCCGGTCGGATCGCGGCGCACGAGGGCGTGCGTCTGCGGGCCGGCGGCGACATCACCATTTCGGGCCAGATCGAGGCCGGCGACCGGGCCGGGCTGATGGATGCCGCCGTCAACATGGGCGAGATCGCGTTGTTTTCGAAGGGGGCGGTGAACCTTCGCGACGGGGCCGCGATCACTGCTGGCGGGCGCAAGGATGGCGGCCGCATCGACATTCGCTCGGGCACTGACATCACGCTGGACTGGGGTGCCGTCGTCGGCGCCGAGGGGCTGAAGAACGGCGATGGCGGCGAAGTCGTGATCTTTGCCGGGGACACGGCCCGCCTGGGTGAGGGGGCGGTGGTCTCGGCGGTGGCGCTCGGCAAGGGGGCCGGCGGCTTCGTCGAGTTTTCCGGGATCGAGGCCGTCGACCTGATGGGCGAGTTGCGGGCCTGGTCGGAGATGGGCGACGGGGGCTCGATCCTGATCGATCCGGCCGAGGTGGTCGTGGCCGCGGATGTGTTTACCCACGGTGCGGAGTACAACCTTACGGCGTCGGAACGGATCGTCGTCAGCGAGGGGGTGACCATTTCGACCCGCGCAACGGGCGGCACAGCGGATCATCTGTCCGCGAGTTCCACCGGGGACTCCGGGGCGCTGACGCTCGAGGCGCCGGTGATCGAGGTGGAGGCCGGGGCACAGCTGCTGGCTTTTGCCGATTCCGGCTTTTCCAGCGGCAAGATCCTGCTGGACGCCCATGTGCTGGACACCGTCGATCTCGCCACCTCGGCGCTGCCGGCCGGAACAGCGCGGATCACCGTTATTGAGGCGATCCTCTGGGGCGGCGACGTCACGCTGCGCACGCGGGTCAACAAGGACAACATCTATTCCACCGACGGCATGGTAAACGACTATGTCACCGACATGTTCGGCGGGACCGGGATCGCCCCGATCGATACGCTGCTGCGCAACACGGTCAACGGCGTCGATCAGGACGTTGCCGATCTGCTCGACACGCTCGACGATGCGAACCTGCCGGCCGCGTTGACGGCCAAGGCGATCACCCAGGTTGCCGGCAGCTATATCATCGCCGAGGGTGACGCCAAGATCAGCTCCAAGGCGACGACCGATATCGTGCTGAACCCTGATAACCAGGCGCTGGCCGTTGCCATCGCCTATTCCGATACCCACGCCGAGACCTTGATCGAGAAAAGCCAGCTGTTTTCCGGTGGCGATCTGGACGTTTCGGCGCTGGCCGTCGAGAAACTGGGCCTGGGCGCCGGTAGCGACGATGCGGACAGCGCCAGCAACATGGCGCTGGCGATCAGCCTGAGGGAATCGAGCGCGACCGCGCTGATGGTCGGCTCCACCTACACACTGGCGGCAATCGACGGCGTGCCGAAATACGACTGGGACAGCACGGTCGGGGGCACGGCGAGCGTTCATGCCGAAGTACGCAAGGACATCGCGATCACGGCGACGTCGGGTGGAAATGACAGCGGCGCCGGTGAGGCGGTTATCCTGTCCTATGACGACACGCTGGCGCAGGCCTCGGTGACAACCTTCGTGCGCACCGATGATGGTGATTTCACGATTGATGCGCTGACCGATTACCGCGGCTATGACCTGAGTGCGACGGTGGACGAGGATGCGCTGAGCGTGCCTTCGGCGGTGCCGGCGGACGACACGGATACGCTGGCCGCTGCGCTGGATGCCACGCGCGCGACCCTGTCCTCCGTGTTGGGCAGCACGCTGGACGGGGCAGCGATGGTGGTCGATGTCGCCAATACCGAAACCCTGGCGAGCTATGGTGCGGATACGCCCTATCTGAGCCTTCTCAATCCCTTCTGGCCCGAGCGAGTAGGGTCGGGCGGCAAGTTCGGCGCGATGCTGGACGAGGCGGAAACCGCCTCGGACGAGACCGCGCTGACGCTCTCGGCGCTGACCGATCTGGGCGAAAGCGGTGTCGTGGCATCGGTCGGAACGACCAATGACGAGGGGCTCAGTGCCGGCGGCACGGCGATCGTGGCCAACCTGGAACACGAGGTCTCCTCGCTGCTGGACGGGCTGAGCATCGTGGGCGAGCCCGGCCTGGTCGTCGAGGCGGATCTGACCGGCGGCTACGAGATGCGTCAAAGCAGCATCGGCGGCACCGACATGGGGCTGTCCCTTGGTTATCTGCGGACCGATTTCCTGACCCTGGCCGAGATGACCTATGGGTCTTCGTTCGATTCCGCGGGCATCACGCTGAGCGCGCTGGAAGACCTGGATCTGATCAACGCGCAGGAGGCGACGGCGTTTTCCGACAGCGCCTCGGGCACGCTGGGGTTTGCCCGCACCGAATACGGTTCGGACGTGGTGGCGCGGGTGGAAAGCTCTTTGGTGGGGTGGGACAACACCGATGCGATGTCGGTGCTGGCCGAAAGCGCATCCAGCCTCGAGACGACCGCGATGCGCAATGGCGCGGTACTGGACGACAAGGCGCAGATCGCCGCCGCAACCGCCATCGTGACCGCCACCGGAGAGGTGCGGGCCGAGTACCTGGGCTGGTACGGGATCAACCGCGATGCGCTGACGATCAGCGCCACCGACCGGACCTGGCGCGAAATCGTCGCCAATGCCTCGGCCGACGGCGACAGTCTCAACGTGCTGGGGGCGCTGGCCTATGACGAATACCACCGCGACACCGTCGCGCTGATGCAGAATGTCTCGGCAAACGGCCTTGCGGATGGTCTGACGATCACGGCCCTGTCCGAGACCGGCTCGAACGTGGTCTCGATCGGTCGCGCGACCGGCAGCGGCGGTACCAGCCTGGCCGGGTTGGGCGCCTGGATCGTGGATGACCGGGACGTGAGCGCGCGGCTCGAGGCCTCTTATGCCGAGGTCTCGCTGGCGGGTGATCTGGAGGTCGCCGCGACCCGTACCGACAACTACGTGCTGTTGCAGGGAACCGAGGCCAGCTCCGGCAGCGGCGCGGGGATGGCGGTGGGCGTTCTGCTCCTGGGTGGAGAGACGCGGGCCGAGGCGGAGCTGAACCTTTATACCCCGGAGATCCCCGAGGACGCCGAGCCTTGGGAGCTGGAGGAGTTTAGCCCGATCTGGGCCAGCGTCGCCGGTTCCGTCTCGATCACCGCGACCAACGCGGCGACCGCCTTTGATCTGACCATGGGCGGCGGTTCTGCGGACAGTTTCGGCGGCATGGGTTCGCTTGCTTATGTCGACATGGGGCGCCTGGCCGGTGATACCGCGCTGACCGAGGCGACCGAGGTCTTGCTCGACGATGGATCGGAGCGGGCCGACTACACCAACGAGACCGAAACGGTCCTGGCCGCGCTGGCGAGCGACTATATCGCCGCGGGCAATCTCGGCGGTGGCGGGCTGGCGCCGCGGGATGTGCGGGAGAGCATGACCATCGCCCGGCTGAACGTGTCGGACGGGGTGGCCGATATCGGCGGGTCGCTCACGGTCGAGGCCGTGGACGCGCGCAAGGCAACCGCCGTCGCGGGCCAGCTTCAGACCGGGCTGGTGGCGGCCGCGACCGAGGCCTTCACCACCTATTTCTCGATCGACGACCTGTCCGAAGACGGGGTTGGACTCTCCCTGCGGCCCGACAGCATCGGAGAGGCGGTGGGCACCGCCAAGCAGGTCTATGGGACCGGGGTGAAAGCCTCCTACGCGATCACCGATTTCAAGGATGCGATCACCGCCGCCGGGAGTATCTCGACCTCGGCCACCACGGTCGGCGTGGCCGCGGGCGTGACTGTAATCGGTGGCAGCGTGATCGCCGAAGTCGACCTGACGGCGGCCGATGAATGGTCCGGCGACGGGGCGGTGAGCGCTGGCACGCTGACGATCGCCAGCCGCAATCGCGCCACCGCGACGGCGTTGGGTTTCGGCTTCCAGCTGGGCAGCAACAGCATCGGCGCCTCGGTGTCGCATTCCCGGCTGGCGCAGATGTCCGTGGCCGGGATCCTGAACGGAACGGTCACGGCGGGGTCGGTCGATATCGACGCCGAGAACAGCGGGCGGGCCACCACCATCGGCGGCATCGCGCTGGCGTCGACGGGATTGGCCGCGGTGGGCGGAACGCTGACCCTCGCCGATCTCGACGCGGCGAGCCTGGCGGCGATCACCGGCGCGCAGGTGACGGCGGCAGGCGGGTTGAGCATCGACGCCACCGACACCAGTAGTGCCCTGTCGCTGGCCATCGCGGGCGGCGGTTCGTCCGGGTCGGTGTCCGGGATCGGGGCCATCGGGGCCACCTCGCAACGGGCGGTGGTACAGGCCGGGGCCTTTGGCAGCACCCTGACCGCGACCGGCGGCACGATCACCGTCGCGGCCACGCAGGACGCGACCACCAATGCGCTGACAGTGCAGGGCGGCGGTTCCGGTGCGATCGCCCTCGGCGCGGCGATCTCGGATGTCACATTGCACGGCAAGACCGAGGCGCAGACCGTGGGCAGCGACCTCGAGGCGAGCGGGTCGGACATCGTGGTGAGCGCCGTTTCGGAGCGGTCGGTCGGATCGGCGGCGATCGGCGCGAATGTCGGCGGCACGGCGGGGGTCACCGGGTCGATTTCGCTGATCACGCGCGACGATACGGTGCGGGCGGCGGTCGACGGGTCCGACCTGTTCGCCGGCGATTCCCTTCTTGTCGAGGCACTGGCGGAGGCCACGCTCGGTGCCTCCGGTGGTGGCGGCGAGGGGCTGCTGTCCGGGCTTGGCGCGGCGACCGTATCGCTGGCCGGGGGCGGTACGGTCGGCATTGGTGCCTCGATCACGGTGATCACCTCGTCGGCCACGGTCGAGGCCGATGTCACGGGCGACAGTATGCTGGTCGCGCATGGCACGACCGGAGATGGCGGCGTTGCCGGACATCTGCGCGATGGCGACACGCTGAGCGGTCACAGCTATCACGGCGTGGCGGTCGTGGCTGACAGTACCAATGCGCTCAACGTCCTGTCGGTGGGCGCGGCGGTGGCCGGGGCGGTGGCGGTCTCGGTCCAGGTGCCGATTCTGCTGGTCGAGGACAGCGTTGCGGCCCATGTGGCGGGCGGCATCATCGACAGCGCTTCGGATATCGCGGTGCGGGCCGGGAACGGGTCAACGCTGCGGGTGTTCTCGATGCTGGCGCAGGGCTCCGGCGCGGTGGCCGGTGGTGCGGATGTCGAGGTTCTGAACCTGGCCAAGACCACCAAGGCCCTGGTCGAGGACGCCGGTCTGGTCGCGGCGGACGACATCGGGATTGCCGCGATCTCGGCCGAGGAGATCGTGACGACCTCGGCCAGCCTGTCCGCCGGTGCCACAGCCGCCGTGGCCGGCGTGGTGCAGGTGATGAAGGGCGAGAACGAGACCACCGCGGTGCTGCGGGGCGGCACCACCGAGGCGGGCGGCGATCTGGATCTGGAGGCGGCCTCGGTCCGGGGAATCGTTCAAACCGGGCTCAACGGGAATTTCGGCCCCTATGCCGCTGTTGGCGGCCAGGTCTTCTACATGCTGGCCGAGGACACGGTGACCGCCGAGGTCGCGGATGGAACCGCCGCGGATCATGCCGAACTGGATGTCGAGGGGGATGTGGGCATCACCGCGCTGTCAGACCTGGACATCGGCAATACCGTGGTCAGCGGCGGGGCGGGGCTTGTCGCCATATCTGCCTCGGTCCTGGTGGCAAAGACGGAACAGAGCGTGGTGGCAAGGCTGGGCGATCATGCGGACCTCGGTGGCCGGACCGCTGACAGCATCCTGGTCGAGGCCGAACAGAAGTTCACCCAGACCGCCACGGTCGGCAATATCGCCGGCGGCGGCGCGGCCATCGGCGCGGCGGTCCTGCACCTGTCCGGCGGGAACCAGGTTCTGGCCGAGATCGGCGACGAGGCCATCGCCACGGCCACGGGCGAGGTGGAGGTCGCGGCCCGCGTCGATCGCGATATCACCGCGCTCTCGGCGGCGGCAGCGGTGGGCGGTTTCGCGTTCCAGGGCTCCGCCAGCCTGGTGAGCTTTGGTCTGGACGGGCTGGAGTCGAGTGCCGATGACGAGGTGCCGAATTCGGACGGCGATCTCGAGGAGTCGCTGGCCTCGGTCGAAACCGAGTTGAGCGCGCCGGACTCCTTTGACGGTTACGGCACCGGCGATGACGCGAGCGAAGCGGCGTTGAGCCGCGCCCTCTCGGTACGCAGCGCCGTGGCCGAGGCCCGCGGCGCGGTGGTTCCCGATGGCGTGACCGCGCGGGTCGGCACGGGCGCCAAGGTCAAGGGCGGTCTCGTGACGATCTCCGGCGAGGAAACCGGTTCGCTATCGGCCACATCCGGCGGGATCAGTGGTGGAGCCGTCGCCTTCACCGGGGCGTTGGCCCGGGTAAAATTGGGCAGCGCGGTCGGTGTCGAGATTGACAGCTCGGCGGTGATCCGCAGCGAGGGGGCGATCCGCCTGTCGGCCGTGTCGGACGTCGATGCCGGGGAGACCAAGGCGATCGCGGGGGCGGGCGGCGTCATCGGCGGCGCGGCCGCCGTGGCCGAAACCCATGCCGGGCGTTTGCTGCATGTTACCCTGGGCGAGGACGTGCTGATCAGCGGGATCGGCTCCGGCGTGGCGCAGGAGGTGTCGATCACGGCCAGCGAGACCGGTGACGCCGGAACCCTGGCCACCGGGGCCAATGTGGGGGCCATCGCGGCGGGCGGGGTCTTTGCGACCACCCACAGCACGTCGGATATCACGGTGAGCCTTGCCGGCGATGCAACGGCGCCGCTGCTCAAGACCGACACGCTGTCGATTTCCGCCGCCCGCGAGGGTGCCATCGAGGCCAAGGGCCTCGGGTTGACGGGCGGGTCGCTGTTCGGGCTCAGCGGTGTGGACGTGGCCGCCTACGACAGCTCGGAAGTGGGGATCGACCTGGGGGCCGCGACCCTCATCGCCGGGGGGCTGGTCGATCTTTCCGCCACCTCCGAGGCGGCGATGACTGTCAAGGGGACCGGTGCGGCGATATCGCAGGGCATCTCGGTGAGCGGCACCTTTGCCCATGCCGAACGGGAGACCGAGGTCGAGATCCTGGCGGACGGGCTCGATCTGACTGCGGGAGAGTTGAACGTCCTGGCGCTGGATGCGGAATCCACCGAAGAGGCCGGCGCCTCGTCGATCAGTTCGAAGACCTTCTCGGCCTCGGGCGGGGTCGGGGCGGCAGGTGGCGGCGTCTCGTCGCTGGAGAATGACAGCGCGGTTTCGGTGGACCTGGGTCTTGCGGCGCTGGATGTGGCGGGTGACGCCACGCTCGTCGCGGCGACCAACACGGAAATCACCGCGCTTTCGACCGGCCTGTCCCTCGGGTTCGTGGGGCTTGGCGCGAACCTTGTCGACCTGAGCACCGACGCGGACGCGGTGCTGTCGATGGCGGTCAGCGGCACCGGCACGGTTGGCGGTACGCTGACCGCGCTGACGGCAGGGATCGAGGATATCTCGGTCGAGACGCACGCGGGTCTTGGTAGCATCCTCTCGGTTCACGGCGCCAAGTCCGAACTCGATGTCGATGGCAGCGTGACCCTCGACCTCGATGGCGGCGACGGGCTGAGCGTGGGCGAAACGCTGGCCGCGGCGACCTATCGCGGGGTGAGCTTTGCCAATACCGCCGATTCCATCGAGGTGAGCCTTGCCGATTTCGGCGGCACGAAGATCGACAACGACGTCGATGCCGACAGCAGCCTGACCTTGTCGGGCGCGTTCGAGGCCGATGCCTTCGACGCCGAGATCGTCACCGAGATCAGCAAGAGCGACGATGGCTATTCCGGCCAGATCGGATCGGCCGGGCTGCTCGACGGCACCGCTTTGAACTCCGAGACCGATGTCGACGTGACTGCGGTTCTGACCGTCGCCGATGGCGCGCGCCTGACCGAGACGGTCTCGGGCGGGGTGAGCGACTATGATACGCGGCTGGCGATTTCCAGCTTCTACGACCTGGCTGACAGCGTGAAGATCGACACCGGCGGCGGGATCGCGGTGCCGAATGCCAAGACCAGCATCGACGTGGATGCCGATGACGTCACGATCCGGATCGGCAATGCGGATATCGTCGCCGATGCCGGTATCGAGATGGAGATCCTGGCCGAGGCGGCAATCACCACCGAGGCCTTCGTGAATGTCTACGGCCTTGCCGGATCGCCCCATGCCGAGGCGGTTTCGGACTATGACGCCGTGCAGGCGGTCGAGATTGCCGCCGGCGCCTCGGTGCTGTCGAACAAGGGGTCGATCCACGTCACCTCGGCGGGCGAGAGCAGCGATGTGTCCTCCGAGCTGCGGGTCTGGAATGCCACCGCGGTCCCGATCGGGCGCAAACCCTATGCCGAGTCGCGCAATGCGCTAAGCAATGAGATCACCATCGAACCGGGCGCCGAGGTCCGCGCCGCCAACGATGTCGAACTGGTGGCCGCGGCAGGCGAGACCGATACCTATTCCTACGGGCTGGCCTCCGACCTTTACCGTGAGACGGCGGAAACCGTGGTGAATGCGCTGGGGGATATCGTCGGGGCCGACGATGTCAGCCTTGATACCGAGGTCGGTAAAACCATCGAGGCCCTTCCCACCGCCGTTCTGATCGACGGCGATGTGGAAAGCGGCACCAATTACTTCCAGCAGTTGGTGGTGGACGAATCCGGGGTCACGGCGGCGACCGATGGAATCGACTACGAAATCGTCTCGGATGCCGATCTGAGCGATCTTCTTGACCTGACGCTGGAGGATCTGAACGACGAGCTTGCCGATGCGATCACCGGGGGCGACCTGGTCTCGCAGGTGCGGCTGGAGGCCCAGATCGCCCGGATGGAAACCATCCTGGCCGATATCGGCAGCACCCCGATCGACCTGATCCGGGTCATCTCGGCCTATTCCGCCCCGGGCGACGTGGAGGTGAGCGCCGACTCCCTCACCGGCAGCGGCACGGTGGTGTCCCATGGCGATGCCACGATCCTGATTTCAAACGACAGCCCGGCGGTGATCGAGGTGGTCGATGCCGAGATTCCCTATCGCGGCGGTGGATTGGTGCTGCTGAACGATATCCCGCTGACCGCCGCGACCGCGCCCTCGGACCTGACGATCCAGGCTACCGCCTCGGCCGATGTGGCGGCCGAGACGCTGATTTCGGTCAGCAATTTTTACTCCAATCCCACCGGTCTCTCCGGCGATCTCTACGTGACCGGCAGCATCGAGAACCTGCGCGGCACCGTCAGCCTGTTCACCGCCGATGGCGACATCATGGTGCTGGGCGGCGAGATCGACGCGGCCAATGTCGATATCCATTCGGGGGGCGATTTCCTGCTGACCTCGGGCGACGGGCTGATCACGTTGGGCGCCTCGGCGTTCTCGACCTATGCGCCCCTGTTCGCGTCCAGCGGGTCCAGTTTGGACGGCTGCCTGGACTATAGCTGTTTCCTGGAGGATATCGCCGGGTCCGACTTTGACGAGGTGCTGTCCGGCGGCGGCGAGATCGTCGCGCAGGGCGGGGTCTATGTCTATGCCAACGGCGTGGTGAACATCACCGGGCTGATCCAGTCGGGCGTGACCGATTTCGAGGTGATGATCGAGGATCACATCATTGATGTGATCGACGACTGGGACAGCGCGCAGACCGTTGCCGTCCTTTACAGCCCCGATGGCAGCGGCGCCTCGCCGGCGGAAGAGCCGTACTATGACGCGGCTTCGGGCAATGTTGTCCTGCGCTATGACCAAGAGGCCGGGGTGATCCTGGTCGATCCGATCGTCGCCAAGGGCGGCGAGATCGAGATCGTCGGCCATATCATCTCGACCGGGGGCGGCGAGTTGGTGGCGGCCAACGGTTATGCCCATATCGAGATCACCAACGATTCCGACGTGCCGATCGTGCTCAGCGATCTCTCGACCGGCTACGACGCGGGCGCCAATGGCTTTATCCGCATCGTCGATCTGGCGCGGGAGAATGTCACGGGCGATGGGTTCGTGACCACCGAATATGACCTGGCCGCCGACGGCACGGTGACGCGCACCGTGACCGGCCTGTTCGCCGCCCCGCTGGTCCAGACCGATCGCCCGACCTACGAGATCGTGGACGATTGGCGGGTGGTCTACGCCGCGGGCGAGATCGAACCGCGGATCGACGGCACCTATGAATATGACGAGGACAACCTCGGGGCGATCATCGTCACCCAATACGATTACGTCGATGTGGCCTGGGACGTGGACTTCAACGGTCGGATTGATGAGGACGAAGTGTTGAGCACCTCCGTCGTGGAGGAAGAGGAACTGGCGAATGTTCCCTATTCCCAGAAGTACGCCGTGCTGGCGGAAGAGCTCGACATCGACACCATCTTCGACGGTCTGCTGCGGGACTTGGTCGACGATTACGGCTATGATTATGTCCGGGTGGGTGCGCGTGATCTGGTGACGGCCTGGGATATCGAGAGCGAGGACGTGGGCGACTGGACCCTGGTACAGGACGTCCTGATCGGCGCCGACGTTTACGAGCGCAGTCGGACGGTGACCGAGACCACGTCGAATTGGGATCTTCACATCATTGCCGCCGACCGCACCGTCGATATCGGCTTCGAGGGGCACGACCAGGGATCGCTCAGCGTCACCTCGGTGGGCGACGTGATCTTTGATGGTTCGGTCTACAACCGCTCGGGCCTGACCACGATCACCTCGACCGGCGGGTCGATCCTTGCCAATTCCCGGTCCAATCCGTTCGAAACCAACAAGCTGGTGATGAGCGCCGAGGGCGATATCCTCTATACCCGGGCCTATGACGGGCCCGGGTATACCGGCGGGGCCGAGACGGAGATCGGAAGCTTTGTCCCCGGTTTGCGCGATCATGGCATTTTGGGGAGTTCGAGCCCGGTTTTGGGGAGTTTGTTCTCGTCCACGACCACCGCGACCGATTTCCGCATCGACCAGGCCGAGGGCTTTGGCCTCGACATTACCGCCGGCGGGGCCGCCCGGATCGAGGAGGTCACCGGCGACATGGAGATACTGTCGGCCTTTGCCGAGGGCGATCTGTACCTGACGGCGGCGAACTCGATCCTTGTGCACCGGTATTCGACCGAGCCGGTCCAGGTGGCGGGCGAGCGGCTGAAGCTGACCACGACAGCGGGGTCGGTCGGCACGCTGGAGGCGCCGCTGGTCTTCGAGGCCGACGCGATCATTGCCGATGCCGGTGGTGACATCAACTTGCTGACCTCGTCCGACAAGCCGGTCCAGGTGCGGCACCTGATCTCGGCCGAGGGCGATGTCTCCTTGGTTTCGATGGTATCGGATATCTGGGATTACGATTTCACGGAGACGGTGGACCGCCGCGCCGAGGAAGGGCTGCTCGAGGCGCTTTGGGACGAGATGGGCCTGCGCGCGGTGGATGCGGACGGCTCGGCGGAAACCGAGCGCGAAACGGAGGTGATTGCCGGATTCGAGGCGCAGAAGACACGGGAATACTTCGAGTACTGGGACCGTCTGCGCACATGGGAAGTGGATGGATCGGGCGCGCTGGTCGAAGGGGCGCCGCTGGCCTATGACCCCGACTTCGCGGTCACCTTCAGCGCCGAAGAGATCGGCCGGCTGGAGACCGACGGCCTGAGCGCCGCGCAGATCGCCGATCTTGCGGAGACCGCCACGGAAAGGTTCCACGCCCTGCACGAGACCTGGGGCAGCGTGAGCTTCGATGCGGATTTCGAGTACACCGCCACCCTGGTGAACCGCAGCGAGCTGACGACCGGCCTGCACTGGAGCGAGGCCCAGCTTGGCACCGGATTGCGCAGCGAGTTGATCCTCTCGGTGACCGATACGGTGCCGGTGATCGAGGACGCGAATATCATCGGCAAGAACATCAACATCGCCTCGGCGCAGGATATCGGTCGCAATCGCACACCTTACGTGATCGATCACGCCACCGGCCTGACCGAGGAGGCGTTGCTGGAACTTTGGACGGCTGAGCGGTTCGATATCGAGGTCGGAGAGGACAGCATCGAGATCGCCCGCGCCGACGATATCGACATCAAGGCGACCGGGCATCTGGTTGCCCTTGCCGGTGGCGACGCGCTGATCGGTTCGGAGCAAGCGATCGAGATCCTGTATGCCGATGCCGTCGAGGACCTGAGGATCAAGAGCGCCGAGGCGCTGACCCGGGCCGCGGACGGGGACGTCCTGTCGCATATGGTGCGCGGCAAGACCATCGTTCTGGAGGCGGCCGAGGGCGGGATCGGGGCGCTGAGCGAACCGCTTCTGGTGACCCAGCTTGCGGATGGCGCGCTGGTGGCGCGGGCCGAGGGGGAGATCCGCCTGACCGCGCCGACCAGCGACATGGCGATCACCGAGATATACTCGGAGACCGGTGTCGTGTTGTCGACGCTGACCGGTTCGATCCTCGACCAGGGAGGCACCGACGGTGTCGATATCCTGGCCGACAACATCGTGCTGCTCTCGGTCGGGGCGATCGGGGCGCAGGACAACCCGCTGGACGTGCAGGCATCGGGCGGCGCCGGGAGCCTGTCCGCCGTTGCGCTGACCGGCGATGTCGACCTGAACGTGACCGACGGCGACGTGACCGCCGGCCTGATCGGCAGCTACCTCGGGGATGTCCGGCTGGACATCCAGGGCGGCGACCTGACGCTGTTCGGCCTGGCGGACCCGGCGCTTGCCGAGTTGTTTGCGGTGGAAGAGGTCGAGGTGGCGACGGCGGATACCGAAACCGGCCTCATGGCGTTGCAGGAGGTGCTGTCCGGCGAGGGTGGCCTGTTCGGTCACGTGACCAACGGCCTGGTCACGGAGGGCGAGATCGACGCCCAGGAAACCAACCTGTTCGGCGTGATCGGCAGCCCGGTCGATTCCCGGACCAGGATCGACGCCACGTCTATCGGAATTGCCGAGGCCTTCGATCGGGCGCGGGGGACTTTGGCGGCCCTTGACCTCGGGTCTTACGCCGGCGGGATCGATGCGGCCAGTTCCTCCGACTACCCGCTGCTGGCGGCGGTCCATGCCGGTGGCACATTGACGCTGGACGTGTCAGGCAGCGTGATCGGGCGCGAGGGGGCGGCGCTGGATTTCCAGGCGGCCGAAGACGCAAGGTTCCGGGTCGGCGGAAGTTTCGGGACACGGGAAAACTATATCCTCGGTCGCCTCGACGCGGCCGACGACGGGGCCCCGGCCACGCTGTACCTGCGCGACTACGACAAGGACGATGGTGGTGTGCCGGATTACTACTTGGCCAGTATCGGCTCGGTCGACCTGCAACGGGCAAACCTCACCGAGGGGGAAAGCGCGCTGCGGCTGATGGCCTATGGCGACCTGATCGCCGGCGATGCGGCGTTGTTGCGCGGCGGGACGCTCTGGCTGGGCGCGGTTGGTGACAACCCGGATGGAACCAGCGCCGACTTGGAGGTCGGCAACGGCCTGACGGTGGAGGCCGACCGGCTTGGCCTGTTCTCGACCGGCGCGGTCGAGATCGGCGGGACCGGCGGGCTGACGATGACCGAATCCGACCTGATGATCGTGGCCTCCAACCTGCTGTTCCCGGATGACTGCAGCGATTGCGGCACCGTGGCATTGACCGGCGCGCATTTGCTGAGCATCGTCACCGAGCATTCGGTCAACCTCGATAGCGTCAGTGTACCCGATGGCGAGGTTCGGATTCTTACCGCCGGGATCGGCAAGATCGGGATCGATACGCTGGAGGCCGAGGAGGTCTCTCTGATCACGCGCTTTGGCGATGTGGATATCGCGACGCTCACCGGTGCGGACTTGACGATCATTGCCAATGGCATGGTGCATCCGGGCGCCTATGCGCTGTCCGGGTCGGTGGATATCGACGCCATGGTGATCGGCCGCAGCGAGGCCGAGCCGTTGACCCTGATCGGCGGGGAGGAGACGACCGATATCGCGCTCTATGGCGAATATGGCATGTACGTCGAGTTGGACGACGGCGACCTTTACGAGATCGACACGCTGGGGGCGGGGGCCACCGGGGTCGGCATCACCCTTGACGCGCTGTCCGACGGGGTGTCGACGCTGACGCTGAAGTCGGTGGCAACGGCGGGATCGGACGTGAACATCAGCTCTGATATCCTGACGATTGCCGGCGATGTGACCAGCGCGGGCGGCGACGTGACCCTGCGCAGCCTGGTCGGGGCGCTGCACATGGCCGACAACACGCTGGTCGATGCGCTGAATGGCCATATCACCGTGACCTCGGCGGGCGACATGACCCTCTCCGCCTTGCGGACGGTGGGGCAGGACCCCGATGCGCCGATGATCTATGTTTCGGCGACCGAGGGGCTTTCGCTGGCGGAAACGACCGGGGTTCATGTCTCGGCCGGCGTGCCGGGGAATTCCCACGCGGTGATCTATGCCGGTGCGATCGATACGCTGCCGGGCCGCGCGCTCTGGGTCGATGCCAGCCAGATCACCGTCTATTCCGGTGGCGGCGATCTGCATCTCGGTTCGACCCTGGGCGAGACGGAAATCCTCTCGCTCGTCAATGCGGGGGGCGATGACATCGATTTCGTCGGGCTGGGCGACATCGTTCTGGTCGGTGCGGAGTTGATCTCGGTTGATCCGCTTGGGACCAGCACGGGCCGGATCAGCCTGAATTCGAACTACGGCGATATCGACGGCGACATCGCGACGCTGACCGCCTCGGAACTGACCCTGGTCACGCCCGAGGGGCGGATCGGGGCGTCGGACTTCCCGCTCACGCTGGTCAGCGATGGCAGCACCCGCCTGCGGGTGGGGGCCACGGGCACGATTGCGCTGGATGTCGCGGGCGATCTGGATGCCGCCTTCATCCTGTCCGAAGGCGGTGCCGTCGCGGTCAGTGCGACGGGAACGACGCGGATCGACCTGATCGGCGGAAGCGGTTCGGTGACCGTCGACTCCGCGGGAGGAGAGGTGACGCAGGTGACCGAGGGGACGGTCGTGCCGACCCTTCCGGAGATCGCCAACCTGACGACCCCGACCCGTTTCCCCGAACTCGTGGCCGGACCGCAGCCTGACCTGGTGCTGGTGGATGGTGAGGATACCGGCGGCGATGGGACCGGTGACGACGGAACTGGCGATGACGGCACTGGCGACGATGGCACCGGGGATGACGGCACCGGTGACGATGGCATTGGCGATGACGAAACCGGAGACGACGGCACCGGTGACGATGGCATTGGCGATGACGAAACCGGAGACGATGGGACCGGTGATGATGGCACTGGTGACGACGGGACTGGTGACGACGGGACTGGCGATGACGGCACTGGTGACGATGGGACCGGCGACGACGAGACTGGAGACGACGGCACCGGCGACGATGGCACCGGAGACGACGGCACTGGCGATGACGAAACCGGCGATGACGGGACCGGTGATGACGGCACCGAGGATGACGGGACCGGCGAGGATGGCACCGGTGACGATGGCATTGGCGATGACGAAACCGGAGACGACGGCACCGGTGACGATGGCATTGGCGATGACGAAACCGGAGACGATGGGACCGGTGATGATGGCACTGGTGACGACGGAACCGGCGATGACGGCACCGGTGACGACGGGACTGGCGATGACGGCACCGGCGACGACGGAACTGGCGATGACGGCACTGGTGACGACGGTACCGGCGACGATGGGACCGGGGATGACGGTACTGGTGACGATGGGACCGGCGACGATGGCACCGGAGACGATGGCACTGGTGACGATGGGACCGGAGACGATGGCACCGGAGACGATGGAACCGGTGATGATGGGACTCGTGACGACGGAACCGGAGACGACGGAACTGGTGATGACGGGACCGGTGACGATGGGACCGGTGACGACGGAACCGGAGACGACGGAACCGGCGACGACGGGACCGGTGATGACGGCACCGGGGATGATGGCACTGGTGACGACGGGACCGGGGATGACGGCACTGGCGACGATGGAACCGGTGATGATGGGACTGGTGACGACGGAACTGGCGACGACGGGACTGGAGACGACGGCACCGGTGACGATGGCATCGGCGATGATGAAACCGGAGACGATGGAACCGGTGATGACGGGACTGGTGACGATGGGACCGGCGACGATGGCACCGGCGACGATGGCACCGGAGACGACGGAACTGGCGACGATGGCACCGGCGATGATGGAACCGGTGACGATGGGACCGGCGACGATGGGACCGGCGACGACGAGACTGGAGACGATGGGACCGGGGATGACGGCACCGGTGACGATGGGACCGGCGACGATGGCACCGGGGATGACGGCACTGGCGATGATGGCACCGGCGACGACGAGACTGGAGACGACGGCCCCGAAGACGACGGCACCGGTGACGATGGCATCGGCGACGATGGCACCGGAGACGACGGAACTGGCGACGATGGGACCGGAGACGATGGAACCGGTGACGATGGGACTGGAGACGATGGCCCCGGTGACGACGGTACCGGCGACGATGGGACCGATGATGGAGCGGAAGATGGCAGTTCGCTTCTAGGCGGCTTCGCGGGGCCGACCGGGCCGGGCAGCGCGCCTTCGACCCATATGCCCGGCGGGTTTGCCGGGGGCAGAGACGATGGCGGCAGCGGTTTCGTCTTCCGGTGGGCGACGGGCAATGGGGAAGGGGACGAAGAAGACGAGGGCGAGGACGGCGGCGAAGACAACGGCGGGGACGGCGGAACATGATCGCCGGAACCCTGGCCCGGGCGATCGCTCCGTTGGGACTTCTGTCGACGCTGTTCGCCGCGAGTACCAGCGCCCAAGGCCTGCCGCCGTCCGATGCCGCCTCGGCCTTGGCTGAGCTGGCCGCGCGCAGCCCGCAGGTGGCGGCACCGCGCCCGGTTTCCCAACCTCGGCCCCAGCACTTTACCCTGCGTCGGGTCGTCTTTCCCGGCGCCTCCGCCTATTTCAAACAGGCCGAGCTTGATGCGGCGGTTGCCCCCTTCATCGGTCGCCGCCTGCGGTCCGGCGGGGCACAGGCCGTCGCGGATGCGGTCAACGCCCTCTACCGCGCCGAGGGGATCGACCTTGCCATCGCGCAGGTCGTCGGGGTCGACCGGGGCCGCGGCACCGTGACCATCGATCTGTTCGAGGCGCGTCTTGGCCGGGTCGATTACCGGTCGAAGCGTGCGCGGTCCGCTTACCTTCGGTTCCGGCTGGGGGTCGAGGAGGGCGATCTGGCCGATACCCGGGTGATCGCGGAACGATTGGAACGGTTGTGGCTGACCGACCGGTTGCGGGCCGAGGCTGATTTTTCCCCCGGAGCGATGCCGGGGCACACCAACCTGACGATGTCCTTTGACGACCCGCCGCCGCTTGCCGCCTCGCTGCGGTTCGACAACTATGGCGAGGCCGCGACCGGATCGGCGCGCGCCAGCGCCAGCCTGCGGATCAACAGCCTGACCGGCTGGGGCGATCCGCTGGGGCTGGATCTGATGACCTCCGAAGGCGCCCGCAGCGCCACGCTCACCTACAGTCGCACGGTCACACCGGGGGGCGGGCAGCTCGCCGCGTCGATCTCCGGTCAGCGCAGTGACAGCTTGACCGCGCCGGTGGTGAGTTCGGAAACGGTGAGCGCCGGCCTGATCTATGCCCATCCGTTGACCCTGGCCGAGGACCGCAGCCTCTGGGTCACGCTCGGGCTGGACCGGTATGACGAAACCACCGAGGTCGCGGGCGCGACCACGGCGGACCAGTCGGGCTGGTCGCTGACGCTGGGGGCGAACGGCGCGCGCAGCTTTGACCGGACCCTGCGCCAGGTGGTCTGGTCGGTGGGGCTGACGGCGGGACGGTTCACCGACAGGGTGTTGGGCCTGGGCGATCTGACCTATGGCGCGCTTACCGCATCGGGACGGCTGCAATGGGCGCTGGGCGACTGGGGAACCGCGATCCTCATGGGGGCGGCGCAACTGCCGTTGACCGACGATACCCCGTCGCGTGGAAAATTCTCGGTGACCTCGCCGTTTGCCGTGCCGGGCTACAGCAGCGGCCTGTCCGAGGGTGCCGGCGGCTACTGGAGCCGGTTCCAGATCGAGGCGGCCAAGCCGCTGCGGATTTCGGGCACCGCCATCCATCCCTATGCCTTTGTCGCCCTGGGCGAGGCCTTTGACCGCGTCGGCGGGGCATGGACCGGGCAGGGGCTCGCCTCGTCGTTCGGCATCGGCCAGTCCGGGCGGATCGGTCGGCGCGGGGTGTTCGATGTGCAACTGGCCAGATCGCTTACCCCGGTTCTGGGGCAGGGCGGGGATGGGGCATGGTCTGTACGAATGGCGTTTTCGCTCACGTTCTAGGCAAGACATGGAAAGAAGGAAGACAGCATGACGAGATTTCTGACACGCGCCGCGGCAACGGCATTCCTGGCGGCCCTGGCCGTGCTGGGACAGCCCGCAGCGCGGGCGCAATCCGCGGACGCGGCGGCCAAGGATGTGGTGAACGGCAGCCGCTTCGGGGCCTGGACGGTGAATTGCCAGGCGCTGGGCGTCAACAAGACCTCTTGCGTGTTGACGCAACGGCTCGTGCGTAGTGGTGACGGCGGTTTTCTGGCCGAGGTGCTGGCGTTTTCGAACGCCGACGACAGCAAGCGCTATCTGGCCGCGCGGGTTCCGAACGGGGTCTATTTCCCGGCCGGCTTTGCCATGCGCCCGGCAGAGGCAACCGAGGAGACCCGGTTCATCTGGCAATCGTGCAGTGCCAAGTTGTGCGAGGCCCTGATCGAGCTTTCCCCCGAGGACCTCGCGACCATCGAGGCGAGTGAAAAGGGCGTGGTTGCGGGGTATCGGCCCGGGCTGAGCGCCGAACCGGTGGTCTTTTCGATGTCCGTGGCCGGCATGGCCGCCGGGCTTGATGCCCTGGCCGAGGCCCGGGGGGCTGCCACTGAATGAGGGGCGCTCTCCTCGCTGCCGGCGTGGTGATTGCGGGTGCTGTCTGCGCCGGTGCGCAGGAGGCCCGAAGGTTCGCGGACTGGACTTTGTTGGCGGCAACGGGGCAGGGCTGTGTCCTGCAGTATCGCGCGATCGCCCCGGAGGCGGGGCTCGTGCTGGCCGATCTTTATCTGAGTCCGGTTGCCGAGGGGGGGGCGCTCCTCTCGGTCCGGGTGCCGGTCGGTGCGTCGATCGCCGACCGCGCCGTCTATCGCCACCCCGGGGCCGACCGGGCCGTGCCCCTGATCTGGCAGACCTGCAACCGGGACACCTGCCTTGCACAGGTTCATGTCACCGAACAGGAACTCGACGGGTTGCGGGCGCGGAGGCGCATCGAGCTTGCCTTCGTGCCGACGCCGGGGGCCCGGAGGCTGAGCTTTCCGGTCTCGCTGATGGGGGTGACCGCAGGGTTTCGCGCGGCCCGTGCCTGCACGTCCCGGTAACGCCGTCACGGTTCTTGTCCGGGCCTGAGAAATGCAATTGCCATGTGAACGGCGTGTTCGAGGCCGCGGAAATCCTTGCCAAACGCGATGGGACCAACATGCCGAGTGAGGTCGTGGACGCGCTGAAGGAACAGGGCGTCTACGTGGAGCCGGGCGAAAGCTTATCCGCCTGACAGCGGCGGCGCGATCATGAGGTTTTCTGCCCATGGTCGCCGACCCTGACGGGCGTTAGTCGCCCTGATCCGACATCAGGCCGCACCAGTGGCGGGGGCCGAACCCCCGGTCCGGGCCAAGCGCGGTAAAGCCGCCATCCACGGGAATGTCGCAACCGGTAATCCAGGACGCGGCGTCGGAGGATGCAAAGACAACCGCGTTGGCCACCTCTTTCATCCGGCCCACGCGGCCCAGCAGGTTGACCTCGGCGCCGGCCTTGTCGGCGATGGTCCGGTCGCCGTCGGTCATCGCCTCCATCGGCGGTGTCCAAGTCCAGCCGGGGGTGACGCTGACCGCGCGATTGCCATCGGGTCCCAGTTGCACGGCGGAGAGCTTCATCAGTTGCGCGATGGCCGCCTTGCTGACGGAATAGGGGCCGCGCGTCCGGCTGCCCGACTTGGCCGAGACACTTCCGATCAGCACCACGACGCCCCCCGGGGCGGTCAGGAGACCCCGTGCCTTGTCGATCAGCACGGCGGCGCCGACGACGTTGATGTTCAGCGAGGTCAACCAGTCGGCGCGTGCGGTCCCGATCCCCTCGTCGAGGTAGGAACAGGCGTTGTGCACGACGATGTCGAGCCGGCCGAACCGGGACTTGCAGTCATCCAGCGCAGCGTCGATATCGCCATCCTGCCCAAGGTCCATCCGGCGATAGGCCGCACCCTCGCCCAGAGAGCGGGCCAGCGCCGCGCCTTGGTCATCCTCGATCCCGGTGATCAGGACCTTGGCGCCGGCGGCGTGAAGTTCCTGCGAGATGGTGCCGCCCAGCCCGTGGGTGCCGCCGGTGATGAGCGCAACTTTCCCGGTCAGATCCATGATCTGTTCCCTTTCTTGTTCTGGTTCGAATGGTGTTGGCGGGGCCATCCGCGTGAGGGGCCGGTCAATGGTGGCCCGCCCCGGTCCGGGATCCTATTGCGGATCGCGTTCCGCCAGTCCGCGAATGAGGTACATCTCGGCCTCGTGGACCGTCGAGATCTGTGTCCAGCCGGCGTCGTCCTGATCGGCCAGGCGCCATGTCATGAGGGTGACGACGCAGCTGTCGGCCGCGTGGCCCAGCGTCGCGCCCGGCAGGACACGGGCGCTGTTGCGAAAGCGCAGCGCCGATTTGGATGGACCGACGTCATAGTCGACCAGCAGGCGCGCCCTGTCCGCGTCCAGCCGCACGAAGGTCCGCACTCCGTTGAACACCGAGGTGCCGGCGAAGATACCGTCGCCCACATCCTCGCGGTCAAAGCTGCCCCAGGCCCAGCCACCTTGTTTCACGCCGTCGGACATCAGGTCAAAGACGACCTCGGCCGGTTTGTTCACCTTGATGCTGCTGGTATGGCAATGTGGATCAATCATTCCGGTCCTTTCGGCCCGCCGGCGCGGGCGTGGTCACGTGGTCCTGTCCCTTGTCGCACGATGCGACAAAGCCGTTCCAATTCAAATGATTGGTTGAATTGATGCCAAAATGGTATTGGTCGCCATGTTGCCAAGAAGAATCAGGTACTTCATCGCCGTCGCCGAAGAGGAGCATTTCGGGCGGGCCGCCAGCCGCCTGCGCATTGCCCAGCCGGCGCTGAGCAGGCAGGTGCGGCTTTTGGAAACCGAACTGGGGTTTGACCTGTTCGAGCGGTTGCCAAGGGGCGTGCGCCTGACCCCGGCCGGGCAGGTGATGCTGACCGAGATGCAGGCGCTCGAGGTGCAGGCGCAAGCCGGTGTCGGCCGGGCGCGGTTGGCCGCCGAGGGCCGCCACGGGACTTTGCGGCTGGGGCTGATCGAGAGCGTGGCCTGGCAGGGCCTTGTTCCCGATGCGCTGCGGGAATACCGCCAACGGGTGCCGGATGTCGACGTGTCCTTGTCGACCATGCCGACCGCGCCACAGTTGGAGCGATTGCGCCAGAGGCAGTTGGACGCGGCGATTCTCTACAACCCGTTGGAGGTCGAGGACCTTGTGTCGATCCGGCTGGCCTCGATTCCCATTGTTCTGGCGATGCCTGAGGGGTGCCCGTTGCTCGACCTGCCGGAAATCCGGGTGCGGGATCTGACTGGTTATCCGCTCATCGGGTTCCAGCGGCTGGCGAGCCCCAAGCTGTTTGACGATCTGAACGCCGCGTTGGTGCGTGCGGGGGGTGAACCGACCTTCATTTCGGACCCGATGAACGAGGCAGAGATGCTGGCGCTGGTGAGCATGGGATCGGGCCTCGGGCTGGCGAACGCGATGCAGGTCTGGCGCCCGCCGCATGGGGTGTGCTTTGCCCCCGTTGCCGATCTGAACGTGACGCAGGAGCTGCACGTGCTGCACCGGCGCGATGAGGACTCGCCGGTTCTGGCCGAATTTTTGGCGGTTCTGGGGGAACAGGCGCGGGCCGTGGGGCCGGAGCCGTTGTTCGACGCGGTTTGAACCCGTCGGGGAGGGGGGTGATGAACCCGGCTGATTGGGCGCATTCGGCCAATTCATTTCCCTGATACGCGCCACTTCCGTAAGGTCGCCGAAATCCCCGACAGGAGCCCGAACGCGTGCCATTCCAAGAATTCGACCTGACCGCGCTTGCGAGTGCGGATGCCTATAAATTGCTGAGCGGCGTGGTGATCCCGCGTCCGATCGCGCTGATCACCACGCGCTCGGCCGATGGCGTCGACAACGCGGCGCCGTTCAGCTTTTTCGGGGTGTTGAGCCATCACCCGGCGACCGTTGCCGTCGGGGTCGAGCCGCGCGCGGACGGCAGCCGCAAGGACACCGCGCAGAACATCCTGACCACGGGCGTCTTCACCCTGCATATCCCGGATGTGGCGCTGGCGGACGCGGTGCAGGCCGTGGCCGGCCCGAGCGCGCCGGAGGTGGATGAAATCGCGCTGAATGGGCTGGAGAGCGTGCCCGGGACGTTCATCGACTGCCCGCGTCTGAGCGCGGCGCCGGTGGCGATGGAATGCACCTTTGACCAGCGCCTCGACCTCGGGCCGGCGCGCGACATCCTGATCGGAACCGTGCGCGGGCTTTTCGTGCGGCAAGAGGCTGTGAACGAGCGCCTGCATGTCGACCCGGAAAAGATCGACGCGCTCGGTCGGCTGGGCGGGGCGGTTTTCGCGACCACCCGCGACCGGTTCAGCCTGGGATAAGGGCAGCGGCGCGGGGCGCCTGCGGCGCCTCAGTCCGGGCCGCCGGGAACCAGCGCCACCACGCGCAGCGGACTGCCCGAGCCGGCGAGGATCTTGAGCGGGGCCGCCAGGATCATCGCCCCGGTCGGCGGCAACGCTTCGAGCCCGGTCAGGCACTGCAGCCCGTATTTCCCGGCCCCGTGCAGGTAATGGTGGGCGGGAAACGGCGGGGTCAGGTGGCCGCCTTGGCCCCAGTCGGTTCCGATGGTTTCGGTGCCGAAGCCGAGGATATCGCGCTCTTCGACAAGGAAGCGGATCGCATCGGCGTCGGGGCCCGGCGTATGGGCGCCCTCGGCGTCGAGATTGGCATAGGCCGCGCCGGTCTTGTTGCCCCAGCCGGTCCGCATGAAGACCCAGTTGCCCGCCGGGATCTTGCCGTGTTGGGCCTCCCACGCGAGGATATGATCGCGCGTCAGCAGGAAATCGGCGTCGGCCTCGGCCTCGGCGGTGCAGTCGATCACGCAGACCGGCGCCAGCATCGGCGCGAGCGGCATCGTGTCCACCGTGTTGTTCGGCAGGTCGCGCCCGGTGACCCAATGCACCGGCGCGTCGAAATGGGTGCCAGTGTGTTCCCCGAAGCTGATGTTGTTCCAGTACCAGGCCGGCCCGTTCCCGTCGTAGCGCGAGATGCGCTCGATCTTGACTGGCCAGGACTGGCCGAACTCCGGTGGCATGATGATCGTCGGATCATCGGGCGACAGCGTGCGCGTCAGGTCGACGAGGCGCACCGCGCCATCGGTCAGCGATGAGGCCAGGCGTGTCAGAATATCCATTTCCATCTCCTCAGCCCTGCCACATCAGGCGTTCGACCTCTTTCGGGTTGCGTGCCATGCGCGCGCGGAATTCCTCGGCGTCGGGGCCGACATAGGAGTCCTCGATCCCCTGCTCGAGCGCGGTCACGACCGTCCGGGCAACGGCGGCGGGCGCGGTCTTGGGCGGCGGCAGATCCTCGAACCACTCGTCCTCCAGCGCCCCGGCAAAGACGTTCATCACGCGCACGCCGCCCTGCGCCAGTTCCCCGCGCAGGGATTGGGCCAGCGACAGTTCGGCCGCCTGCGCAGCCGCGAAGATCGCCGAGGCCGGGCGCCCGGTCTGCGCCCAGATGCTCAGGACGTTGACCCAGGCGGCGGCATTGCGCGTGGTGCCGTCACCGCCACGACCCATGAGCGCCGGGCCGAAGGCCTGTGCAAGGCGCAGCAGGCCCAGGGCGCAGATGTCCAGGGTGTCCTTGGCGCGCAGGACCTGACCGGCGTCGAACAGGCCGCCGGGGCGGAAATGATAGGCGCTGTTGATCAGGATATCGGTTTTCCCGGCGAGGTCCGCTGCGAGACCTGTGACCGAGCGTTCGTCGCGCAGGTCGAGATCACAAAGCGTGACCCCCTCGATCCCGCCCAGGGCATCGACGCCGGGCGCGGGTTTCCAGCGATCGGCCACCCCGACGAAAACCTCTTGCGCGCCGGCCTTGAGCAACTGCCGGGCCAGCGGTTCGGCCACCGGGCTGCGGCCATCGGTGATCAGCACGCGGCGGAATTTCGGCTGCGCGGTCAGTTCGCGCCAGTCCGGGTCGTCTTCCATATGGGGGGCGCCTCCGGTTTCGGGATGGGCAAAGACCACCGGCATGCCGGCGCGGTCGGTCATCAGCGACAGGCGCACGCGCCCCTCGGCCGGGCAGTCGCGGTGCAGCAGCGCGATCATCGTCACCCCGCAATCCGCCTGCACGAGGCCCTGCCGCTGTGCGGGCTGGCGGCGAAAATAGGGATCGGCGGTGATGTCGATCGTGGTTTCGGACAACAACACCCCACCGCGCGGGGCGTCCTGGAAAGAGAGCCGTTGGCCCAGGCAGTCGGGGCAGACGTCGCGCACCGGGTAGAGAAAGCGCCCGCAGCCGTCGCAATGCTGAAGCGCGAACCGTCCCTGGGTCGCGCCGATCAGCAGGCCGAGCGTGGGGGCCGACCGGGCCGCCGGCGGCCGCAAGGGGACCTGGCTGCGCTCAAGCGGGTTCTTTTTCGACGGTGGGAGAAGTTCGCGGGTCATGCGGCCTCCAGGATCACGGCGGCCGATGCGAGGCCACGGTCATAGTTGATCATGCCAAAGCCGAGCGCCATCGCGCGTTTCGCCTGCGCCACTTGCGTCGGCCCCGCCTGTCCGGTCACCTGCCGGATCGCCTCGACCAGCCCGAGGTGGCCGCCGGCGGCACCGGCCTGCCCGGCAGAGAGCTGCCCGCCCGAGGTGTTCTGCGGGAAATCGCCGCCGATCCGCAGATCGTGGCTGCGGACGAAATCGTGGCCTTCGCCCTTGGCGCAGAACTTGAGATCTTCGAACTGCATCATGACGATCACCGGGTAATCGTCATAGGTCTGAAGGACGTCGATGTCCCCGGGCGTGCACCCGGCCATGGCGTAAAGCTCGTCGACGTCGACGGCCCATCCGCCGCGAATCTGGATCGGATCCTCGGGAAAGCTGTGATGGCGTTCGATCGCCGAGGTCAGCCGCGCATAGGTCAGCCCCTGGGCGCGGGCGGTTTCCTCGCGCATGACGAGAAAGGCCTCGGCCCCGGCGCAGGGCATCACGCAGTCGAACAGGTGAACCGGCGCCGCGATCGGGCGGGCGGTCATGTACTGTTCGACCGTCAGCGGCTTGCGCATGAGGGCGTTGGGATTTTTCAGCGCATTGTCCCTCTGGGCGACGCAGATCCGGGCGAAATCCTCGCGCGTGGCGCCAAAGCGCGCCATGTAGTTGCGGGTGAGGAGCGCGAAGCTGGCGTTGGCGCCGCCGGACCCCATCGGATAGACCGCGTCCTGAGCGAACCGGGAGAAATTCTCAAGCGATTGGCGAAACGAGTCCGGGTGGTTGGTGTCGGCCCCGATGCAGGCGATCACATCGGCATCGCCGGCCTGTACCGCCCGCGCCGCACGTCGCAGCGATACCGTGGCAGAGGCCCCGCCGAGCGGCACCGTATCGAGATAGCGCACCGTCATTCCGAAATGCTGGGTCAGGCTGATCGCGCTGTCGGCCCCCAACGAGAATGACGACACGCTGAGGCCGTCCATCTCCTTGTGCGAGATGCCCGAGGCCTCGGTCAGCCCGCGCAGCGCCGCGCCGGCCCACCACTGGGCGGTCTCGATGGAAAAGCGCGCGTAGGGCACGCTTACCGGAGATGCCACGACAACGCCGTCGAAATCCCGCCTCATCGCATGCCTCTCCTTTTTCCGCGAATCGCCTTCGCAGTCATTTGATTGCAGTTTAAAATTATTCTGGCCAACGGGGCGGAAAATAGCAAGCATTGCGCGTATTTCGTCGCCACACCCCGAAGGGCAGCGGCATGTCCGCGCGCTGCCGTGGTCATAAAGTGACCGGCGCATTCTGTGGATCGGAGCGGGGCGTCGGTATACGTGAATTATTGATATTTAATAATATTTTAATTCGCCATCGTGTCGTGATATCCGAAAAGCCGGTCGGCGCGCCCCCCTGTCCTTGGGTGACTGCCACCGTTGCGGCAGGCCCCGGCGCGCATAAGGCTTGCCCGGGCGGCAAATTATTTTAAGGTTGTACTAGTTTGCGCGGCGCCCCAGTCGTTGATCGCCGCGGGCAACCGATGACCGCCGCAAAGGAATGACCGCATGACCACATCCCTCACCCCCACGCCTTTTTCGGACGAGGCCCGCGCGGCCTGCCCGCTGCTCGACGCGGCGACTGCCAAGACCTATTGCGCCGAGGCGCATGCCCTTGCGGCGGCGCGTGAACGCGACATCCCGCCCCGGATGCGAAGCCTGCCGGAACTGCTCGCCCGGCGGGCGCGGGTTGCCCCCGATCAGCCGCTGGTTGTCGTCGGTGACGACAGCCTGACCGCCGCAGCGGTTCATGACCTCGCCGCGCGCTGGGGTGGCACCTTTGCGGCAGAGGGCATCGGCAAGGGCGACCACGTCGCGATGATCTGCGGCAACCGGCTGGCGTTCCTGCCGCTGCTGGCCGGCATCGGCTGGGTCGGCGCCGTTTCTGTGCCGATCAACACGGCATCGCGCGGGCTCCAGTTGCAGCATATCCTGGCCAACTCCGGTGCCAAGGCGATGATCATCGAGCCGCAGTTCCTCGACGCGCTCGACACGCTGGATTTCTCGGTGCTGCCGCTCGAGAATATCCTTGTTCTTGACGCCGCCGACGACGACAGCCTGCCGCATGGCGCCCGCCCATTGCCGGCGCCGGCCGAACCGGTCGCCGCCGCACCGGTCAAACCCTCCGATCCGCTCGCGGTTTTGTACACTTCCGGCACCACCGGCCTGTCCAAGGGGGTGATCTGCCCGCACGAGCAGTTCTTCTGGTGGGCGATCACCACCGCGCGCCAGCTTGGCATTCGCGCGGGCGACGTGCTGCACACCACGTTGCCGCTGTTTCATACCAACGCGCTCAACACCTTTTTCCAGGCGCTGGTGTTTGACGGCACGCAATCGCTGGCGGACCGGTTTTCGGTTTCGCGGTATTTCGACATGCTCAAGGAGTCCAAGGCCGACGTCACTTATCTGCTCGGGGCGATGGTTCCGATGCTGCTGTCGCGTCCCGAAACGCCCGCAGAACGCGACCACGGGTGCCGCGTCGCCCTGGCACCGGGGGTGCCGGCCCAGTTCCATGACGAATTCACCCGCCGCACCGGTATCCTGCTGCTGGATGCCTTCGGATCGACCGAGTCGAACAACGTCATCCAGACCGAGGCGGATTCGGTCCGGCCGGGTTACATGGGGCGCGTGGCCGAGGGGTTCGAGGCGCGTGTCGTCGATGACGAGGATTACGAACTGCCGGACGGTACGGCGGGTGAACTCGTGCTGCGCCCGGTCGAACCCTATGCCTTTGCCTTGGGGTACCTCGGCATGGCCGAGGCCACGGTCAGCACCTGGCGCAATCTCTGGCTGCATACCGGCGATCGTGTGCTGCGCGAGGCGGACGGGTATTTCCGCTTTGTCGACCGGATCAAGGAAACCATTCGCCGCCGGGGCGAGAACATCTCGTCCTTCGAGGTCGAACAGGGGGTGCTGAGCCACCCGGCGGTGTCGACCGCCGCCGTGTTCCCGGTGCAGTCGGAGCTGGCGGAAGACGAGGTGATGGTGGCGATCGTCCTCAAGGAGGGCGCGACGCTGACCCATGAGGCGGTGATCCGCCATTGCGAAACCCGGATGCCCTATTTCGCCGTGCCGCGCTATGTCGATTTCCGCGCCGACCTGCCGCGCACGGAAAACGGCAAGATCCAGAAGTTCAAGCTGCGCGAACAGGGCGTGACCGACAGCACCTGGGACCGCGAGGCCGCCGGCGTCACCGTCAAGCGCTGAGACCCCGGAAAAGGGGGAGGGGGCGGTGGCAAACCGGTGCCGCCCCCTTACGCAACTCCGCGCGAAGCTCGTGCATTAATTTGATTCATTGATAAAATAATGACAATGAATTTGAATTATAAAACAGTTTCGGGGTTTCCTGTCATCAGAACAGAACAGGGAACACGCGGATGAAACAGGTCATCGACAAGGATTTCAAAGGGGCGAGCGCCGCTGGCGACAGCGCGGTGGATTTTTCCACGCTGACGGAAACTGCAGAGTTCAAACATCTGCTCGCGGAAATCGACGCGCGGAAAGGCGAATTCGAGGCCAAGCGCCATGTTCCGCGCGACGTGGTCGACCTGATGAAGAAAGCGCGGATCTTCCGCTCCGCGACGCCGGAAAAATTCGGCGGCGACGCGATGGCGCCGCATCATTTCCTCAAGATGATCGACAAGATCGGCACCGTTGACGGCTCTGCCGCCTGGGTCGCGGCCTTTGGTTCGGCCAATACCTATACGGCGGCGCTGCCGGTCGAGGCGCAGGAAGTCATGTATGCCGATGGCCCCGACCAGGTGTTCGCCGGCGGTCTGCACCCGGTTCAGCAGGCGACCCGTGTCGATGGCGGCTGGCGGGTGTCGGGCCGGTGGAAATTCGCCTCGGGCTGCATGGGCGCCGATTGGATCGGTGTCGGCATCGCCGGCGTGCCGCAGGGCGCGGAACCCGATGCGCCGCCGACCGTGATGATGGCGGTGGCCCCGGCCGAAGAGGTCGAGATCATCGAGACCTGGGACGTTTCGGGCATGCAGGGAACCGGATCGCACGACACCACCGTTACCGACAAGTTCTACGCGGATGCGTGGATCTGCGAGCGCGGCGCGCCGGGCGTGATCGACGAGCCGCTCTACAAGTACCCGGCGCTTGCCTATCAGGCGCAGGTGCATGCCGCCTGCAACCTGGGCCTTGCACGGGCGGCGATCGAACAGGCGAAATCTGTCTCCGGCGCGGCGAAGCTCCAGGTCGGGCACAGCCGCCTTTGCGATCGTGGCTATTTCCTGAGCGGGCTGGCCGAATGCGAGGCCAAGCTGCGCGCGGCGCGGGCGTTCTTCTATGAGACGGCGGAAGAAGCATGGGAGCACCTGCTGCGGGGCGATCCGGTGCCGTTGAAGCTGAACAACCTGCTGCGGCTCAGCGCGACCAACGCCGCCAAGTCCGGCGCCGAGGTCGTGCAGAAATGCTATACGATCGCCGGCATGGGCGTGATTTCAAGCCAGAACCCGATGCAGCGATACCTGCGTGACGCGATGGTGGTGACCCAGCACTCGGCCGTTACCGACATCACGATGGAGGGGGCGGGCCGCGTGCTGGCCGGTCTCGACGCGCCGCGCGGCTTTCCCTGATCGGGGCGCAGGACGAGGAGAGGCGGATGGCACGCGATTTGCATCCCCTGTCATTCAACGGGGGAGTGGGGCAGAATTCCGGCATGAAAAACCTGCATCACACCCGGTTTGACCTGAACCTTGTCAAGGTGTTCCTGACCATCTGGGACAGCCGGAGCCTGACCGGCGCCGGCGCGCGGTTGGGTCTGACCCAACCGGCGGTCAGCCATGCGCTGCGCCGTCTACGCGAACAGTTCTCCGACCCGTTGTTCCTGCGGGTCGGAAACCAGATGGAACCGACGGAAGTCGCCACGCGGTTGCGCGAACCCTTTGAGCAGGCGCTGTCGCTTTTGGAGCAGACGATCCACGACACCCACAGCTTTGCGCCCGAGACCGCGACCCGGCGTTTTCGCATCGCGATGTCGGACACCGGTGAATTCTATGCCATGCCGCGTATCCTGGCGGCGCTGGAACAGGCAGCGCCGAATGCCAACCTGTCCTCGGTGCGGATCGACCCGGCCGAGATCGAAAGCGCGCTGCGCAGCGGGCAGGTCGACCTGGCGCTGGGGTTCCTGCCCGATCTCGAGGTGGGGCGCTGCACCGGCAACCTGCTGTTCCACGACCGGCTGGTCGTCCTGATGCGCGAGGGGCACCCCGCGCTTGACGGGGACTGGAGCGAAGAGACCCTTGCCCGGCTGTCGTTCATCGACGTGAGCCGTGCCGCCACCGGCTTTCACCTGGCGCGGGAAACGCTGGAGAGAAAGGGCCTGAACCTTGCCGCCACGGCCCGCCTCGAACACTTCACGGTCTTGCCCGAGGTGGTGCGCCAGACCGATTTCGTCGCCATCTTTCCGAACTCGATCCACATGCGGCTCAAGGAACGAGGGGGATTCGCGGTGCGTGAACTGCCCTTCGACCTGCCGTCTTACGCAATCAAACTCTGGGTGCATGACAGCTTTGCAACGGACCCCGGCCTGACCTGGTTCCGCGCGCTGATCGAGACCGCTCTGACCGCAAAGGACAACGAAACATGACCATCAGCACAGATATCTTCCGTCAGTCGATGGCGCTTTTCCCCGGTGCGGTGACGCTGATCACGACCGGCTCGGGTGATGGGCGCCGCGGCATCACCGCCACCGCCGTCTGCTCGGTCACCGATACGCCGCCGAGCCTGCTGGTCTGTGTCAATCGCAAGACCGAAACCTGTGCCGAGATTACCCGGCTGGGCAAGTTCAGCGTTCAGTTGTTGGGCGGCGACTCGGACGAGATCGCCATGGCCTTTGCCGGGGCGCGGGGGCACAAGGGGCCCGAGAAATTCGGCGTGGGAGACTGGGAGGAGAGCGACCACGGTGTGCCACGGCTGCAGGACGCACTGGTGTCGCTGTGCTGCACCGTCACCTCGCACAGCGATGCGGGCAGCCACCGGGTGTTCATCGGACGGATCGAGGATTCGACCTTTGCGGAGGGAGATGCGCTGGTCTATGCGCAATCGCGCTTTCACCGCCTTCAAATGGCAGTTTGACGGATTGCGGCGCCCGGTGAGGGGCGCCGCAGGTGGTGTTGGGATTACCCGGGCAGCGCGGCGAAGGCCGTGTCGCTTGCTTGGGTGAGCAGCAGCGCATCGGAGCCTTCGATCACGAAGGGCAGCCGCCGGAGCCAGTCGGCGCTTGCCGCGCGGTCGGCGGTGAAGATCCCGGCCGGCACCCCGGCCCGGGCCGCCGCGTCGATCAGGTCGTTCACCAGGTCGTCCAGCGTGCGGGAGCCGCCCTGCGCGGCGAGGTCAACCCCGAGATCGCCCGGCCCGATAAAGGCAAGGTCGATCCCCGGAACCGCCAGGATGTCGGACGCGTTCTCGACCGCCTGCAGGGTTTCGAGTTGCACCGCGACCACGGTTTCGGCGCGGGCCCGCGCGACATATCCCGGAATATCCCGCAGATAGCCCGCCGCCCGACCAGGCCCGGCACCGCGTGCGCCCTCAGGGGCGTAGCGGGCCGCGCGCACCGCCGCGGCGGCCTCGTTGGCGGTGGAGATGTGCGGGACCATCACGCCGATGGCCCCGGCGTCGAGCGCGGCGGCGGTGTGGTTGGGGGACTTGCCGCGCACACGCACCAGTGCCGGAACCCGCGCGACATCGGCGGCGCGGATCATGTCGGTCAAAAGCGCGTCCGAGATCGGGCTATGTTCGGTGTCGATGCAGACGAAATCGGGCCGGGCGCCGGCCACGATCTCGACCGTGACGGGCGAGGGGATGGCGAGGAACGGGCCGCGCAGGGGATCCCGCCGGAGAAGTCGGTCGCGCAAGCAGGTCATGTACAGTTTCCTTCGGCAAAGCTCTTGCCCGGGTTCAGGATGCCCTTGGGATCCAGTGCCGCCTTGATCCGGCGCATCAGCGCGATCTCTTCGGCCGTGCGCGAATAGGCGAGGTAGTCGCGCTTGATCGCACCGATCCCGTGTTCGGCGGAGATCGTACCGCCCAAGGCGCGGGTGATCGCGTAGACGGTCGCCTTGACCTCGTTTGACGGCTGATCCTGTCCCGCCTCGGGTACGTTCACGACCACATGGAGGTTGGAATCCCCGATATGGCCATAGGACAGCGCGCGGGCAGAGGGAAAGGCGTCGTGCACGGCGGCCTCGATCCGGGTGACCGCCTCGCCCATCTGCGAGACCGGGATGCCGACGTCGAAGGGGATGACAGGGCCAAGCACGGTTTCGTATTCCGCCGGGCTTTCGCGCACGGCCCAGAGCGCACGCTCTTCCTTGACGGAATTGGCCAGAACGCCGTCCTCGACCAGCCCCGTGTCGAGGGCGGTCTCGAACAGCTTTTCCATCGCCTGGCGGGTGGCCGCCGCGTCGAATCCGGTGGCCTCGATGATCGCATAGGCCCCGTGTTCCCCCGCTAGCGGCGACCCGAGGCCTGTAGCGCGGGACATGAAGTGGAAAAAGCTCGGCCACATCACCTCGAAGCTCGACAGCATCGGCCCGAGCGTGCCGCGCGCAGCGCGCAGCAGCGAGGTCGCGCTGTCCGAACCGGCGCAGCCGACAAAGGCGGTGACCGTCGCGGGCGGCAGCGGGTGCAGGCGCAGGACGCAGCGGGTGATGACGCCCAGTAGCCCCTCGGAGCCGATGAAAAGCTGCTTAAGGTCAAGGCCGCTGTTGTTCTTGAGCATGGCGTTCATGCCGTTGATCACGGTGCCGTCGGCCAGCACCACCTCGAGCCCGAGCAAGTGGTCGCGGGCCATGCCATAGCGCACCACCGTGTTACCGCCCGCATTGGTGGCGAGCACGCCGCCAAGCTGGCACGAGCCGCGCGCGCCGATGTCGATGCCCAGCATCAGCCCGGCATCGCGGGCGGCGTTCTGCGCGGTTTCGAGGATCACGCCGGCGCCGGCTGTCAGGGTGCCGGCGTCGACATCGATCGCCTCGATGTCATCGAGGCGCTCAAGGCTCAGGACGATCCCGTCGGCCTTTGGATGGGCGGCACCCGAAATGCCGGTCAGCCCGCCCTGCGGCACCACCGGCACGCCGGCGGCGTGGCAGGCCGCCATGATCCGGGAGATGTCCTCTGTCGTTCTCGGACGGGCGAGGGCAAGCGGCTGGACCGGCGCGAGGCCGGCCCAGTCGTGGTGGTATTTCTCGGGCACATCCGCGCCCGGGGTGATGATGTCGGCCCCCAGGGTATCGAGCAGGGTCGCGGCAAAGCTCATGAGCTGGCCAACGCGTCCGCCAGCCGCGCCTCGAACACGCAGCTATCCGCCCCGGTTGCGGCACATTGGACCTCCTGCACCTCGGTCGGCCCGCCGAGGATCATGCCGGATACCGCCCGCAGCATCCCCAGGATCGGGGCGCAGACCGGGGTGTCCGAGGCGCCATAACCCATGACGAAGGGCGAGTTTTCCACGGTGACCTTGAGCCGGTCCTCGACCAGCTCGGTGGTCCACTTGCCCCAGCCAAGTTGCCCGGACGTTTCCCGGATCACCGCGAGGAGGTCATCGGGATTTACCGCGCCGGCCTCCTGGTAGGTCTGGGCCGATTTGCCGCCGTTCTTGAACACCGAGCGCGCCATCGCCTCGAACACGGCGGGGCGTTGATCCTCGGGCATTTCCAGCGCGATATGCATCACCGCCTCGGGCTTGATGAACATGTAGCGCATCGCGCCGTCGTGATAGGTGCCTTGGGTCTCGTCGAAAACGAGACGGTCGCGAAAGCTCATGGCAGGTTCCTTTTCTTTTGTCCGCTTACATCAGCGACGGGATGAAGGTCGCCAGTGTCGGGAAGACGATCACCAGCCCGATCAACACGAAGACGCAGGCGATGTAGGGCAGTGCGGCGCGTGCGACCTCGGGGAGTGTCGTGCCCGGCGGGCTGACCCCGTACATGACGAACAGCAGCAGGCCGAAGGGCGGGGTGGTAAAGCTGACCTCGAGCATCAACAGCATGATCAGGCCCCACCAGACCATGTCGAAGTGCAGCGAGGTCGCCAGCGGAACGAAGAGCGGCAGCGTGATGAGCATCATCGAGACCTGGTCCATGAACATGCCGAGAACCAGCAGGATGAGCGCCATGACCAGAAGGGTTTCGGTCGGCCCCATCTCCAGCGAGGTGGCCCAGCGGACCATGCCCGAAGAGGCGCCCGAGAAGGCCAAAGCTGCGCAAAGGTCGACGAGGCGGTGATCAGCAGGAATGTCATGCCGGTGACCCGCGCCGCATCTGCGATGGCGGTCGTGATCGCCTCCATGTCGAGCGCCTTGAAAATCAGCGCGAGAAGCGCGACGGCCACGATTCCCAGCGCGCCGCTTTCGGTGGGGGTCGCGAAGCCGGTCAGGATCGAGCCGACCACGGCAAGGATGATGACCGCCATCGGCAGGATGTCGCGGCAGAACACCTTGATGCGCAGCGACACCGGCAGCGGCTCGTAATCGTAGGTGGGCGCCGCCTCGGGATCGACCTTGGCCTGCACGAAGATCAGCAGCGCGTAGAGGCAGGCCAGGATCAAGCCGGGAAGGAGACCGGCAACCAGAAGCCCGCCGATGTCGATCTGCGCGAGCGAGCCGAACAGCACGGCAAGCGTCGAGGGCGGGATAATGACGGCGAGCCCTCCCGAACCGAGGATCGGGCCGATCGCCATGTGTTTCTTGTAGCCGCGCTTCATCATCTCAGGGACCATCAGTGTGCCCAGCATGCCGGTATTGGCCAGCGAAGAGCCCGACAGGGCGGCAAACACGGTGCCCGAGGTCACGGTGAGATACGACAGGCGCGCCGGCAGGCGGCCGATCAGCACGTCGATCGCGTCGAGCACACGGCGCGCAAGACCCGAGTGGAAGAACAGCGAGCCCATGACCAGGAACAGCGGCACCGGCGCCAGCGAATAGGTCGAGACCGCCAGCGTCGCGTTGGCGATCATCTGGTCGATGCCACGCGCGCCCCCCATGAAGAGGAACACGCCGATGACGTTGATGACGAAAAAGCCGAGCGCCACCGGCAGGCCGATCCCCATGGAGAACAGCAGGCCGCCGATGAGGATGGCGATTGAAAGGGTCCAGTCCATCATGTCGTGCTCTCCTTACATACCGGCATGCGCATCGGGCGGCGCGCCGAAAAAGCTGTCATTGCGGGCAAAGAAGGACAGGAACTGAAGACCGCCGATTCCGAACCCGATCGGCATCGAAAGGTAGACCGCCCACATCGGCGCATCGAAGGAGCGCACCTCGTAGGAGCCGTCGGCCAGCACCCGGAAGAACGAGCTTGCCGTGTGCCACGTCAGGTAGAAGCAGATCAGCGCGGAAACGATCTGGAGTGCGTTCTCCCAAATGCGGCGCAGGCCCTTGGGAAGGTAGGTCAGCAGAACCTCGACGCAGACATGCCCCTTGGTCAGGACCAGGTGCGGCAGGCACAGGAAGGTGATGTAAAGCATCGCGTACTCGACGGAATTCACCGCCCAGACCGCGGTCGGCAGGCCGAGGTTGCGAGAGGTGACATCGTAGGTGACGACCACGACGATGGCGGCGACCAGCAGGCAGGCCAGTCGAAACAACATCAGTGATGTCCAGTCGAGAAGGCGGAGGAAAAGAGGCATTTGGGGTGTCCTTTGGGGCTGTACGGGTCCCTCGCACGGGGGGGGGGGCGCGCGCCCTTGGGTTCGGTCACGGGCCGGTAGGGCAGGCGCCCCGGCCCGCCCGTGACCTAGGGTGGCTTCAGAAGTCTTCGAAGAAGACCGCTTTCAACTCGTCGTGCATGGTGGCGTCGCGGCCCTTGAGGCGTTCCCAGGCGATGTCGTAGGCGGTCCTGAGGAAGGTTTCGCGTTGCTCGCCGGTCAGTTCGATGGTCTCGATACCGCCCTCGGCAAGGATTTCGCCCTCGGTCACGTTGAGCGCGACGTTGGCCTCATAGGACGATTTCTCGTGGTCGATCGCAGCCTGGTTGACGATGGCCTTGGCCTCGTCCGACAGCCCGTTCCAGCTGTCGAGGTTCATGGAAACCAGAACGTCGGTCTGGAAGAAGCTCGGGTTGATGCGGTATTTCAGGAACTTGTCCCAGCCGTAGTCGCGCAGGCCGGTCACCGGCCAGCCGGTGCCATCGACGACGCCACGCTCGAGAGAGGTGTAGACCTCGCCGGCGGCCTGAACCACGATGGTTGCGCCCAGCTTCTCGAGGAAGGCCCGGTAAAGCGGCGACGAGCGCAGGCGGATGCCGCTCAGGTCGATCTGACCGTTTTCATCAATGCCCGGCTTCTTGGTGGTCCACAGGTGGAAGCCGGCGCCGCCGTCCACATGGGCCAGGACATGGGCGTTACCCTTGGCGTGAAAGGCCTTGTTGACCAGGTCGATGCCGCCGTCGGCGCGCAGGCTCATCGGGTCGCGGTTGGAGCCGGCAAAGGCTTCGCCTTCCGGCACCAGATTGAGGTAGAGGCCGGCGGGCAGCATGAACATGTCGGCGATGCCGTTCTTCTGCGCGTCGCCCATGCGGGCCATCGGGATGGTTTCGGGACCACCGATCACCTGGATCTGGACGACGCCCTCGCCGCGTTCGTTCACGAGGTCGACGAAGCCCTGGAAATTGCGGGCAAACGAGACCTGCGCCGGAACGAAGGTGATCGCGCGGATCACCTCTTCGGCCTGGGCGGCAACGGAGCTGAGCCCGAACAGGGCAGCGGCGGCAAGGCCCTTGATGTATGTATGCTTGGTCATGGTGTCCTCTCTTGCGTTGGAATGGGGTCGGGTTGTTTCCGAGACTTCTTGTCGGTCGTCGTGTGTTGCCCGTCCTGCGAGGAACGGGCGGGGGGCTGCGGAAAACCGCCTTTGTCCGCGCGCTGGAAAAAGACCAGGGCGGCATCCACGAAGTTTCGCATCGCGGTAAAGGCGGCGGCGGTGTCGCGGGCGAAATAGGCCGCCGCGATGTCTTGGGAGCCGATGCGCGCCGCGTCGCGACCCTCTGGGGAATGCAGGGTCGCGTTGCGGACCAGCTGGACCTGCAGGTGAAAGCGCAGCAGGGTTTCGCGCAGGCGCGTGTTGCGGATCCGGTCGACCCAGAAGGCGCGAAAATCCTTGTTGGCCTTGGCCGATGCCTCTGGCGTGTGGGCGGCCTGGATCGCTTCGAACAGCCCCCGGAACTCTTCGTCGTCCTCCGGCGTGGCCTGCGCCACCACGTTGGCGAAGGCGACCGGTTCGAGCGCCTGGCGGATCTCGAAGATCTCGTGGATATCCGCCATGGACGGGGTGATGACGATGTATCCGCTGGGCTTGGTGCCGCGGATCAGCCCGTCGTTCTCGAGCCGGTTCAGGGCTTCGCGCACCGGGGTGCGGGAGACATCCATCTGACGCGCGATCGCGGCCTCGATCAACCGCTCACCGGCCAGCCGACGGCGCGCCGCGATGTCTTCGAGCAGACCTTCGTAAACCCGCTGGGCCAATGGTATCGAGCGTTCGCGATGTGTGGTCAATCCAGGCGCTCCCTTTTCGGTATACCTTCAAGCTTAAAATAATAATTGCAAGAAAATTTCGCATGAGGATCAGTCCGGTTCTGGGCGAGGGGTCTGGGCTGGCCTCAAAACAAGGCAGTTATCGGCCAGTTTTACAAAGGAAACGTCATTTCCTGGACGTATTGGCAATGCCGCGATCACACGGGCGCCCAGGGCGCAACCCATGAGGGAAATTCAAAATTGATTTTAATCTTGAAGGGGTTTCAGCCTATCAGTCGCCGATGATTCTGGGAAATCTCCAGCCATGCGCAGGGCAGGCGCCGCAGCGGATCAGGGGGTGACCCCGTGCAGGCGCAGGCCGGGTTTTCGGCCTGTCCCTCGCATTCGTTCGACGAGGTTCACGCCCCGAGGGGCAGCCCAACAGGGACGCGGTGGCAATCAGCGCTTGTGCCGGATATCCAGCATGATCGAGATGCCGCGCGCGGCATCGGCCTCGGGAACCTCGGAGAGCATCTCGTCGATCCAGCCCAGATGCTGCTCGACCATGTCCTCCATCAGGGTCCTGCCTTGCTCGGTGATCCGAACCAGAAAGGCGCGGCGGTCGCTTGCAAGGGTCTGTCGCTCGACCAGACCGTCGGTGACAAGGCGATTCACGACGCCGGTGACATTGCCATTTGACACCACCAGGTGCTGCGACAACTCGCTCATCTTCATCCCCTCGGGGTGGGCATGAAGCGCGGCCAGCACGTCAAAGCGCGGCAGCGTGGTGTCGTATCCGGCACGCAGCCGTTCGCGCAGGGCGGCTTCGACATGGCGCGTCGCCTTGAGCATCTGCAGCCACAGGCGCAAGCGCTGGCGCGCGAGGCTGTCATCTTCGATCCGGTGGTTGGTCTGGGCGTCCATGGGGCGGTCCCGCACTGTGCTTGAGTTTCAAAATTTACTTCAAGTATCAAATTTTGCAACCAAAGGTAAACTCTGTTCTGTACCGATTTGATCAAAACCAGGGCGGGCTGGTCAAAGCGGTCGCGGGTGAGAGCGGACCAGCGCGGGTGTTGCGCCCGGCGCGGATTTTCCGCGGACGGTGCCGTGATCCTGTCTTAACGCTCTTGTCGCAGCGTTCTCCGCGTTTCCCGAAAAGGAGGGCGCCGATGCAGAACGTGCGGCAGATCGCCGAAGAGATCGTGGACCGCGAAGGCGGTTTCGTCAACGATCCCGACGATCCGGGTGGGGCGACCAATCACGGGGTGACGATTCACACCCTGCGGCGGCTGGGGCTGGACCTGACCGGAGACGGCGCAGTGGGCATCGCCGATGTGCGGGCGCTGAGCCGGGCGCAGGCGGTGGAGATCCTGCTGGCCCATTACTACGAGCGACCCCGGATCGCCGAGATGCCCGCGGCACTGCAACCGGCGCTGTTCGACATGTATGTCAATTCCGGGGCGAACGCGGTCAAGATCCTGCAACGGCTGCTGCGCGAGATGGGCTTTGCGGTGGCGGTGGACGGGGTGATCGGGTCGCAGACCCTTGCCGCCGTGCAGGACGCCGCGCGACCGGACCCGGTGGCGCTGCGCGATGCCTACGGGGTGGCGCGCCGGACGTATTATTTCCGCCTTGCCGACCATCGACCGGCGAGCCGGAAGTATGCCCGCACCCGCGCCGGCGGCAAGGGCGGTTGGATCCGGCGGGCCGAGGCGTTTCTCTCGCCGCGTTATCACCTGAGCGCGGCGGAGTTCCGCGAAAGGGTGGCGGCATGGGAGTGATCCTCGATCTTCTGTCGCTGGTTTTCGGAAATGGGCGCAATGTGTTGCGCGATACCGTTGAAGTATTTCACGAAAACGCCGAGGCCGGGGCTCGGCGCGACGTGGCGGTGCAGCACGGCGCGTTGGCACAGTTCGGGGCGGAATTCGCCCGGCCCCGGCAGGGGATGTTCGACCGGTTCATCGACGGGTTGAATCGTCTGCCACGCCCGGCCTTGGCGCTTGGGACGCTGGGGCTGTTCGCCGCGGCGATGATCGACCCGCTGTGGTTCGCCGCGCGGATGCAGGGCATCGCGCTGGTGCCGGAGCCGCTGTGGTGGCTGCTCGGGGTGATCGTCTCGTTCTATTTCGGGGCGCGGCACCAGAGCAAGCACCAGGCGTTTCAGCGCGACCTGGCGGCGCAACTGGCGACGGCCCCGGCGGTGATGGACAATCTCTCGGCGCTGGATCGGCTTCGGCCGGGCACCGCTGATACTCCCGGCGCGGCCGATCCGGGCACCGATGCCAGCTTGATGTTGTTGGCGTCCGGGTCCGAGGACAACCCCGCACTGGAGGATTGGCGGGCGCTGCGCCGCGGATAACCTGCGCAGGATAAGATGCGGGGGGGGATGCGACAATGTGATCGTGCGACGGTGGTGAAAGTTATTGGCCGCGCGCGGTCGCCCCCCTATACATCGGGGCATGATTACAGAACTCGGACATTTCGCCCTGGTGCTGGCCTTCATGGCCGCAATCGTACAGATGATCGTGCCGATGGTAGGCGCACACAAGAGGTGGCCGGGCTGGATGGCCGTGGCCGAACCGGCCGCGACGCTTCAGTTCCTGATGACAGGTTTTGCCTTCGCGGCGCTGATGCATGCCTTCGTGACCTCGGATTTCTCGCTGCGGGTGGTGGTGCTGAACAGCCATTCGGCCAAGCCGCTGCTTTACAAGATCAGCGGGCTGTGGGGGAACCACGAGGGGTCGATGCTGCTCTGGGTATTGATCGTGTCTCTGTTCGGCGCCACGGCAGCCTGGTTCGGGGGCAACCTGCCGCCGACGCTGCGGGCGCGGGTGCTGTCGGTGCAGGCGGCGATCGGTGTGGCCTTCTATGCCTTCATCCTCTTTACCTCCAACCCGTTCCTGCGGCTGGCCGTACCGCCGTTCGACGGCGAGGATCTGAACCCGCTGCTGCAGGATCCGGGCCTCGCCTTTCACCCTCCCTTCCTCTACCTCGGCTACGTCGGGCTGAGCATGGCGTTCAGCTTTGCCGTCGCCGCCCTGATCGAGGGGCGGGTGGATGCCGCTTGGGCACGCTGGGTGCGACCGTGGACGCTGGCGGCCTGGATCTTCCTGACCATCGGCATCGCGTTGGGCTCCTGGTGGGCTTATTATGAGCTGGGCTGGGGCGGGTTCTGGTTCTGGGACCCGGTCGAGAACGCGAGCTTCATGCCTTGGCTGCTGGCCGCCGCTCTGCTGCACTCCGCCATCGTGGTGGAGAAGCGCGAGGCGCTGAAAAGCTGGACCATCCTGCTCGCGATCCTCGCCTTCGGCTTTTCGCTGATCGGCACCTTCATCGTGCGCTCGGGGTTGCTGACCTCGGTGCATGCCTTTGCCAATGACCCGGAACGCGGGGTGTTCATCCTGATCATTCTGGCGGTCTTTACCGGCGGCGCGCTGTTGCTCTTTGCCGCGCGGGCCAACGTGATGGAGGCGCGCGGCGTCTTCGGCATGGTGAGCCGCGAAAGCGCGCTGGTGGTCAACAACATCCTGCTGGCGGTCTCCAGTTTCGTCATTTTCTTTGGTACGCTCTGGCCGATCGTGGCCGAGATGGCCTTTGATCGAAAGCTGAGCGTCGGCCCGCCGTTCTTCAACTCGGCCTTCACCCCGTTCATGGTGATGCTCGGGCTGGTGCTGCCGATCGGCGCGATGCTGCCGTGGAAGCGCGGGCGGCTGGGGCGCGTGGCGTGGTCCCTGCGCTATGCCTTTGCGTTGGCAGTGGCGCTGGCGGTGCTGGTCTGGGCGATGCAGACCGGGCGCAGCGCGCTGGGGCCGGTGGGCGTGTTTCTTGGCGCCTGGATCGTGTCGGGCGCGGCGCTGGACCTGTGGTCGCGCACCGGGCGCGGGGCCAACCGGCTGGGCCGTCTGGCCCGGCTGCCGCGGGCTGACTGGGGCAAGGCGGTGGCCCATGCCGGGCTGGGCGCGACGATCTTTGCCATCGCCGGGCTGACCGCCTGGGAGCAGGAGGACATCCGCGTGGTGCAGTTGAACACGCCGTTCGAGGTGGGGGCCTATACCCTGACCCTGACCAAGGTGGAGCAGTTGCGCGGGCCGAACTATTTCTCGACCACGGGCACGGTGACACTGGCGCGCGGCGATCGTGCCCTGACGGTGCTGCACCCCGAGAAGCGGACCTATCCGGTGGCGCAGATGCCGACCACCGAGGCGGCGATCGACAACGGGTTCACCCGCGACGTCTATGTCGTGATCGGGGATCGTCAGGATGACGGAAGATGGGCGGTCCGGACCTATATCAAGCCGTTTGCCAACTGGATCTGGGGCGGTGCGATGCTGATGGCGCTGGGCGGGTTGCTGAGCCTGAGCGACCGACGGTTCCGCGTCGCGGCGGGTGCGCGCAAGGGTGCCCGCAAGACGGTGCCGGCGGAATGAGGCGCATATCGCAGGTGATCCGGGGGGGGCTGGTGGTTCTGGTCCTGGCCCTCTCGGGACCGGCATGGGCGGTTCAGCCGGACGAGATACTGGCCGATCCGGCGATGGAGGCCCGCGCGCGGGTGATCAGCAAGGATCTGCGTTGCCTGGTATGCCGCAACGAGAACATCGACGAATCCAACGCCGAACTGGCGCGCGATCTGCGCCTGTTGGTGCGCGAACGCCTGGTGGCGGGCGACAGCAACGAGGAGGTCGTCGATTTCATCGTCGACCGCTATGGCGAGTTCGTCTTGCTGCGGCCGACCACGACCGGGGCGAACTGGCTGCTCTGGGCGGCGGGGCCGCTGATGCTGCTGATGGCGGTGGCGATGGCCTGGGCCTATCTTCGGGGCCGGTCCCGGGCCGCGCGGCCGCAGGAAAGCGCGCTGACCGAGGACGAGAAGGCCCGGCTTCGCCGCATTCTCGAGGACTGACGCGCGGTCGGCCCTTTCCCTCGGGGGCGGCATGGGCCACTCTCCGCGCGATTTGTCACATGAGATAGCGCGCGGAGAACCAGGGCGATGCAATACCAGACCATCACGCTTGAGATCGACGGCGGGCTTGCCGTTCTGACGCTGAACCGGCCCGACAAGATGAACGCGCTGTCGGCCCAGATGCGTGCCGAGATTACCCATGCGATGACCGATGCGGCCAAGCGTGCCCGCGCGGTGGTGCTGACCGGGGCCGGGGCGGCGTTCTGCACCGGGCAGGACTTGGGCGACGCCGGCGGCGGTGTCCCGGACCTGGAGCGGATCCTGCGCGACGAATATACCCCCATGTTGCAGGCGATCTGCAACTGCCCGGTACCGACGCTGGCCGCCGTCAACGGCCCGGCGGCGGGGGCGGGGGCCAGCCTGGCGCTGGCCACCGACGTGGTAATTGCGGCCGAGCGCGCCTATTTCCTGCAGGCCTTTACCCGGATCGGGCTGATCCCGGATGCCGGCGGCACCTGGTTTCTGCCGCGCCAGGTGGGGCTGGCCAAGGCGATGGGCGCGGCGCTGTTCGCCGACCGGATCTCGGCGCGGCAGGCGGAACGCTGGGGCATGATCTGGGAGGCGGTAGAGGACGCGGAATTCGATGCCCACTGGCGCCGCCGCGCGGCCTATCTCGCCGAGGGGCCAACCCAGGCCTTTGCCGCGGTCAAGACCGCCCTGCGCGGCAGTTTCGACGCCGGACTGGAGGAACAGCTGGCCACCGAGGCGCAGTTGCAGGGCGCCTGCGGGCGCACCCGCGATTTTCAGGAGGGGGTCGTGGCCTTCGTCGAGAAACGCGCCGCGAAGTTCGAGGGGCGCTGAGCCGACTGCAGGCACGCGCATGGGGAATTGCATTGACAGGCCGGGGCAAAAGGCGTGCCATCAGGCACGATGACAGCCCTGAGCCATAGCCCGATCGTCGCGGCGCTGGAGCATCTGACCGGCCGGTGCCGTGGCGAGGTGACCTGGATCACCGGTGCCCGCACCGCGTTCTGGCTGGCGGCGGACGGCGGGCTTGTGCCGGTCGGCCCCGGTGAGGACGGCCCCGATGATGCCACCCTCGTCGCGCGGCTGGCGCGCAGCGGTGCGGAGTTCGATGTCGAGGCCGCCGACAAGGGACCGCTTTGGGTCAATGGAATCCGGGTCGAGCAGGCGCGGCTGCGCCCCGGTGACATGATCGAGTTCGGCGAGAACGGGCCGATTTCGCGGTTTCGGGTCTTCGACAGCCAGCGCCGGCCCAAGCCCACCCTGGGCGAGATCGTGGGCGACAGCCTGTCCTACCTGCACAGCAGCCGTCGCCCCTTGCCGGCCCGGGCGGCGCGGGCCTCGGGCGATCTGACCCGGCGGCTGATCCGCGATACCACGGTGTTGTTCCGGGTTGCGGTGCTGGGCGCCTTGATGCTGTTGAGCGTGCTGGTCTACCTGCAATATCGCACTGACCAGCGCCTGCGCGCCGAGATCCAGAGCGGCACGGCGCAGGTCGATGTCCTGGCCTCGGAACTGGCGGCGGCCCGGCGGGATGCGATCCGCAAGGGCGACCTGGCGGCGCTGCGCGAGGATCTGCGCGGCCGGTTGAGCACCACGTCGGAGCGGCTGGAAACGCTCGAGGCGCGCTCGGAGGCGGCCCGCCGGGTGATCGGCACCGCACGGCCCGCGGTGGCCTTCGTGCAGGGCAGCTACGGGCTGCGCGACCGCGAGAGCGGGATGATGTTGCGCCATGTGCTGGGGCCCGGCGGGGTGCCGTTGATGCAGCCGGGCGGGCAGCCGTTCCTGTCGCTGCTGGGCGAGGGGCCGGTGGCCGAGGTGCAGTTCAACGGCACCGGCTTCGTGCTGGGCGAGGGGGCGGTGCTGGTGACCAACCGGCACGTGGCCCTCCCCTGGGGCGAGAAACCGGCGGGTCGGGACGGACCCGCACCGCTGGAGCCGGTGATGACCCGGTTCCTGGCCTACTTCCCGGGGCGGCCCGATCCGGTGCAGCTGCGCCTCGACCGGGTGAGCGAAACCGTGGACCTGGCGTTGCTGACGCCGGAAGAGGGGGCGATCCTGCCGCCGGGGCTGACGCTGGCCGAGGCACCGCCGGCGCCGGGCGAGGGGGTGATCGTGATGGGCTATCCCACCGGGCTGATGTCGCTGCTGGCACAGTCAGGGGCGCAGTTCGTCGAGGATCTGCAGGCGACCGGAGAGACCGATTTCTGGACGGTGGCGGCGCGGCTGGCCGAGGCGGGGCTGATCTCGCCGCTGGCAAGCCGTGGAATCGTCGGGCAGGCGACCGAGGCGGCGGTGGTCTATGACGCCGAAACCACTCACGGCGGCAGCGGCGGGCCGGTCCTGACTCTGGACGGCGCGGTGACCGCGGTGAACACCGCGATCATGCCGGAATTCGGTGGCTCGAACCTGGGCGTTCCGGCGCACCACATCCGGGCGCTGATCGCGGAACGCGAGGTGAACTAGGGCAGGGGGTCAGCCCCGCCGGCGCCGCCGACGCGGGCGCGCCTCGCCGCCGTCATCGTCGCCGGTGCCGTCGGAGGCCGAGGTAAAGGCCCCCAGCGCCGCCGTGATCTGTTCCAGCGTCGGACGCTCGCCGCGCGGACGGCTGTCCAGTGCCTCGCGCATATGCGCCAGGTGTTCCGGCGTGGTGCCGCAGCAGCCGCCGATGATGCGCGCGCCCGAATCACGGGCCATCACCGCGTAATCGGCCATCAGTTCCGGCGTGCCGTCGTAATGGATATGGCCGTGCACGTACTTCGGAATGCCGGCGTTGCCCTTTGAGATGATCGGCCGCTCGGTGCCTTGGGCGACGAATCCCAGCACGGTCCTGAGGATATCCGAGGCACCGGTGCCGCAATTTGCGCCAAAGGCGATCGGCGGGTTGGGCAGGCTTTCGACCAGTTGCGCCAGATCGGCCGAGGTGACGCCCATCATGGTGCGCCCGGCGGTGTCGAAACTCATCGTGCCGCACCATGCCATGCCGGCCAGGCCAAAGGCCTCGGCGGCGGCGCGGAATTCCTCGGCGGCGGAAATGGTTTCCACCCAGACAACATCGGCGCCGCCCTCTTTCAGCCCTTCGGCCTGTTCGTGGAACATCTCGACCGCCAGCGCATGGCTGAGGCTGCCGACCGGCTCCATGATTTCCCCGGTCGGACCCACCGACCCGGCCACGACGACCTTGCGCTCGGTCTTGTCGGCCAGGTTGCGGCCCAGTTCGGCGCCGATGCGGTTCAACTCGCGCACGCGTTTCTCGGCGCCGTGCAGCTTCAGCCGCGAGGCGTTGCCGCCAAAGGTGTTGGTCAGGAACAGGTCGCTGCCCGCGTCCACCGCCCCCTTGTACAGCGCGGTGATCTTGTCCGGCTCGTCGGTGTTCCACAGCTCGGGCGCGTCGCCGGATTGCAGCCCCATGTTGAACAGATTAGTGCCGGTTGCGCCGTCGGCAAGGAGAAAATCCTTTTCCGCCAGCATCTTGGAAAGGGCGTTAGTCATTTCCGTCGCTCCGTTGCTGTCATTTGGTGGGCGTTCGCGCACGTGGATACAGAGGCGCCCCGTCTGTCACGGACGGGGCGTTTTGGCAAATCACAATGGCTCAACATGATCATGAGGCCCGGTCCGATCCGCCCGGCGGGGCCGATCAGGTGCAAGCCGGTCAGAGCGGGCAGCTTACGCGCCGGTCTCTTTCAGGATCTGCGCCTTGGCTTCGGGCAGAAGCTCGGCCATCTTGGCGCGCACCGCCTCGGGGCTGGACTTGTCGCCCAGGTCGCCGGCGACCTTGCGCACCACGTCCTCGTGCCCGGCCTCTTCGAAATCGGAGATCACCACCGACTTGGCATAGACCTCGGCCTCGTCGCCGGTCTTGCCCATCAGCGCGGCGGCCCAGAGACCCAGCAGCTTGTTGCAGCGGGCCTGTGCCTTGAACTGCATTTCCTCGTCGTGCGCGTATTTGTTCTCGAAGGCGTTTTCGCGGTCGTTGAATGTGGTCATGGGTGTTGCCCCTGATAAATGGCTCTTTGGTCCGGTATGCCGTCGCATCGGGCCGACCGCAAGAGGGTCCGTTAGCTTGCGGCACTGCGGCCCTTGCACTATGACGGCAGCACGCGCGGGGACTCATCCCCGACGGATAGCCGAAAGGTCTCGCATGGCGCGCCGCAACAAGATTTACGAAGGTAAGGCGAAAATCCTCTACGAAGGCCCCGAACCCGGGACCATCGTACAGTATTTCAAGGATGACGCCACCGCCTTCAACGCCGAGAAGAAAGACGTGATCGATGGCAAGGGGGTTCTGAACAACCGCCTGAGCGAATATTTCATGACCGGGCTGAACCAGGTCGGCGTTCCCACCCACTTCATTCGTCGGCTGAACATGCGCGAACAACTGGTGCGCGCCTGCGAGATCATCCCGCTTGAGGTGATCGTGCGCAATTTCGCTGCCGGGTCGCTGTCGAAACGGCTGGGCGTCGAAGAGGGCACGCAACTGCCGCGCCCGATCGTGGAATATTGCTACAAGGACGATGCGCTCGGCGATCCGTTGGTCACCGAGGAGCATATCGCCGCCTTTGGCTGGGCCAGCCAGCAGGACATGGACGATGTTCTCAGCCTGGCGCTGCGGGTCAACGATTTCCTGTCCGGCGTGATGTATGGCGTCGGCATCCGCGTGGTGGATTTCAAGATCGAGGTCGGCCGCGTCTATGACGGCGATTTCCAGCGCCTGATCGTCGCCGACGAGATCAGCCCGGACAGCTGCCGTCTGTGGGATATCGAGACCGGCCGCAAGCTGGACAAGGACGTGTTCCGCCGCGACCTGGGCAGCCTGACCGACGCCTATTCCGAGGTTGCCCGCCGCCTGGGCGTGCTGCCGAAGAACGCACAGGTCACCAAGCCGACGCTGATCAACTGAGACCTGCGCCCGGATGCGGGCACAGGATATGCGAAATCAAAGCAAGAACGGGGCCCAAGGGGGCCTTGCCGCCAAGGATCGGGATGCAGGACAAATGAAAGCACGGGTGCATGTGATGCTGAAGAACGGGGTTCTCGACCCGCAGGGCGAGGCCGTGCGCCACGCGCTCGGCGCGATGGGCTTCGACGGGGTCGAGGGCGTGCGACAGGGCAAGGTGATCGACCTGGAACTGGCCGAGGGCACCACCGAGGCGCAGGTGGCCGAGATGTGCGAAAAGCTGCTCGCCAATACCGTGATCGAACGCTACGAGATCGAACTGGGCTGAGGATGGCCGCCATCGACCGCCCGGCGCCGCCTTGTGCGGCCGTCACGACTGATTTCACCTACTGAGGGAGCCTCCGCATGCGCGCCGCCGTCGTCGTTTTTCCCGGGTCCAACTGTGACCGCGATCTTGCCGTCGCCTTCGAACGCGAAGGTTTCACGGTGGACATGGTCTGGCACAAGGAAACCGCGCTGCCCGAGGGGGTCGACATCGTCGGCGTGCCGGGCGGGTTCTCCTATGGTGACTACCTGCGCTGCGGTGCCATCGCCGCGCAATCCCCGATCTGCCAGGCGGTCACCGCCCATGCCGATCGCGGCGGCTACGCGCTGGGGGTCTGCAACGGGTTCCAGGTGTTGGCGGAAACCGGCATCCTGCCCGGCGCGCTGCTGCGCAACGCGGGGCTGAAATACATCTGCAAGACCGTGGGCCTGCGGGTCGAGACCGCCGACAGCGCCTTTACCGGTGGCTACGAGGCGGGGCAGGAGATCGCCATCCCGATCGCCCACCACGACGGCAACTATTTCGCCGACGACGAGACGCTGGCGACCCTGCGCGGCGAGGACCGGATCGCCTTTACCTATACCGACAATCCCAACGGGTCGGTCGGTGACATCGCCGGGATCCTGTCCGCGAACCGCCGGGTTCTGGGCATGATGCCCCACCCCGAGCGCGCGGCCGATACCGGGCACGGCGGCACCGACGGGGCGGCGTTCTTCCGCGCATTGGCAGGGGTGCTGACCCCGGCGTGACTTGAGCCTGCGCGGGTGGCAGCGTAGCCTTGCGCGCATGATTGACGCTCCGACCCCGCGCAGCCTGTGGTCCCGGTCCTCTGCCATCAACTGGCGGCTCCGGGTGGCGCTGCTGTTGGTGCTGGTGGCGGCGGTGGCGACGGTCTGGGTCACCAACCGGCTGTTGAGCGATCGCTTTACCGCGAGCACCCGCTACCGCGCCGACCTGCGGTTGGCGCTCTATAGCGGCAACCTGTTGAGCGAGCTGCGCCGCAACGCCATCGTGCCCCAGCTTCTGGCCCGCGATCCGGCGCTGATCGCCGCGTTGCAGTCCAAGGACTTCAGCCTGTCGACCCAGCGGCTGATCTCCTTCGTCGAAGAGATCGGCGCCGCCTCGCTGATCCTGCTGGACGGCGACGGTCGCACGGTGGCCGCCACCGACCGCAATCGGCTGGGCCAGCAACGCCGGACCGAATCCTATTTCGTCGAGGCGATCCGCTCCAATTCCACCGTGTTCTCGGTGATCCCGCGCGAGGCCGGCGGCTACAGCTTCGTTTATTCCCGGCGGGTGGTCGATTCCTCCAACCTTCTCGGCGTGATCGTGGTCGAGGTCGACCTGCAGAAGTTCGAACGCGCCTGGGCCGGGATTTCCGACGCGGTCCTTGTCACCGACAGCACCGGCACCATCATCCTGTCGTCGGAACCGCGCTGGCGCGGCGTCAACGAGAAGGAGGCGTTGCAAAAGCAGGATCCGCAGGGCGCCATCCAGCGGGCGATCCGGCTGACCACCGACTGGACGGCGTTGCCGCCCGACGCCTACCTGCGCGGCGAGGCGGTGATGCGGCTGGAGACCCGGATTCCGTTCCGGGGCTGGCGCATGACCTCGTTCACCACCTATGCCTCGATCCGGGAAAAGGTGAACACGGTGCTGGCGCTGGAAATCATGGGCTTTGCCATCCTGCTGGCGCTGGCGTTCTATTTCCTCAGCCGCAAGACCGCGCTGCGCATGGCGTTGTTTCAGCGGGAGTCCGCCGAGTTGCGGGCGCTGAACGCCCGGCTGCAGCGCGAGATCGCCGAACGGGAACGGGTGCAGGAAAACCTTGCCGTGGCCGAGCAGACCCTGGCGCAAAGTTCCAAGCTGGCCGCCCTGGGCGAGATGTCGGCGGCGGTCAGTCACGAGTTGAACCAGCCACTGGCGGCGATGAAGACCTACCTCGCCGGGGCGCGGCTTCTGCTCCGGCGCAACCGCGCGGAAGAGGCGCTGGCCAGCTTCGGGCGCATCGACGACCTGCTGGAGCGCATGGGCGCGATCACCCGTCAGCTCAAATCCTATGCCCGCAAGGGCAGCGACACGCTTTCGCCGGTGGTGCTGGGGGATGCGCTTGCCTCGTCGCTGGCGATGATGGAACCGCAATTGCGCCAGCGGCATGTCAAGATCACCAAGATCCTGCCCAAGGAGCCGGTGCGCGTCATGGGCGACCGGATGCGGATCGAACAGGTGATGATCAACCTCTTGCGCAATGCGCTGGATGCAACCAAATCGGTCAAGGACCCGGAGGTCGAGATCCTTCTGGCCGCCGGTGAGACCGCGACGCTCGCGGTGCGGGACAACGGGCCGGGGATCGAGAACCTCGAGTCCCTGTTCGAGCCGTTCTACACCACCAAGCAGCCGGGCGACGGTGTCGGGCTGGGGCTGGCGATCTCCTCGGGGATCGTCAACGACCTGGGCGGTCGGCTGACCGCGCGCAACGGGCAGAGGGGTGGTGCCGTTTTCGAGATGCAGTTGCCGATCCTGGACGAAGGCATCGAGGCGGCGGAATAAGAACAACGAAAGGACCAGGCAATGGCACAGGCCATGAAAATCGCCATCGTCGACGACGAACAGGACATGCGGCAGTCGATCAGCCAATGGCTGGCGTTGTCGGGCTATGACACCGAGACCTTCGCGCGTGCCGAGGATGCGCTCAAGGTGCTGGGTCCGGATTACCCCGGCATCGTGATCTCGGACATCAAGATGCCGGGCATGGACGGGATGCAGTTCCTGAAAAAGCTGATGGGCACCGACAGCGCGCTGCCGGTGATCATGATCACCGGTCACGGCGACGTGCCGATGGCGGTCGAGGCGATGCGGCTGGGGGCGTTCGATTTCCTCGAGAAACCGTTCAACCCGGACCGCATGTCGGACCTGGCCAAGCGCGCGGCCAACGCCCGGCGCCTGACGCTGGACAACCGGGCGCTGCGCAAGGAACTCAGCGACGGCACCCAGATCATGAACAAGCTGATCGGATCGTCGCCGGTGATGGAGCGCCTGAAGGAGGACATCCTCGACCTCGGACAGGCCGACGGACATGTGCTGATCGAGGGCGAGACCGGCACCGGCAAGACGCTGGTCGCGCATGCGCTGCACGCAGCCGGGGGCCGAGCCGGCAAGAAATTCGTGCTGGTCAGCTGTGCCGCGCTCGAGGAAGAGGCGCTTTCCAAGCGCCTGTTCGGCCCGATGATGCCCGAGGATTCGCAGCTTCCCGCGATGGAAGAGGCCCGCAACGGCACACTGGTGCTGGAGGACATCGAAACCCTGAGCGAGGCGCTGCAGGCCAAGCTGCAGAACGCGATGAACGAACAAGGCACCCCGGCCGAGACCCGGATCATCGCCATCTCCAATATCCAGGAGGCGGGCAAGACCTGCGAGGATATGCTGCGCTCGGACCTGTTCTATCGGCTGGCGGCATTGCGGATTACGGTGCCGCCGCTGCGCCAGCGCGGCGAGGATATCCTGACGCTGTTCACCCGTCTGACCGAGCAGTTCTCGGAGGAATACGGCTGCGACGCCCCCAAGGTCAGCGCGCAGGAGGCGGCGCAACTGCTGCAGGCGCCATGGCCGGGCAACGTGCGCCAGCTGATCAACATCGCCGAACGCGCGGTGCTGCAGGCGCGGCGCGGGTCGGGCACCATCGCCTCGCTGCTGATGTCGGACCACGAGGAAATGCAGCCGGTGATGACGACGGAGGGCAAGCCGCTGAAGGAATATGTCGAGGCGTTCGAGCGGATGCTGATCGACAATACCATGCGCCGGCACAAGGGCTCCATCGCCAGCGTGATGGAAGAGTTGTGCCTGCCGCGCCGGACCCTGAACGAGAAGATGGCGAAATACGGACTGCAGCGGTCGGACTATCTCTGATGCGCGTGCGACGGGACGCGCGCACCGATGCAAAAACGGCGGAAAATGCAAGCGCGTCCATCGCCTTGGCGAATTCCGTGGCCGGGGCGCAACAAGCCCATTGTATTTTGCCCGTGCTCTCCCTTATGTTGGGGGGACGGGCGCAGTGTGCTTTGGCGACAGCCGCCCCTTGAGATTCGCTGTTTCAGCCTTGACCGGCATAGATCCGAAAGTCTGGACAGACCGATAGTGCCCATACCGGGCAGTGAGTTGACCCCGCCCGAAACGGGCAGGGTAATAAAACGGGCAGGCGTCGGGACCGTCCCGGCCTGTCGGAGAAGAACCGCGATGACGCGCGCGCGAGCATTGAACACTCAGGTTTCCGGTCCGTCCGTCGGACCGTGCCGCGCGACGTCACCAATCGCCCTGACAAGACACCACCCCAAACGCGCGCGTCCGCCTGGGCGGGCGCGTTTCTGGTTGTGCAACAAGGACATATGGCAAAGAAGATGCTCATCGACGCCACCCACGCGGAGGAAACCCGCGTCGTGGTGGTGGACGGAAACAAGGTCGAGGAATTCGATTTTGAATCCGAGAACAAGCGCCAGCTCGCTGGCAACATTTATCTCGCAAAGGTAACACGGGTCGAACCCTCGCTTCAGGCGGCCTTCGTCGAATACGGCGGAAACCGTCACGGGTTCCTGGCGTTCTCGGAAATTCACCCGGATTATTACCAAATCCCGGTGGCCGACCGCGAGGCGCTGATGGCCGAGGAACAGGCCTATGCCGACGAGATGCGTGACAAGGACGAGGAAGAGGACAAGAAATCCTCTTCGCGCCGCTCCTCGCGGTCGCGGTCCCGGTCCAAGTCGAAGACCAAGGCAGAAGATCTGAAATCCGGTGACGCGGTCGAGACCAAGGAGGTCGAGACCGAGATCAGCGGCATGGAAACCATCGACCTCTCCGAACCGGAGCAGGCGGACGCGTCTGCGACTGAGGTGCCCGAGGGCAGCTCGCCGATGGAACGGGTGGCCGAGACGCCGGTCGAGGAACCAGTCGAGGCAGAGGCTCCGACCGAGGGTGAGGGCGACGCGGACAGCTCTGCGGAGACGACCGAGACCGAAAACGGCGGCAGCGATGACGCCGGGGATGACGCGCGCAACGACGCGGCGGCCAAGGACTCCACCATCGAATCCGTCGCCGACGACGACGATCACGAGGATATCCGCCCGCCGCGCAAACCGCGCCCGCGCCGCTACAAGATCCAGGAAGTGATCAAGGTCCGCCAGATCCTGCTGGTGCAGGTGGTCAAGGAAGAACGCGGCAACAAGGGCGCCGCGCTCACCACCTATCTGTCGCTGGCCGGTCGCTACTGCGTGCTGATGCCGAATACCGCCCGTGGCGGCGGCATTTCCCGCAAGATCACCAATGTCACCGACCGCAAGAAGCTCAAGGAGATCGCGGCCGAGATCGACGTGCCCAAGGGCGCGGGGCTGATCATCCGCACTGCCGGCGCCAAGCGGACCAAGGCCGAGATCAAGCGCGACTATGAATACCTGCAACGGCTGTGGGAGCAGATCCGCGAGCTCACGCTGAAGTCCATCGCGCCCGTCAAGATCTACGAGGAGGGCGACCTGATCAAACGCTCGATCCGCGACCTCTACAACCGCGAGATCGACGAGGTTCTGGTCGAGGGCGAAGGCGGCTATCGCATCGCCAAGGACTTCATGAAGATGATCATGCCGTCCCACTCCAAGAACGTGAAACACTATGTCGACCCGATGCCGCTGTTCGCGCGCTACCAGGTCGAAAGCTATCTCGCCGCGATGTTCAACCCGGTGGTGCAGCTGAAGTCGGGTGGCTACATCGTGATCGGCGTGACCGAGGCGCTGGTGGCGATCGACGTGAACTCGGGCCGGGCCACCAAGGAAGGCTCGATCGAGGAGACCGCGCTCAAGACCAACCTCGAGGCCGCCGACGAGGTGGCGCGCCAGTTGCGGCTGCGCGACCTTGCCGGGTTGATTGTCATCGACTTCATCGACATGGACGAGCGCAAGAACAACGCTGCCGTCGAAAAGCGGATGAAGGACCGGTTGAAGACCGACCGCGCCCGCATCCAGGTCGGCCGCATCTCGGGCTTTGGCCTGATGGAGATGAGCCGCCAGCGGTTGCGCCCCGGCATGATCGAGGCGACCACGCAGCCGTGCCCGGCCTGCCACGGCACCGGCCTCATCCGCTCGGATGACAACATGGCGCTGAACATTCTGCGCCAGATCGAGGAAGAGGGCGTGCGGCGTCGCTCGCGCGAGGTTCTGGTGAAATGCCCGATCGGCATCGCCAATTACCTGATGAACGAAAAGCGCGAGCATATCGCCCAGATCGAATCGCGCTATGGCCTGTCGGTCCGGGTCGAGGGTGACATGCACCTGATCAGCCCCGACTTCACGCTGGAGAAGTTCAAGACCGCGACGCGGACCGTGCCCGAGGCCACCGCGCCGGTGGTATCGGTCGATGCCACCCTGATGGAGCCGGAAGAGGCCGAGGACATCGTCGAGGAGGACATCACCGACGAGGTTGCCGAAGAGGTCGCGGCAGAGGTCGAGACCACCGAGGAAACGCCCAAGCCCAAGCGCAAGCGGCGGCGGCGGCGGCGCAAGCCCAAGTCGGGCAGCACCAACGGTGATGGCGAGAACGGCAACGGCGACGACGCCGGTGACGCAGCGCCTGACACGGCCGAAGAGGCGCCTGCCGCCGAGGTCGAAACCGCCGAATCCGGTGCGTCCGACGCGGAAGCGGAAGAGCCCAAGGCCAAGCCAAAATCCTCGCGCAGCCGGTCGCGGTCCCGTTCGCGGTCGCGCAAGACCGAGACCGTCGCGGCGGATACGGCTGAGGCCGAAACCGGCGCGCCCGAGCCTGTCGCTGAAGTCGAAGCGGTGACCGCAGAACCGGCGGTCGAGAGTGCCCCCGCGGCGGCAGAGGCGCCGGAGACGACACCCGAGCCGGCCCCTGTTGCCGAGCCCGCTGCCCAAGCGGAACCGGAAGCTGCCCCGGAACAACGGCCGGAGCCGGTCGCGGTCACGCCCGAGGCAGACCCCGCGCCGGAAGCCGAACCCGCGCCCGAACCGGAACGCGTTCCGGAACCGGCCGTCGCGGCGGCCGAGCCAGCCTCGGTGGAGGACAAGCCGAAGCCCAAGCGGCGCGGCTGGTGGTCGATGGGCGGACGCTGAGCCTCTTAAGACATTGCAACAAAGGCCCCGGACCAAGGTCCGGGGCCTTTTGCGTTTCAAGCCATGGGCGTTTTGCCCTCCTCAGCCGCCCTTGCGGATCAGGTAGACGTGGTGGTCGCCCTCGGCGGCGTCTTCCAGCAGGACATGGCCGGCCTCGGCACAGAAATGCGGCACGTCGATCACTGCCGCCGGATCACTGGCCAGCAGGCGCAGAACCGCCCCCTCGGGCAGGGCGGCCAGATGTTTGCGCGCCTTGAGAACGGGCAGGGGGCAAAGCAGCCCGATGGTGTCCAGCGTTTCCGAAATCTCCGTCATGGCGGTGAGATAGGCGCAACCGATCCGGCATGTCCACAAAGATGTGACCGCATTGCACAGTGACCTCGCGCCGGCGATCGACTATGTCGCAGGCATGTTGGGAATTGATATCATCGACGCGGGTTTGCTGCCCGCCATGGCCGTGGCCCTTGCGGCCGGGATCATCAGCTTTCTGTCGCCCTGCGTGCTGCCCATCGTGCCGCCCTATCTCGCCTACATGAGCGGCGTTTCGGTGACCGACCTGAGCACCGGGCGCGCGGCGCGCAACAAGGCACTGGTGCCCGCGCTGTTCTTTGTTCTGGGCCTGTCCACGGTGTTCCTGTTCCTTGGCTTCACCGCCTCGGCCATCGGGATGGTGTTCCTGCAGTATCAATCGGTGTTCAACACCGTTGCCGGGATCCTCGTGATGGTGTTCGGGGCGCATTTCCTCGGCATCTATCGCATCGGGTTTCTCGACCGCGAGGCGCGCATCGACGTCGGCGATCGCGGCGGCAGCGCGCTGGGGGCCTATGTGCTGGGCCTCGCCTTTGCCTTTGGCTGGACCCCCTGCATCGGCCCGCAATTGGGTGCGATCCTGTCGCTGGCCGCCTCCGAGGCCTCGGTGACGCGTGGCACGGTTCTGCTGGCGGTCTACGCGATGGGGCTGGGCATCCCGTTCCTGCTGGTCGCCGGATTCCTGCCGCGCCTCGGCGGGCTGATGGGCTGGATGAAGCGACACATGGACCGGATCGAGCGGATCATGGGCCTGCTGCTCTGGACCATCGGGCTGTTGATGCTGACCGGGGGGTTCTCCGCCTTTTCCTATTGGCTGCTCGAAACCTTCCCCGCCCTTGCCGTGCTGGGCTGAAGCCCTGTAATGGCCTTACTCTCGCCCGAAAAGCCGGTTAACATCCGCGCAAGAACGAGGGCGGAATGGGTCACGAGCAGGCGGCAGAACCGGAACGGCAGGCGCCACGGGTGCGCCGGCGACGGGTGTTCTATATCCCCGGCTACGATCCGATCCACCCGCGCCGCTACCGCGAGCTTTATCGAAAAGAGTCCTCCGCGCAGGCCGCGATCTCGGGCTATGACATTGCCCTGCGGCCCAAGCAGGCCGGCAGCGGCCCCTATGGCTGGCACGTCGAGGCCGAGATCGAGGGCGCGCCGGTTTCGGCCGAGGTGGAGGTTCTGGTCTGGTCCGACATCGTGCGTGGCAGCATGTCGAACAGCATCCTCGCCACCTACCTGCAACTGGCGCAAACCGCCTGGATCTATATCGCCAGCGGCGCGCTGGGACGGCTGATGCGGCTGCGCAAGGGGCCGGTGATCGCCGCGCTCTATCCTGTCGGGATGCTGCTGCTGCAACTGGTCGTGGCGGTGGTGCTGATCTGGGCGGCGGCCTTTCTGGCAGGAACCGTGGCCGAGGACCTGGGCCTGACCGGCCTGCCCGGGGCGGTACTGCGACTGTTGGGGGCGGCGCTGGGGGCCGGCGCGGCGCTGGCCCTGATGCTCTGGGTCAAGGCCCGCGATGGCAAGTTCTTCGTCTATTACCTGATGCATGACTATGCCTATTCTGCCCGTTATCGCGGTGCCAACCCGTCGGAACTGGAGGCGCGGCTGTCCGAATTCGCCGATCTCATCGCCGAGGCGCTGCGCGAGGATGTGGACGAGGTTCTGGTGGTTGGCCATTCCTCGGGGGCGCACTTGGGCGTTTCGGTTCTGGCCGACCTGATCCGGGCGGGGCGGGTGCCTGCGGATGGCCCGGCGCTGGGGTTTCTCACGCTGGGGCAGGTGGTGCCGATGGTGTCCTTCCTGCCGCGGGCGCATCGGTTGCGCGCCGATCTGCAATACCTCTGCACGCGGGAGGAACTGGCCTGGGTCGATGTTTCGGCCCCCGGCGATGGATGCGCCTTTGCACTCTGCGATCCGGTCGCGGTCAGCGGAGTGGCACCAGGGGTAAAGCGCTGGCCGCTGGTGCTCTCTGCCGCCTTTACCCAGACGCTCAGCCCGGCCCGGTGGGCGGCGATGCGCTGGCGCTTCTTCCGGCTGCATTTCCAGTATCTCTGTGCCTTCGACCGGCCCGGGGATTACGATTATTTCCGCATCACCGCCGGGCCACAAACGCTGGCCGACCGATACCGGGGCAGGGCGGCGTCGAATTCGCGGATCGAGGCGCCGGTATCGAAATACACCTCGGTGGCACCGTGAGCGTGCCGCCGCCCCCGAAACCGCCCGCGCGCCCCGACAAGGTTTCCTTGTGGCGCTACGCCCGGCTGTTCCGGCAGGATATCCTCTCGGCCCAGCCGGCGCGTCTCTACCGCGCCTGGATGGCCGAGTTCCGCACGCCCTTCTTCCGCTCCTTCCTGCTGAACCAGCCGGAACTGGTGAAGACGGTGCTCAAGGATAGGCCCGATGATTTCCCGAAATCCGGGCGCATTGGCGAGGGGCTGCGGCCGCTGCTGGGAAACTCGGTGTTCCTGACCAATGGAGAGGTCTGGAAGCGGCAGCGGCGGATCATCGACCCGGCCTTCGAGGGCGGGCGGCTCAAGGATGCCTTTCCGGCGATGTGGGCGGCAGGTGAAGCCACCGTCGCCCGGCTGGAGGATCACGCGGATGGCACTCCGGTCGAGATCGAGGCGGTGACAAGCCATGCCGCCGCCGACGTGATCTTTCGCACCCTGTTCTCGATTCCCATCGAGCACGAGGTCGCAGCAGAGGTGTTTTCGCGGTTCCGCGCCTATCAGCGGGCGCAACCGATCCTGAACCTCGCGGCTTTCCTGCCGCTGCCACGCTGGATGCCGCGGTTTTACCCCAGGGGCACGCGGGCGAACGCCAGGAGAATCCGTGGGTTGATCCGGCGGCTGACAGCCGAGCGGCGGGCCGAGATCGACGCCGGCAGGGCGCCGGATGATCTCGCGACCAAGATCATGACGACGGTCGATCCCGACACCGGGCAGGGGTTCGATACCGGCGAGATGGTGGACCAGGTGGCGATCTTTTTCCTCGCCGGCCATGAGACCAGCGCCTCGGCCCTGGCCTGGACGCTGTACCTGATGGCGCTTTATCCCGAGTGGCAGGAGAAGGTCGCGGAAGAGGCGGCGACGCTGGTGCCCGAGTTCGGCGCGGTGTCGAAACTTCGGGTCAGCCGGGACGTGTTCCGCGAGGCGCTGCGGCTTTATCCGCCGGTGCCGATGATGGTGCGCGAGGCCAGTTGTCCGGAGCGGTTCCGCGACCGTGCCGTGCCACAAGGCGCGCAGCTGGTGCTGAGCCCCTGGCATCTGCACCGGCATGAGCGGCTGTGGGACAACCCCGACGGCTTCGACCCCGACCGCTGGAAGAGCGCGAATGGCAAGCAGTGCCAGCGCGAGGCCTATATCCCGTTCTCCGCCGGGCCCCGCGTCTGTACCGGCGCCGGGTTTGCCATGGTCGAGGGGCCGCTGTTGCTGTCGATGCTGCTTCGGCGCTTCCGGGTGGAGCGGGTCGAGGGGCGCGACCCGGTGCCGGTGGCGCATCTGACCGTGCGGGCGAAAGACGGGATCTGGCTGCGGCTGACCCGGCGAGCGTGAGGGCCGAAAAATTCGAATTTTCTGAACAAGTTCCTTCGAAGGAATTTGGCTCTAGCGAATGACCCGGACCGGCTGTTGATTGCAGAAGATCACGATCTGGCCGGCGTTCTCCACCGCGTGAAACCCGCGCCGGGCCAGTTCCGCCTCGAACCGCTGCCGGCCGACCAGGCGTTCCACGTCACGGGCCTGTCGGCGGATGACTCCACCGTCGCAGGCGGCCTTGGAACTGAACAATTGGAACAGCCATTTTTCCGGCGTGAGATGGGGCGAAAGCTGGATCATGTCCAAAGAATGCCCCGGGCTGCTTAACGTGCCCTTAATCGTCGCAACACGTAAAGCCGGATCGCCGAGGCGAGCCCGCAATCGGTGCCTCGCGCCGCGTCAATTTCGGCCGCCAACTCATTGATCGCGCGGCCGTCCTCGGCGGCGATCTCGCGAAAGGCCTGCCAGAACTCGTCTTCCAGTGACACGCTGGTGCGGTGGCCCTTGAGGGTGAGGGAATGCTTGCGCGGACGGTTCATTCGTCGCCCCCACCATCGCGTTCATGGCCATCCAGATCGCGGCGGGCCTTCTCGGCGCGGGCGCGGTCCAGATCTTTCTCGGCCTTGCCGCGGCCGAACTTCACCGCGTTTTGGTCGGCGCGGGCCTTTTTCTCGGCCCGCGCCCTGTCCTTGCGAAACCGGTTCAGGTTGACCGGCTTGCCCATCAGTCCTTGGGGCCGATCATCTGCTCGGGGCGCACGACCTTCTCGAAGGTCTCGGCATCGACGAAGCCAAGCGCGATCGCTTCCTCCTTCAGCGTGGTGCCGTTCTTATGCGCGGTCTTGGCCACCTTGGTCGCGTTGTCATAGCCGATGGTGGGCGCCAGCGCGGTCACTAGCATCAGGCTTTCGGTCATCAGCTTCTCGATCCGCGCCTCGTTGGCCTGGATGCCGTTCAGCATCCGCTCGGTAAAGCTGTCGGTGGCATCGCCCAGAAGCTGGATCGACTGCAGCAGGTTGTAGGCCATCATCGGGTTGTAGACGTTCAGCTCGAAATGTCCCTGGCTGCCGGCGAATTTGATCGCGGCATCATTGCCCATCACGTGGGCTGCGACCTGGGTCAGCGCCTCGGCCTGGGTCGGGTTGACCTTGCCCGGCATGATCGAGGATCCCGGCTCGTTCTCGGGCAGGATCAGCTCGCCCAGCCCGGAACGCGGGCCGGAGCCGAGGAAGCGGATGTCGTTGGCGATCTTGTAGCAGGAGCCGGCCACGGTGGCGAGGGCGCCGGACAGGAAAACCATGGCGTCATGGGCGGCCAGGGCCTCGAACTTGTTGGGCGCGGTGACAAAGGGCAGGCCGGTGATTTCGGCCATGTTGGCAGCGACCGTTTCGCCCCAGCCCTTGCGGGTGTTCAGCCCGGTGCCGACGGCGGTGCCGCCCTGGGCCAGCTCGTAGATACCGGGCATCGCGGCCTCGATGCGGGCGATCCCCTGCCGCACCTGCTGGGCATAGCCCGAGAATTCCTGGCCCAGTGTCAGCGGCGTGGCGTCCTGGGTATGGGTGCGGCCGATCTTGATGATGTCCTTGAACTCTTCCGCCTTGGCCTCGAGTCCGGCGAGGAGTTTCTTCAACCCCGGCAGCAGCACGTCGCGCACCGACATCGCGGTGGCGATATGCATCGCGGTGGGGAAGGTGTCGTTGGAGCTTTGCCCCATGTTGCAGTGGTCGTTCGGGTGCACCGGGTCCTTGGAGCCGATCACGCCGCCGAGGATCTCGATCGCGCGGTTGGCGATCACCTCGTTGGAGTTCATGTTCGACTGGGTGCCCGAGCCGGTCTGCCAGACCACGAGGGGAAAGTTGTCGTCGAACTTGCCCTCGATCACCTCGCCGGCGGCCTGGATGATGGCGTCGGCCAGTTTCGCATCGAGGGCGCCGCTGTCCTTGTTGGCCATGGCGCAGGCCTTTTTGATGACCCCCAGCGCCCGCACGATGGCGACCGGCTGTTTTTCCCAGCCGATCGGGAAATTCATCAGCGACCTCTGGGTCTGTGCGCCCCAGTACTTGTCGGCGGGAACTTCGAGAGGACCAAAGCTGTCGGTCTCGGTGCGGGTCTTGGTCATGGAACACTCCGTTTCGTATGCGGTTGCATGCCGTCTAGCCGCCCCGGCGCGGGGGCGCAATCGGCCAGTTGCGCGCAGCATAAATCCTTAACCTCCCAAGGTATAGACAGGGCGCGGCGGCGGTTGCGTGCCAGTCGCGTATTGGACGATTGCCTTGGCGGCCCCACATTGTAGGGTGTTACCGTCAAGGGCGACCGCGTCCAGCGTTGCGCGGCCGCCAGTTTGAAAGGATCGCCGAATGTCCGTTTCCGCACTGTCGCCGTCCTTCCCGATGCGCCTGCTTGCCGTCGTCGCGGCGCTCGTCCTGACGATCACCGCCGCGCCGGCGCGCGCGAACGGGTCGATCACGCCCTTTGTCGGCAAGTACACCGGCTCCGCCGAGGTGGTTTCGGCCGATGGATCACGCGCGCCGCGTGACATGAGCGTGACCATCAGCGCCAACAAGAAGGGGTTCACCGTGGAATGGACCTCGACCACGCACAGGCCGGATGGGAGCTTCAAATCGAAATCCTACGCCATCGATTTCCTGCCGACCGAACGCAACGGGTTGTTCAGCGCGGGCATGCGGCGCAACGTCTTTGGTCACGCGGTGCAGCTTGACCCGATGAAGGGGGAACCCTTTGTCTGGGGGCGCATCCACGACGACACCATGACGATGTTCTCTCTCTTCGTGGATGAGAACGGAGATTACGAGATCCAGCAGTTCGACCGTACGCTGGCCGAGGGCGGGCTTGACCTGAAGTTCATCGTCACCCGCAACGGGGTGGAGCAACGCTCGGTCGAAACCTTCCTGAAACGGCAATAGCGATCGGCAGGTCCGGCCCCTACTTGCGGAAACTGTCGAGTGAGACGACATCCGCGTCCGGCTTACCCGTGCCTTCGGGCGCCTCGTCCTCTTCGGGCAGGTCGAGATCCTCGTCGTCCTCGTCATCCTCATCGTCGGCCGCCTCGAACCGGAGGCCGAACTCCACCGAGGGATCGACGAAGGTCTTGATCGCGTCGTAGGGAATATAGATCGGCTCTGGCGCATCGCCGAAATTCAGCGTCACCGAAAACCCCTCGTCCGTGACCTCGAGGTTTTCGTACCAGTGCTGCATCACCACCGTCATCTCTTCGGGATAGCGTTCCGACAGCCAGTCGGCGATCTTCACATCGGGGTGCTGGGTGTCGAAGGTGATGAAGAAATGATGTGCGCCGGGCAACCCGTCTTTTTGCACACCCTTCAGAACGGTCTTGATCAGACCGCGCATCGCCTGATGCATCAGGTTGCCGTAATCAATGCCGCGCGACATTTCCGTTCTCCAATTCTTCTTCGGTCAGCATAAGGGATTCGACGGGAAACAAAAGAGGGGGAACGCGGTGCGCTTCGCTTCTGCCGTCATCACAGCGTTCCGACCAGCAGACCGGCGCCGGCCATCACGACAAGGGTCACACCGATGCCGCGCCGGGCCCGGAGTATCAGCGCCGCCGCCAGCGCGACAAGCCCCAGCGCGACCGGGTCCAGCGTGGCCAGTTCGGGCCACGGCAGCGAGGCCGGCCCGAGGTCGCGCGTGGTGACGCGGCCGAACAGGACATGCAGCGCGAACCACACCGACAGGTTCAGGATCACGCCGGCGACGGCGGCGGTGACCCCGCCCAGTGCCGCCGAAAGGCGCGGGCGCGTGGCAAGCCGGTCCATGTAGGGCGCGGCGAGGAAGATCCAGAGAAAGCAGGGTACGAAGGTCGCCCAGAGCGCCACCGCGCCGGCCGCCAGCGCCAGCACCGGGCCCCCCTGTAGCTGCCCGGTGAGCATGGCGACGAACTGTGTCACCAGGATCAGCGGCCCCGGCGTGGTCTCGGCCAATCCCAGCGCGTCGATCATCTGCGCGGTGCTGATCCAGCCATGGGCGTCGACCACGGTCTGGGTCATGTAGGCCAGAACCGCATAGGCGCCGCCAAAGCTGATCACCGCCAACCAGGCAAAGAACCAGCCGATCTGGGCCAGCAGCGGCGCCCCGAAGGCGGTGAGCGCGGCAAGCGGCCCCAGCCACAGCACCAGCCAGCCAAGCGCGGTGCGCAGCGGTTTCTCGGCCGGCACCGACGGTTGGGGCGTGTCGGAGATGGCCTCGCCCCGCGCCGCGACCCACCCCCAGAGCGCGGCGCCTGCGACGATCAACGGAAACGGCAGGTTCAGGACGAAGATCGCGGCAAAGGACAGCCCGGCGAGGATCCGGGCGCCGGGCGAGGTCAGCGCCTTGCGCGTCAGCCCGCGCAGGGCCTGGACCACGATCAAGATCACCGCCGCCTTGATGCCCAGAAACGCCGCCTGCACCGGTGGCAGCGCGCCGAATGCGGCATAGAGCGCCACCAGCACCGCGATCAGCAGGGCGCCGGGCAGGACGAACAGACCGCCCGCGATCAACCCGCCGGGCACCCCGCGCAGCCGCCACCCGGCGTAGGTGGCCAGTTGCATCGCCTCGGGGCCGGGCAGCAGCATGCACAGCGACAGCGCGCGCAGGAAATCGGGCTCGTCCAGCCAGTCGCGCTCTTCCACCAATTCCCGGTGCATCAGCGCAATTTGCGCTGCCGGACCGCCAAAGGACAACAGCCCGATGCGGCCGAAGACCCGCAACAGCGCCCGATAGGCGGGCGGCGCGGCGATGCGGTCCGGGGCGTCGGTCATCGGGGCAGGTCACCTTGTCGGCGGGCAAAGGACATCACGCGGGGCCAGGGGCGTCCCGCCCCGCCGCGATATCCGCCGGGCGCCTGCGGGTCAACGACGCCTTGACCGCCGGTCCCGCATTCGGTTCACGAACGGGCCTCAGGCCCAGGTCAGCCGGGCGCCGGTCATGCAGATCGGCAAGGTATGCGGCGGGAACTGCTCCATCTGTTCGAACAGCGAGATCAGGTTGAACTGGTTATAGGTCTCGACCATCTTGTCGCCCTCGAACCGGGCCATCACCTGGCCCGTCATCTCGACCGGGGCGTGGTTGTCGATGCGCGTCATTTGCGCCCGGACCAGCGCCGCAAGCCAATCGTCCTGTTCGATGGTCTTGTGAAGCGTTACCCGGATGTTGCCGAGGTGGTCGCGCATCACCTTGACCAACTCGCGGAACTCGTCGGGGCCGAACTCGATCTCGGGCAGCACTCCGTTCGCCTCGGTGTTGGGAACGAACAACTCACCGATGGCGTCCAGGTTGCCCCGAAACCACACCTCGTCGAACCAGCGCTGCAACAGCTCTGTCTTGGTCATCGCGACACTCCCTTTCACTGGAAGCTTGACGCAACAACCTGACCAAAACCTAAACATGT